>JAEYOX010000063.1 GCA_023411265.1 Bacteroidota bacterium | reverse complement strand
CGGAAATGGGCAAGGGATCGATAGGCGTACAGATTTCTATACCTACTATGGATGGCAAAGTGGAACGCTTCACAGTGTATAGTTTTCCCGTGATGGACAAAGAACTGGCGATTCAGTATGATTTGGGGTCTTATGTGGGCGTTGGACTGGATGATCCTTCCAAGTATATCAGGTTCAGTACTTCTCCGGTAGATTTTCAGTCCATGATTATCAAAAACGGCAGATATGAATTTATTTCGCCGATGAATTCTGACAAAACTGTTTATGGAGTACATTACAAAACAACAGATCCTGAAAAAGGAAGTTTTGTATGTTCTACAGAGGAAGGTTCAGTAGCTCAAGCTCAAATGGATGCTTTGTATCAGAATGGAAGTACTTTTTCTCACAATCCGACCGATTTTGCAAAAAGTTCAGATAAAAAATACAGAACGCTGAGACTCGCGGTTTCGGTTACGGGAGAGTACACGCAATATCATGGAGGTACATTGGCAGGCGCCTTATCGGCAATCAACGCTACGATGACAAGGGTAAACGGAGTTTTTGAAAAAGATTTCGCATTACATCTTAATGTACAGAATTTTCCTGCCATCATCTATCTTAATGGTGCTACTGATCCTTATACCAACCAGAATAACTGGAATGTACAGCTACAGCAAACCCTGACCAATGTCGTAGGAAATGCAAACTATGATATAGGGCATTTGTTCGGGCAATCAGGAGGAAACGGTAATGCGGGATGTATCGGGTGTATCTGCGTAAATCCGAGTTCACCGAATTCTACTGCGAAAGGATCGGCATTTACTAGCAGTACCGTGCCTCAGGGCGACGCTTTTGATATTGATTATGTAGCTCACGAAATGGGCCATCAGTTAGGAGCAACCCACACTTTTTCCATGAATATTGAGGGTGCCGGTACCAATATGGAGCCCGGTTCTGGTTCAACCATTATGAGTTATGCCGGAATTACCAATTGGAACGTACAGAATCATGCAGATCCTTATTTTCACGTGGTGAGTATTATACAGGTTCAACAAAACCTGAATTCTAAGACCTGTGATGTAGAAACTCCCATTGTAAACAATCCTCCGGCTATTCAGCCATTACCAACTTACACTATTCCAAAAGGGACGGCTTTTGCATTGACGGCGGTCGCTACAGATCCGGAAAACAATCCATTAACATATACTTGGGAGCAGTTCAACAGCGCAATATCTTCAACAACAAATGTCGACCCTACCAGTACTAGTAAACCTATCTTCAGATCTGTTCTCCCTTCAGCTTCTCCGACCAGATATTTTCCAAGATTAAGTGAAGTATTGAATGGGAATCTGACTTCTCAAGCCAATTGGGAAACGGTTTCTAATGTTGCCAGAACGTTGAACTTTGTTGTTACTGTAAGAGATAATCATCCTAACCCTGCGCAACAGCAGACCAACAGTGCAGAACAGATTATTCAGGTTGGAAATAACGGACCATTTAAAATCAATACTCAAAATGCCAGCACCAATGCTCCTACTGTCATTTCTTGGGATGTAGCAGGAACCAATGCAGCTCCTTACAATGTAGCAAATGTAAAAATTGATTATACTACAGATAACGGAGTTACCTGGACAGTTTTGGCTGCATCAACTCCCAATGACGGTTCAGAAGCGTTGTCTTTTCCCGCATCTTTGAATGGACAAACCATTAAATTAAGAATTTCGGCAATTAATAATGTATTTTATGCCGTACAGTCCGTAAGTGTTGTTACCTATTCCAACTGTGACGGTTCTGCTCCGTCCAATGTTCAGGTTTCAGGAGTTACAGGTTCTCAGGCAACAGTTTCTTGGAATCCAATGTTGGGCGCGACTTATATCGTTCGTTATAGAGTTGTGGGACAAACAGCATGGCAAACAGGGACTTTTAACAATTCACCTGTTACTTTGTCTTCACTTTCCAATAATACGATGTACGAAGTTGAGGTCGCAGCAGTTTGCTCTGGAGTTACTGGAGCGTACTCTACTCCAAAGACATTTAAAACCCTTGTATACTGTAGTGCTAGTACAGCGAATGCAAGTGACGATCATATATCCAATGTAACTCTATCAAATGTTAATAACAGTTCGGGTGCAAGTACCTATTCTAATTACTCCAATGACCCCGCCTTACTAATCAACTTAGTGAAAGGCTCCGGTCAGCAGTACACCTTGTCTGTGACAAAAGGATGGCTTGGAGGAACACCTTATCCGAATACAGTACAGGCTTATATTGATTTTAATGCCAATGGTACTTTCGGAGATATCCCAGAGGAAGTTATTATGAACAGCCCGGCAAGCACTGCGGTAGCTACGGCAACCTTTTCTGTTCCGAATGTTGCTGTAGAAAATATTCCGTACAGAATGAGGGTCATTTCTTTTTACGGTCAGGCAGGGAGCATTTATCAGCATTATCCTTGCATGGATGCGTCCTTGGGCGCCTGGGGTGAAGTGGAAGACTATACTGTAATGGTTACTTCCGGTCTCTCTACACAAGAAGTTGGTAAAGATGACTTCAGAGTGTATCCTAATCCTGTATCGGATGTTTTGAACATAACCAAAGTTTCAGACAGAGCGGTGTATCAGATTCACAACGCTGTAGGTCAATTGGTGGATACCGGTATGGTAAAAGACAATAAGGTGAATGTTTCCCGTCTTACTGTGGGTAATTATATCATTACCATTGCAGACCGAGAATTCAAGGGAAGTGTGAAATTTATTAAAAAATAGAAATTAATTTTAATATACAAGCCGTTTCACGATTGTGAGGCGGCTTTTTCTATTGCATTACATTGAGTAGGCGATTTTTCATGGAGTAGTTAAAAATTAGCAAGACGGATTTCCCTGTTCAAATGGAATCGAAGAATGTCTTTCACTTATAGTCCTGAAGATAACCCCTGAAACGATTTTTCCCGCAGGAGTTTATTATGTGCGAACTTATATGAAAGGAGAGTTTATCAAATCTTTGAAATTTATAAAAAAGTAGCCAAATACAATCTGGCAGCATCTACCCCAAACATATAACTGCTTCCGTAAATTTTTTTTAAAGCTTGTCTGATTTCCGGTGAAATTTGAGCAGGCTTTTATTTTCTCTGAAATATCAGGTTTTCTTCTGCAAATACTTTTAATTTTATTGGTTACTTTAATTTTTTATTCATTATTATTCACTTAATCATAAAAATTATTTAGATTTGTAGGATAAAGTATTTAGTATAGACTTATTGTTTTCAGTAAATCGCTCTATACCGGCGTAATACCTAAATCTCAGTCTCAACTTAAAAAAGTTATTATGAAGAAATATTTCTACTTATTGGCCGTTTTTCTGTGGTCTCTTTCTAATTTTAATGCTCAAGCCTACTGTACACCGGCGTTTGCAAGTGGGTGTAACAGTGGAGATGTAATTGATAGTTTTACGATTCCGCTTGCAGGATTCAGCCATTTAAATACTGGATGCTCACCTGGTGCTTACGGAGATTATACTACTACACATATTATCAATATGTCACCTGCTGTACCTTATCCTTATACTGTTACCCATAATTTCACCAATCAAAATGTGAGAATATGGATTGATTTCAATAACGATGGTACATTTACAGACGCAGCACCAGAACTGGTCTCCACAGCCAGCAGTACAGGAACCGGAGCTGCTTCTGCAACGAATGGTACCATTAATATTCCTGTTACTGTGACTCCGGGAACCTACCGAATGAGAATAGCAGACCGTTACGCTTCACAGCCTATTCCGTGTAACACAGCCGGCTTCGGAGAAGCACACGACTATACGGTGATTATCGGTCCTCCTCCTACCTGTCTGTTTCCTACAAATACAAATGTTAACTCCGTGGCAGCCACCAGTGCAACGCTGACTTGGACTGCCTCCACCTCTAACCCAGCCAATGGGTATCAATACTATTTATCAACAACTAATACTGCCCCTACAGCAGCAACAGTTCCTACAGGAAACACTGCTACTACTTCAGTTCCGTTAACTACACTCACACCATCTACTACTTATTATTGGTGGGTTCGTGCAGTTTGTTCTGCCTCAGACCAGAGTATGTGGATGGCCGGCCCAAGTTTCACTACCAGCCAGATTCCTGCTACAATGCCATATGTGCAACCCTTTACCGGACCTAATGATTTTGGTTTTATTAACGGCACACAACCCAATAAATGGGCTTACGGACCAGCAACAGGTAACCCTGCCAACTCCATATATATTTCGGATAATGACGGGTTAACCAACACGTATTCCAACACTACATCAGTGGTACAGGCTTACAGGGATATTGCTGTTCCTGCAGGAACAAATCTTGCTACGTTGATGTTCGACTGGAAAGCAGTTGGAGAAAGTACCTTTGATTACTTCCGAGTTTGGCTAGTGCCTACCACATTTACTCCTGTCGCAGGAACGCAGATTGTTGCCGGAACGGGAAGAACTCAAATTGGGTCTAATTTCAATCAGCAGTCCAGCTGGCAAACCTATATTAATCAATCTGTTAACCTTACTCCTTTTGCAGGAGGTATTGTTCGTTTGGTTTTTGAGTGGAGAAATGATACTTCGGTTTTTAATGATCCGCCGGCAGCTATTGATAATATTAATTTCTTAGTGCCGACTTGTTTAGCGCCTTCTACATCTGCACCAACAACTGTTACTGCGAACTCTGTTAACTTGCCTTGGAGTGGGCCAAATCCCGCACCTGCTAATGGGTTTCAGTATTATATCTCAACTTCCAATGTTCCGCCTACGACAGCTACGGCACCTTCAGGTACCTCTCCGTCTTCACCGGCGGCAGTGTCTGGACTGACACCCAATACAACGTATTATTGGTGGGTACGTGCCGTATGTGGACCGGGAAATACGAGTATTTGGATGCCGGGACCAAGTTTTACTACCGGACAAATACCGGCGAACGTGCCTTATCATCAAAGTTTTACAGGACCTAACGATTTTACATTTGTAGGAAACCAAACCAATAAATGGGCGTATGGTGCAGCGGAAGGAAATCCGCCAAACTCCATTTATATTTCAAATGACGATGGAGTTTCTAACGCTTATACAATTACTTCCGCAAGTTTTGCGCATGCCTACCGTGATATTATAATTCCTGCAGGATCAACACTTGGTTCATTGATGTTCGACTGGAAATCCGAAGGACAGAGCGGCCAGGATTATTTCAGTGTATGGATGGTGCCGGTTTCCCATACTATCGTTCCCGGTGCAGCAATTACTGCTGGTGGTGGTAAAATTAGAATTGGTGGCAACTTCCAGTTGGAAGATACATGGCAGACTTATCTGAATACCAATGTGCCTGTTTTCAGTTTTATTTCTCAAGGTGGTGTTATGCGTCTGGTATTTGAATGGAGAAATAATGCAACCACAGGAACCCAACCACCTGCGGCTATCGATAATATTAATTTTTCGGTAAATGCCTGTAGGGTGCCTCCTTCCAACTTAGCATCTTCCAATATTACCTCCAATTCAGCAACACTGTCGTGGACGCCTGCTGTTCCAGCACCGGCTAATGGTTATCATTACTACCTATCACCATCTAATATTCCGCCTACGCCAACTACCGCTCCTACCGGAACAGCTGCAGGTTCACCGCACAACGTAACCGGACTTACTCCGAACACTACTTATTACTGGTGGGTGCGTTCTAACTGTGGTCCGGGGGATACAAGTTTCTGGGTCTCCGGAGGTTATTTCACCACCGCCCAGATTCCGGCTACTATTCCGTATATTCAGAACTTTACCGGACCCAATGATTTTGGATTTATTAACGGGTCTCAGACCAACAAATGGGCTTACGGTTCAGCAACAGGAAATCCTGCCAATGCCATTTATATTTCCAATAATAACGGAGCAGCTAATGAATATACCATCACTACCCCAAGTGTAGTACACGCGTATCGGGATATTACTATTCCTTCGGGAACAACTACGGTTACTTTTAAATTTGACTGGAAATCAGCAGGAGAAAACAATAATGATTATATGAGAGTCTGGCTGGTGCCGACTGACTATATGCCGGTGGCGGGAAGTCTGATAGCAGCAGCTCCGGATAGAATTCCTATTGCCGGTAACTTCCAATTGCAGAATGCATGGCAGACGTATGAAGATCCGGCTTTAGATGTAAGCAGCTTTGCGGGAGGAGTTATGAGGGTTGTTTTTGAATGGAGAAATAATGCATCCGTAGGAACTAATCCTCCTGCAGCGATAGATAATGTAATGGTTGTGATTTGTAATAATACGGCACCTTTACCGGTCGCATCTGCTATTACTCATAACACAGCTACCATCACGTGGCCTCAGGATATCGGTGGAGCCTCTTATATAGTAAGGTACCGTCCTGTAGGAGCACCTGGTTGGGTTTCTGTCATTCCGGTTCCTGCCGCACCGTGGCCGGCTACAACCAATTCTATTGATTTGAGTAATCTTATTTCATCTCAGCTGTATGAAGTTGAAGTTGCAGCAGTATGTCAGGGAGTAGAAGGAACGTATGCCCATATTGAATTCACTACAGAATGTAACCCTGTTCCGCCAAGTGGATTAACTGTTAATAACATTACCGCATCATCAGCGTTGGTTACCTGGGATCCTATGATTCCTTTTACCTACACATTAGAGTATAGAGAAGTTGGTGGAACAACGTGGACTGTGGTTAATGTAAATACCAATTCGTACACGATTACCGGGTTATTGCCATACACCAATTATGAGGTGAGAATTGCTTCTGCGTGTTCTATTGCGTTTGATATTTATACAACCCCGAAAGTATTTACAACGCTTTCTACTTGTGAAATGGCTCCGGTTGGATTATCCATTACCAACCTTTCCATGACTCAGGCACAGGTGAACTGGAATGCAGTTCCTGGTGCTACGTATATTTTAAGATGGAGAAAAGTAGGATCTTCAGCAGGCTGGAATTCTGTTCCTGTTTCGGTTAATAATTATATCATCACAGGGCTAACAGAAGAAACCCAATACGAAGTACAGATTGCCAATGTGTGTAACGGAGGCACGCAAATATTTTCTGATCCTTACGTGTTCACCACCCCAGGATTGAATTATTGTGAAATGGGATCTACAGACAGCTCAGCCGAACATATTTCTAATGTTAATGTCAAACCTTTTGGAAATGAAGAAATGAACAGTAACTCAGGTGCATCCAATTATACTTCGTACGTAGGAGATATAACCAGATCCATCGTTTTGCTGCAAGGGTCTAATAATAACCAGATTTCTATTACTAAATCCTGGAACGGAACACCTCGCAATGCCGCGGTAACCGTGTGGATTGACTTTAACCGAGATGGATTATTTACCAATGAAGAAAGAATATTAATGTCTCCGCCTAATACTGATGCGGAAGTTACAGGAACCTTCAGTGTGCCAGCCAGTGCTTATGCCAGCCTCACATTAGATAAATATGTTGTGATGAGAGTTGCAATGAGCAGGAACAGTTCACCTGAAATGTGTTCAGTATTTGAGTTCGGAGAAGTGGAAGATTACAATGTGAGAATTGTAAAACCTTTAGCAACTAATATTCTGGATATGGAACAGATTCAGATTTATCCCAACCCTGTGAGAAACATTCTGAATATTACCAGAGTGGAAGATGGTTCTAAATACACCATTTACAGTTCCATTGGTCAGCTGGTTCAATCCGGAGGTATTTTCAACAATAAGATTGATGTCAGCAGATTAATCAATGGTATTTTTATCATTAACATTGAAGCTAAAAATGGACAATCTGCTCAGCGGAAGTTCATTAAGGAATAAAGTTATTTTAATGCTTTAAATCGGAAGCCCTCTCAACAGAGGGCTTCTTTGTGTCGTACGGTAAGCAGGGTAAGCATGAGGAATTTTCTTTAATAACAAAAACAGTAACAATATCAACTTCCTTTTTCATATCTTATTCACAACGTGAAAAATCCGGTTTCTATACCAGAATGATGTTCAATATTTGCTTAAATAGGAATAAAAAATCATGACTTCTGAAAGAATTTTATATATTTGCAGCAATTATCAACAATAAAAATTTAAATTACTATGTCAGACATTGCATCAAGAGTAAAAGCTATCATCGCTGATAAGCTTGACGTTGAAGAAACAGAAGTGACTCCGGAAGCGAGCTTCACAAACGATTTAGGAGCCGACTCTTTGGATACCGTAGAACTCATCATGGAGTTTGAAAAAGAATTCAACATCCAGATCCCAGATGATCAGGCAGAAAAAATTACTACTGTAGGTCATGCTATTGCTTACATCGAAGAAGTAGTGAACAAGTAATATTTCTTTAACAGAAGAATATAATTTATGGAATTGAAAAGAGTAGTAGTTACCGGGTTTGGTGCTGTGACGCCTATTGGCAACAATGCAATAGAATACTGGGAAAACCTTGTGAAAGGCAAGAGCGGAGCAGCTCCTATTACTCTTTTCGATGCCTCCAATTTCAAAACAAAGTTTGCATGCGAAGTAAAAGGTTTTGATCCGTTGAGCCATTTTGATAAGAAAGAATCAAAAAAAATGGACCGTAATACCCAATTGGGAATGGTGGCCGCTAAAGAAGCCGTTTCCCACTCGCGTATTGTGGAAGACAACGTAAACAAAAACCGTGTAGGCGTTATCTGGGGATCAGGTATTGGCGGACTGGAAACTTTCGAAAAAGAAGTTCTTGGTTTTGCTGCTTCTGAAGGAATCCCAAGATTCAATCCATTTTTTATCCCGAAAATGATCGCGGATATTACTCCCGGGCATATTTCCATGGAATATGGTTTTCACGGGCCCAACTATACCACAGTTTCTGCCTGTGCCTCATCCGCTAACGCTATTATTGATGCAAAAATGCTGATTCAGCTCGGCAAAGCTGATGTGATTGTCTGTGGCGGTTCAGAAGCGGCAGTTACAGCCAGTGGCGTAGGAGGATTTAATGCCATGATGGCACTTTCTACCCGAAATGATGATCCTCAAACTGCTTCAAGGCCTTTCGACAAAGACCGAGATGGTTTTGTATTGGGTGAAGGAGCCGGAAGTATCATTTTAGAAGAATATGAACATGCCAAAAAAAGAGGTGCCACCATTTATGCAGAACTGAAAGGAGGAGGTATGAGTGCAGATGCCTATCACATGACTGCTCCCCATCCGGAAGGATTAGGCGCATATATGGTGATGAAAAACTGTCTGGATGATGCAGAACTTACCGCAGACGAAGTAGACCATATTAATATGCACGGTACATCTACTCCGCTGGGCGATATAGCAGAATCAAATGCCATATCCAAACTGTTGGGAGAGCATGCTTTTGATATTCAGATCAATTCTACAAAATCCATGACGGGCCACCTATTGGGTGCAGCCGGGGTTATAGAAGCCATCGCAGCATTAGGTACCATTATCCACGGCACCGTGCCACCTACAATCAATCATTTCACAGATGATGCAAATATCGACAGCCGTTTGAATTTTACCTTCAATGAAGCTGTCAAAAAAGATGTAAATGTGGCAATGAGCAACACCTTCGGTTTCGGTGGGCATAATGCATGCGTTCTGTTTAAAAAACTGTAAATCAGTACAATGGAGTTGCAGAAATACTTTCCTAAATTCCTTAAACAAAGAAAAAAAATACTATCTGAAAAGGATTATTATCTTAGCTCAGAAATCAGTAGAATCATCGGTTGTGAAATTCGGAACATCAATCTCTACCGAAAAGCTTTTTCTTTGAAATCTCCGCAAAAAGATCAGGAATTTAATAATTACGAACGGCTTGAATTTTTAGGCGATTCCATATTGGGTTCTATTATCTCCTGCCATCTTTTTACCACCTATCCGGAAGCGAATGAAGGTTATCTGACTCAGATGAAATCTAAAATCGTAAACCGGAAAAACCTGAATAAAGTAGGTGACGATCTTAACATAACTAATTACATCCAAAACGGGAACACCTCTACACTCAGCGAGAATATTTCGGGAAATCTTTTTGAATCCCTTATAGGAGCTGTATATCTCGATCTAGGGTATAGTGCCTGTGAAAGAATTGTGCTGGAAAGGCTTCTTACACCCACAGAAATGACTAAGTTGGAGAATAAAATTGTAAGTTACAAAGGTTTGCTGCTGGAGTGGGCTCAGAAAAACAAAGTCAGCATCCAGTATGAAACCTGTGAGGAGCCCCGTCCTAATAAAAATGCAGTATTTCGCTGTACAGTCTGGATTGCTGATGTGAAAACTGCTAACGCATCGGAAACATCCAAGAAAAAAGCTGAAGAAAAGGCTGCCCAAAGAGCATTTTATGTTTTAAATAAAAAAGCAAATATCATTGGAAATTCAAAAAATCATTCTGGATGATACTGGGGCGGAAGAACCGACTATCGCTTTGGTGAGGCTGGCCAAAGAGCTCCCGGATTTTGAGTTTTTTTTTCATATTAACAGAGTTAATACCTTCTCTTTCCAAAGAATTAAAGACATTATTGTAGAAGGCGAATACTACCGGTATTTTTTTCCTGTTTTTGAAGGATACAGCAAGGAATGCCAGACCTGTTATCGTTTTATTTCTAATAAATCTTCTGAAAGTTTTCAGAAAAAAGAAATCAATGAGCTCTTCATTGAAGAACAGAGTATTAAATTTCTATTAAATAATTTTCATGATACGGATTATATTATCTGTAGCCCCGATAGCATTACTGATTTTTCCGTAATTTTGCTGCCTGAGAAACTTACTTTTCAGATTCAGGAAATTGTTTTGACATCTGACGAGGAGCTTTATCATATCCTTCAGTATTATGAATAAATATCTAAAAAGAACAAAAATCATAGCCACCCTTGGTCCCGCTTCCTCTTCGAAAGAGATAATGACGGAGTTGATCAAATCCGGGGTGGACATTTTCAGGATCAATTTTTCTCATGCCGATTACGAAGTAGTTCGTGCGAATGTGGAAACGATCCGCCAACTCAATCAGGAGCTTGGGACTTCTGTTGCCATATTAGGCGATTTGCAAGGTCCTAAACTTCGGGTCGGAAATGTAGAGGAAGGTTCTTATTTGAATCCGGGAGACATCCTGACTTTTACCAATGAAAACATTGAAGGCAATTCCACTAAAGTTTATATGACCTATACGGAATTTCCCAAGGACGTAAAAGCAGGCGAAAGAATTCTAATAGACGACGGAAAACTGGTATTGCAAGTCACGGAAACCAACGAATTGGATACTGTGAAAGCAGTTACCATCCAAGGCGGCCCTTTAAGTTCAAAAAAGGGAGTAAATTTACCGAATACCAATGTTTCACTACCTGCTCTCACCGAAAAAGATATTGAAGATGTTCAGTTGATGCTGGAACTGGAAGTGGACTGGATTGCTCTGTCTTTTGTTCGCCACGCGCAGGATATTATCGATCTTAAAAACCTGATTGAAAAGCACCCGAGCCAACAGAGAATACCCATTATTGCAAAAATTGAAAAGCCCGAAGGAGTCAAGAATATTGATGAAATACTGATAGAGTGTGACGGACTGATGGTGGCAAGAGGCGACCTTGGAGTAGAAGTTCCTATGGAAGAAGTTCCTGCAATTCAGAAAATATTGGTAGAAAAAGCTCGTCATCACTCCAAGCCGGTCATTATCGCTACCCAGATGATGGAAACCATGATCAAAAGTCTTACGCCTACACGAGCCGAAGTGAATGATGTGGCCAATTCCGTTTTGGATGGTGCTGACGCTGTGATGCTTTCCGGAGAAACCTCGGTAGGAAGATATCCCGTAGAAGTGGTCAGAAATATGGCTAAGATCGTGAAGAATATTGAAAGTACCAGTTTCTATATTAAGAAAAATGCCCCAATAGAAAAGGAATATCAATGCATTGACAGCAGATTCATCACCAACAGAATCTGTCTGGCGGCTGTTAGAATTGCCAAAACTACGGATGTGGAAGCCATCATTACTCTCACCCATTCGGGATATACTGCTTTTCAGATTGCAGCGCACCGCCCGAATTCTCATATTATCGTGTTCAGTTCCAACAGAAGAGTAACCACCATGCTGAATCTGCTGTGGGGGGTGCACGCTTATTATTACGACGGAACAAAATCTACCGATGAAACCATTATCCAGGTAAATCAGATTGTCCGGGATTTGGGTTTTGTGGAAGAGGGTGATTTCGTGATTAATCTGAATGCCACACCTGTGGAAGACAGCGGTAAAACCAATACATTAAGACTAACAACGATATAATGACTTTTATTTAAAAAGGAGTTATTTACTGTTCCCTGCTTCAGAAAAAGCTGACCTGAGCTGTGCGCTGTACAGAGCTGCGTAATATCCGTTTTTTTCTAATAATTCAGAGTGATGTCCCTCTTCTACAATCATTCCCTGATCCATCACGATGATTTTGTCTGCTTTTTCTATGGTAGAAAGTCGGTGTGCAATAATAATGGACGTGCGGTCTTTAGTGATTTTCTCTGTCGCTTTCTGGATTAATTTTTCACTTTCAAGGTCAACAGAAGAAGTGGCTTCGTCTAAAATCAGAATCTTAGGATCAGAAAGATACGCTCTTAAAAATGATAGAAGCTGCCTTTGCCCCAATGAAATAGAGCTTCCGCGTTCGCTTACTATATAATCATAACCTCCGGGAAGTTGCTGTATAAATTCATCCACTTCGATTTCTTCTGCCGCCTTTTTAATTTGATCCAAACTAATGGAATCATCACCAAAAGCGAGATTTTCAGCAATGGTTCCATGAAACAGGAATACATCCTGAAGCACCACGCCAATATGACTTCGGAGGTTGTATAACTCATATTCCTTCAGATCAATATTATCAATCAGAATTTTTCCGGAATTAATGTCGTACAGTCTGGTAATCAAGCTGATAATGGTTGATTTTCCTGCACCTGTTGCTCCAACGATTGCTATGTTTTCACCCGGATTTACAGTGAAACTGATTCCTTTCAGTACTTCCTGCTTCTCATCATAAGAGAAATGAACGTTTCTGAATTCAATTTTTCCCTCGAAATAATTTTTGGTTACCGTTCCGGTGTTGGGCAGAGCAAAATCTTCATCTATTAGTCCTAATACTCTTTCTGCGCCCACAATTCCGCGCTGGATATTGTTAAAACGATCGGCAATTTGTCGCAAAGGTCTAATAAGCATTGAGATATACTGAATAAAGGCAATGACAACCCCTGCACTAATGGTGATATAGCCGCCATAAAACAGGATGAAACCGATGAAAACTGATGAAATAAGCTCTACTACCGGGAAAAACAGCGAGAAAATAAAAACGGTTCTTAGCAGCGCAGCTTTCAGGGTTTTATTTATTTCGTCAAACTTTTTGAATTCCTGCTCTTCACGATTAAACACCTGAATGATTGGCATTCCGGCTAAACGTTCCTGTACAAAAGAATTTTGATGTGCGGTCCAGGTTCTTTCATCCCCGAAAGCTTTCTTCAGTCTTTTTTGAAAAAAACGGGTGCTGAATACCATGAGCGGCAAAATTATCAAGGAAATATAAGTGAGGTCCTCATTGGTCTGATACATCATGACTAATACAAATAAAATCCTGAGAATATCTCCGAAAACCATCAGGAAACCATCGGTGTAAACCGTGGCTATCGTTTCCACATCCCCGACAGCGCGCGTTACCAATTGTCCGATTGGCGTTTTATCAAAAAATGATGCTTTAAAATAGATAAGTTTATGGTACAATCGTTCCCGGATATCACGAATGACATTCTGAGAAATAAAATTGGAAAACCAAACCAGGAAAAAATTCAGAAAAGTTTCCAGTATCACAAGTCCGATGAGCCAGTAAATGTGCTTCATCATCAGCGATTTGTCCCGAAGCTGAATGATATCGGTATCTACAATTTGCATTGTAAGATAAGGCCTGTATGTAGAAACAATGGACAGAACCACAGAAATCAGCAGTGCAATAAGGAACCACGAACGGAATTTCATCCCAATCGTGAATAATCTTTTTATGATTTGCCAAGTGGTTTGTTTTTTCATTATTTTAATTGAGAAAAGCTGCGAATCGGAGATTTTTTCAAAAATGTAGGGCAAAAGTAAGCATTTTAAGCGGAAGCTCAGGGTGATCCGGCTGTTGTATAAAATTAATAGTTATAGCCCACATCTACCAAAAAAAGTCCATGCGCCGGAGCCGAAGTTCCTGCATGATTACGGTTTCTGCTTTCTAATATTTTCCTGAGATCCTCAGGTTCTGTTTTTCCGGTTCCGATATCCACCATCGTTCCTACAATGGCGCGAACCATATTTCGAAGGAAACGATTGGCTGAAATGGTGAATTGTAGTTCAGTATCATTTTTTTCCCAATACGCTTTGTATATTTTGCAGAGATGGGTTTTATTGTCGCCGCCCGTTTTGGCAAAACTTTCAAAATTTTCAAATTCAAAAAGTATTTTGCAGGCCTCGTTCATGCGTCCCATGTCGATATTCCGTTTCCAGTGTTGCCATGCAAAATCCTGACTGAAAGGGTTTTTCTCTAAGGAAATGTAATATTCATACGTTCGGTAAGTTGCATCAAATCGAGCGTGCAAATCCTCTTTTACATTAAAAATTCTTTTTATAGCGATATCCGGAGGTAAAAAACTATTGAGCTGATGCGGCAATTTTTCAGAAAGCAGAAGGGAAGTATCGAAATGTGCAAACATTTTTCGGGCATGCACGCCTGTATCGGTTCTTCCGGCTCCTGTGATTTTGATTTTTTCCCTCAGGATGGTGGAAAGAGCTTTTTCCAGTTCTTCCTGGACCGAGATTTCCCTGGGCTGAATTTGATAGCCGAAATAATTTTTTCCGTGGTATGAAAATTCAATAAAATAGCGCAACCTTATGACTTTAGAGATACAAAAATAATTTAATTTCATCAGTTAACGTGTTCTTTTGTTGAAAACTCATTTTAGATTAATTTCTAAAAAACATGAAAATCATTACTTTTGCATCCGTAATGAAAAGATGGTATCTCTACCCGTTTTCCATAGTTTATCATTTGATTACCGGTTTTCGGAATATCTTTTATAATGTTGGAATTTTTAAAAGCACAAAACTCGGAACACCGATCATCAATGTCGGAAATCTTTCTGTGGGAGGAAGCGGTAAATCGCCTATGGTGATGTATCTGGCCGATTTTCTTTCCAAACATTTTCGCACGGGTGTCCTTTCCCGAGGTTATGGAAGAATTACAAAGGGCTATGGAATAGTAAATTATCAAAGTCATTACAAAAATGTGGGCGATGAAGCAATGCAGCTTTTTGAACGGTACAAAAACCGTTTCGTGATTGGAGTTTCAGAAAAGCGGGTTCCCGGCGCAAGAAAAATCATTGAAGACATGGAACTGGATGTTCTGCTGTTGGATGACGCTTATCAGCACCGCGCTATAAAACCTGGTTTGAATATTCTGATGACGGATTATAACGACCCGTATTTCAAAGATTTTGTCTTGCCTGCGGGTGATTTACGGGAGAGCAGGCGAAATGCGAACAGGGCTCAAATCATTATGGTTTCCAAGTGTCCGGCGAATCTTACGGATGAAAAGAAGCAATATTTTATCTCTCGAATCAGGCCTCGGCAGGATCAGCGGGTATTCTTTTCTTCAATTACTTATGACGAACATGTTTATTCAGTCGAAAAAAAATTGCCGGATAACAATCTGGCGTATTACGATATTCTACTTATTACCGGTATTGCCAACCCGAAACCGCTATTGCAGCATCTTTCCCGCTTTTCCAGTCGTGTGAAGCACCTCAAATTTAAAGACCATCATCATTTTTCGGATCAGGATGTGAAAAATATTTTGAACGAATATAAAAAGCTGGGAGAATACAGGATTATTTTGACAACAGAAAAGGACTATGTTCGTTTAAAAACTTTTGATTATCTTAGAGATTTGGTTTTCTATTGGCCTATAAATGTTAATATTGACCAGCATCAGGAGTTCAATCAAATTATTATGAATTATGTTAGAAAAAATTAAAGAAACCGCTGCTTTCATCAACAATATTATTCGCGAAATCCCTGAGTTTGCCATTGTTCTGGGTTCCGGCTTGGGAGCACTGAAACATGAAGTGGAGGCTGAACACATTCTTGAATATCATGAAATTCCTCATTTTCCACAAGCCACAGTTGTAGGACACGGAGGTAAACTGATTTATGGAATGCTGGAAGGCAGAAAAGTACTGATGATGAGCGGCAGATTTCATTATTACGAAGGTCATGATATGCAAACGGTGACGTTTCCTTTCCGGGTGTTTCACTCGTTAGGAATTAAAAATTTGATAGTTTCCAATGCTTCCGGCGGAGTGAATCCTTATTTTAATGTTGGTGATATTATGGTAATTCGGGATCATATCAACATGATGCCTGAGCATCCTCTGCGCGGGAAAAACATAGATGAATTGGGTCCGCGGTTTGTCGATATGAGCGAGCCTTATAACAGGAAAATGATCGAAACGGCACAGGCTGTAGCAGCAGAAGAAAATATTAAAATGCACACCGGGGTCTATCTTGGCCTGCAGGGACCTACTTTTGAAACGCCTGCAGAGTATGGAATGGTGCGTGCTTTGGGTGGTGATGCTGTGGGAATGAGCACGGTTCCGGAAGTGATTGTCGCAAAACACCAAGGGATGAACTGTTTTGGAATTTCAATTATTACCGATTTGGGAGGCCCTGAAATCGCTTATACCGTTTCTCACGAAGAAGTATTGGCTGCAGCTGATAAGGCGATGCCTAATGTCATTAAAATTGTTAAAGGTTTAGTGAAAAACTATCAGGAAGATTGATTATAATTTACATCTCTTTTTAATATAACCCTGATCTGGAAGTGACCAGTTGCTGTTATTGATAGTTTCGTGCTGTTTTGATTTTTGCCTTCTAATAACTTGTGGAATAAATAATTAAATCGTACATTTGCACTCCTTTTGAAGTTATCCATTGTTCCAAAAGTTTTAAAAACATATTTTCATATTTACTCTTTCCTTAGTGGGAAGGAGGTTTTGGCTTTTAAGACCTTTGATATTCTTGGATTTTCAATTGGAATAAAAAATATTTTGCATTACCCCGTGAAAAGATATACCGGCGTTGCAGTAAGAATGAGATTTTAGAATAGAGAAACAAGATCAAAGACTATTTCTGCAAACGGATAACTTCAGGTTCAGTCTTTTCATTTTCCTCTTTTCCTCTAATCTTTTCTGATATTTTTTGTGTGAACAAAATATTTTTTAACCCAACAATTTTTTTATTACTTTATGAGTAAATCTAAAGCAACAAAAAACGCTACAACACTTCCCTCAAAGGAAAGAATCAATTTTTCTTCTGCCAAAGGACGTATTGTAGCACCTGATTTTCTGGATGTGCAGCTGGCTTCTTTCAGAGAGTTCTTCCAGCTGGATACCCTGCCGGAAGACAGACTGAACGAAGGGCTTTACAAAACCTTTCAGGAAAATTTTCCAATTACCGATTCCAGAAACCAGTTTGTATTAGAATTTCTGGATTATCTGGTAGACTCTCCTCGTTACTCTATTGATGAGTGTGTGGAAAGAGGACTAACGTACTCAGTTCCATTGAAAGCGAGATTAAAACTGTATTGTACCGATCCTGAACATGAGGATTTTCAAACCGTAATTCAAGATGTTTATTTGGGGCCCGTTCCGTATATGACGCCATCTGGATCCTTTATTATCAATGGAGCAGAGCGTGTTATTGTAACTCAGTTACACAGATCGCCAGGTGTATTTTTCGGTCAGACTTATCACGCTAACGGCACCAAACTTTATTATTCCAGAATTATCCCGTTCAAAGGATCATGGATGGAATTTACTACGGATATCAACAACGTTATGTATGCGTATATTGACCGTAAGAAAAAATTACCGCTTACCACATTATTGAGAGCCATTGGTTACGAATCAGACAAAGATATTCTTCAGATTTTTGACCTTGCCGAAGAAGTCAAAGTTTCTAAAGCTGCCCTTAAAAAAGCGGAAGGGAGAACTTTGGCTGCAAGAGTTTTGAACACTTGGTTTGAAGACTTTGTGGACGAAGATACAGGAGAAGTAGTTTCTATCGAAAGAAATGAGATTATCTTGGAACGAGAAACTGTTCTTGAAAAAGAACATATCGATATTATTTTGGATGCCGGGGTAAAATCTATCCTTATTCACAAAGAAAATTCCAATGAATTCTCCATCATTCAAAATACTTTACAGAAAGACCCTACCAACTCTGAAAAAGAAGCGGTGGAATATATCTACCGTCAGCTGAGAAATGCAGATCCGCCAGATGAGGAAACAGCAAGAGGAATTATTGAGAAGTTGTTCTTCTCGGAACAAAGATATTCATTGGGGGAAGTAGGGCGTTACCGTCTGAACAAAAAATTAGGATTAAATATTCCTGAAACTACCGAAGTTCTTACCAAGGATGACATCATCGCTATTGTTCGCCACCTGATTGAGTTGGCTAACTCTAAAGCAGAAGTGGACGATATTGACCACCTTTCCAACAGGAGGATTAAAACCGTTGGTGAGCAATTGGCAGGACAATTCGGAGTTGGTCTTTCCAGAATTGCACGAACAATTCGCGAAAGGATGAATGTCCGTGATAATGAGATTTTTACCCCGGTTGATTTAGTGAATGCCAAAACTTTGACTTCCGTAATCAACTCTTTCTTTGGGACCAACCAGCTGTCTCAGTTTATGGACCAAACGAACCCGTTGTCAGAAATCACACACAAAAGAAGATTGTCCGCTTTAGGGCCTGGTGGTCTTTCCAGAGAAAGAGCAGGTTTTGAGGTGCGTGACGTTCACCATACTCACTACGGAAGAATCTGTCCGATTGAAACTCCGGAAGGTCCGAACATTGGTTTGATTTCCTCATTAGGTATTTATGCGAAGATCAATAACTTAGGATTTATTGAAACTCCATACAGAAAGGTGGAGAATGGAAAAGTAGATCTGAAATCAAAACCTGTATACCTGAATGCAGAGGATGAAGAAGACAAAGTAATTGCACAGGCCAACGTGGAACTGCACGAGGACGGAACCTTCGAAACCGAAAGAATTATTGCCCGTCTGGATGGTGATTATCCGGTTGTAGAGCCTCAACAGGTTGACCTTATTGATATTGCGCCAAACCAAATTTCCGGTATTTCTGCTTCATTGATTCCTTTCCTAGAGCATGATGATGCCAACCGTGCGTTAATGGGATCTAATATGATGCGTCAGGCGGTTCCTTTATTAATGCCAGATGCCCCTATTGTAGGGACAGGTCTTGAAAAACAAGTAGCAAAAGATTCCAGAATCCTGATCAATGCTGAGGGAAGCGGAATTGTAGAATATGTGGATGCAGATAAAATTGTTATAAAATATGACAGAAGCGAAGATGAAGACATCGTAAGCTTCGAATCAGCAACCAAAACATATAATCTGACCAAATTCAGGAAAACCAACCAGAGTACCACCATCACCCTGAGACCCAACGTAAGAGTAGGCGATAAAGTTCATGAAGGACAGGTGCTTTGCGACGGATACGCAACCGAAGACGGCGAACTGGCACTGGGAAGAAACCTTACCGTGGCATTCATGCCTTGGAAAGGGTATAACTTTGAGGATGCTATCGTAATTAACGAAAAAATAGTTCGTGAAGACTGGTTTACTTCTATTCACGTAGATGAATATTCCCTCGAAGTTCGTGATACCAAATTGGGGATGGAAGAACTGACGGCCGATATTCCGAACGTTTCCGAAGAAGCAACTAAGGATCTCGATGAAAACGGAATGATCAGAATCGGCGCTGAAGTGAAGCCTGGTGATATCATGATCGGGAAAATCACTCCGAAGGGCGAATCTGATCCTACACCGGAAGAAAAATTACTGAGAGCGATTTTCGGTGATAAAGCCGGCGATGTGAAAGACGCCTCTCTGAAAGCCGACTCTTCACTAAGAGGAGTGGTAATCAATAAGAAACTATTCTCCAGAAACATCAAGGATAAAAAGAAAAGGGCTGAGGAAAAACTTAAATTGGAAGAAATCGAAAACAGTTACAAAGCTAAATTCGATGACTTAAGAAATACCCTGATCGAAAAACTTGGAACTTTGGTGAACGGGAAGACTTCACAGGGTGTTAACAACGATTTGAATGAAGAGATCATTGGAAAAGGAGTAAAATTTTCTACAAAATTGTTGCAAAGCGTTGAAGATTATGTAAACGTGAGTGGATCCGACTGGACGGTGGATCAGGATAAAAATAATCTCATCAAACAGCTGATTCACAATTACAAGATTAAGTTTAACGACATTACCGGTGTAAAAAACAGAGAGAAATTTGCTATTTCCATCGGAGATGAACTTCCTGCAGGAATCATGAAACTTGCTAAAGTGTATATCGCTAAAAAGCGTAAACTGAACGTAGGTGATAAAATGGCTGGCCGTCACGGTAATAAAGGGATCGTTTCCCGTATTGTCCGGGAAGAAGATATGCCGTTCCTGGAAGACGGAACACCGGTAGATATCGTGCTGAATCCGTTGGGAGTGCCATCCCGTATGAACATCGGCCAGATTTATGAAACTGTCCTTGGATGGGCCGGAAAAAAACTTGGACTCAAGTTCGCTACGCCAATTTTTGATGGTGCATCATTGGATGACATCACAAAATATACTGATGAAGCAGGCTTGCCCAAATACGGAAGTACCTATCTGTACGATGGTGGAACGGGAGAACGGTTTACACAACCTGCAACTGTGGGTGTTATATATATGCTGAAATTAGGTCACATGGTGGATGATAAAATGCACGCACGTTCAATCGGTCCATATTCACTTATTACGCAGCAGCCACTTGGTGGTAAAGCCCAGTTCGGAGGCCAGCGTTTCGGAGAGATGGAGGTTTGGGCTCTGGAAGCATTCGGTGCATCCAATATCCTGAGAGAAATCTTAACCGTGAAGTCCGATGATGTGATAGGTAGAGCGAAAACATATGAAGCTATCGCTAAAGGTGAAGCAATGCCTGAACCGGGAATTCCTGAATCTTTCAATGTATTGTTACACGAACTTCAGGGTCTTGGATTAGACGTAAGATTAGAAGAGTAATTTTAATTTGAAGGCTTCCGCAGGTTCAGCCGGGCAGCCTTCATTTTAAAACGATTCGTATTGGAGATGTCGCTATTAGCTTATCGAAGCATTTTTAATACAAACCATAAATTACTTTTAATATTAAAATACATTTGAATAGTATGTCAAATAAAAATAAATCAAGCAGATTTAATAAAATCACCATCGGTTTGGCTTCACCGGAATCTATCCTTCAGGAATCGAGAGGAGAGGTTCTGAAGCCGGAAACCATCAATTACAGAACGCACAAGCCGGAAAGAGACGGATTGTTCTGTGAGAAAATCTTCGGTCCTGTGAAGGATTACGAATGTGCCTGCGGAAAATACAAACGGATCCGGTATAGAGGAATCGTGTGCGACCGTTGTGGCGTGGAAGTGACCGAGAAAAAAGTGCGTAGAGAAAGAATAGGACACATCAACCTGGTGGTTCCTATCGCACACATCTGGTATTTCCGTTCATTGCCAAATAAAATCGGCTATCTTTTAGGCTTGCCTTCCAAAAAACTGGATATGATTATCTATTACGAAAGATATGTCGTTATTCAGCAGGGTATCGCCAAAAAAGCAGATGGTTCCGATTTCGACGAAATGGAATTCTTAACAGAAGAAGAATATCTGGATGTTCTGGAAACGCTCCCTGTAGAAAACCAGTATCTTGATGATGCTGATCCGAATAAGTTTATCGCGAAAATGGGTGCAGAAGCCGTTGAGGAATTACTAAAAAGAATTGATCTGGATGCCCTGTCGTTCGATTTGAGACACAAAGCTCACAACGAAGGTTCTAAACAAAGAAGAACAGAAGCATTAAAAAGACTGAACGTAGTAGAAGCTTTGAGAGGTGCAAATACCAGAATGATCAACCGTCCGGAATGGATGATTATGAGAGTTCTACCAATAATCCCGCCAGAGCTTAGACCTCTTGTTCCGCTGGATGGTGGCCGTTTTGCAACATCCGATCTGAATGATCTTTATAGAAGAGTAATCATACGGAACAACCGTCTGAAGAGACTTTTGGAAATCAAAGCTCCGGAAGTAATCCTGAGAAACGAAAAAAGAATGCTTCAGGAAGCGGTAGATTCTCTTTTTGATAATACCAGAAAATCCTCGGCCGTAAAATCTGAATCCAACAGGCCCCTGAAGTCACTTTCAGATTCATTGAAAGGAAAACAGGGTCGTTTCCGTCAGAACCTTTTAGGGAAAAGGGTAGACTATTCTGCACGTTCTGTAATTGTGGTGGGACCAAACCTCCAACTTCATGAGTGTGGGATTCCTAAAGACATGGCAGCAGAACTTTATAAACCATTCATCATCAGAAAACTGATTGAAAGAGGAATTGTAAAGACTGTAAAATCAGCCAAGAGAATCATCGACAGAAAAGAGCCTGTAGTGTATGACATTCTGGAAAATGTGATGAAAGGTCATCCGGTTCTTCTGAACAGGGCACCTACACTTCACCGTTTGGGTATTCAGGCGTTTCAGCCTAAAATGATCGAAGGGAAAGCGATTCAGCTTCAT
Source organism: Bacteroidota bacterium (assembly GCA_023411265.1). Taxonomy (GTDB): domain Bacteria; phylum Bacteroidota; class Bacteroidia; order Flavobacteriales; family Weeksellaceae; genus Chryseobacterium_A. The sequence goes on along the minus strand of JAEYOX010000063.1, from coordinate 73,867 downwards.
CCATTAGTTACGACGGCCTTCAACGCCGACTTTGATGGTGACCAAATGGCGGTTCACTTGCCGCTGGGTCCGGAAGCGATTTTGGAAGCTCAGCTGCTAATGCTGGGATCACAGAACATCCTGAACCCTGCCAATGGTTCTCCGATTACCGTTCCCTCCCAAGACATGGTTTTGGGTCTGTATTTCATGACAAAAGAAGCTTCTTCCACGGAAGAAAACAAAATAAAAGGTGAAGGTCTGGCATTTTATTCTCCCGAGGAAGCAGAAATTGCTTATGCCGAAGGAAAAGTTTCATTGAATGCTAAAGTAAGATGCCGCTTGCCAATTAAAGAAGATGGAGAACTAAAAACTAAACTCATCGAAACAACTGTGGGTAGAATTCTCTTCAACCAGATTGTTCCGAAAGAAGTTGGTTTCTTCAATGAACTTCTCACCAAGAAATCTTTGAGAAACGTTATCGGTAGAATTCTTGCCGACACCGATTTCCCAACTACTGTGAAGTTCCTGGATGATATGAAAGATCTGGGATATACCAATGCTTTTAAAGGCGGACTTTCCTTCTCTTTAGGAGATATTGTAATTCCAGCCGAAAAGAAAACCATGATTGCCACTGCAGTTGAAAATGTTGATGAAATTAAGGCAAACTATAACATGGGTCTTATAACAGACACCGAAAGATACAATCAGGTAATTGACGTTTGGACCAACACCAACGCCGGATTAACCGAGATGATTATGAGCAGAATGAAAACCGACCAAGGTGGTTTCAATTCTGTGTATATGATGCTTGATTCCGGTGCGAGAGGTTCTAAGGAGCAGATCCGTCAGTTATCCGGGATGAGAGGTTTGATGGCGAAGCCACAGAAAGCCGGGTCTACTGGTGCTGAAATTATCGAAAACCCGATTGTAGCCAATTTTAAAGAGGGTCTTTCCATCCTTGAGTACTTTATCTCTACTCACGGTGCCCGTAAAGGTCTGGCAGATACCGCGCTTAAAACCGCCGATGCAGGTTATCTCACCAGAAGACTGGTAGATGTTGCACAGGATGTTATTATTACAGAAGAAGATTGCGGAACGCTGAGAGGAACCGAAGTAGCTGCACTGAAGAAAAACGATGAAATTGTAGAAAGACTTTCCGAAAGAATTCTGGGTAGGGTTTCCCTTCACGATGTGTATCACCCGGAAACGGATGATTTGATTGTGAATGCTGATACTATCATTAATGAAGATTATGCTAAGGAACTGGAGCAAGCCGGAATTGAAACCGTTGAGGTTCGATCGCCTCTCACCTGTGAAGCGAAGAAGGGAATCTGTGCAAAATGCTACGGAAGAAACCTTGCCACCGGAAAACCGATTCATATGGGGGAAGCTGTAGGAGTAATTGCAGCCCAATCCATCGGGGAACCAGGAACACAGTTGACGCTTAGAACCTTCCACCAGGGTGGTACTGCGGGCAACGTTTCCGAAAATCCTTCCATTGTGGCACGTAGAGATGGTATCGTGGAAATGGATGAAGTAAGAACCGTAACTTCAGAAAACGAATTCGGTGAAAAACATGAAGTAGTAGTCTCAAGATCAACGGAATTCCGTTTGGTAGCTGATAACGAAAACAGAACACCGCTGATGGTGGCCAACCTTCCATACGGTGCTTCGCTATCTGTAAAACCGGGCGATAAAGTTAAAAAAGGAGATCTTATTGCTAAGTGGGATCCGTATAATGCCGTTATTATTGCAGAATCTGCAGGTAAGGTGGAATACGAAGACATCATTCAGGGGGTTTCTTTCCAGCTAGAAATTGACGAGCAAACAGGTTTCGAGGAAAAAGTAATTTCAGAATCCAGAAATAAGAAAGCTGTACCTACTTTAAGAGTAGTCGATGCTAAAGGTGAAGAGTTTAAATCTTATAACCTGCCTGTAGGAGCCCACTTGATGGTAAACGATGGAGAAAAAATCAAGTCTGGTAAGGTCCTCATCAAAATTCCGAGAAAATCAGCTAAATCCGGTGATATTACCGGAGGTCTTCCGAGAGTTACCGAATTATTCGAAGCGAGAAATCCTTCTAATCCTGCGGTAGTTACAGAGATAGACGGTGTAGTGTCTTACGGAAAAATCAAAAGAGGTAATCGCGAATTAATCGTAGAAGCCAAAACCGGAGAAAGAAAGATTTACCTCGTAAAACTTTCCAACCAGATTCTGGTGCAGGAAAACGACTTTGTTCGTGCCGGTTCGCCTCTTTCTGACGGTTCCATTACGCCAGAAGATATCTTGAAAATTAAAGGCCCAACAGCCGTTCAGGAATATCTAGTGAATGAAATTCAGGAAGTGTACCGTTTGCAGGGGGTAAAAATCGATGATAAACATTTTGAAATTATCGTAAGACAGATGATGACAAAAGTAGAAATCGTGGATGGTGGAGACACCCAGTTCCTTGAAGCCTCGCTGGAACACAAGTATGACTTCCTTGAAGAAAATAACCGTATTTTCGGAATGAAAGTCGTAGTAGATGCTGGTGATTCGAAAGAATTTAAGCCAGGCCAGATGATTACAGCGAGAGAGCTGAGAGATGAAAATTCTAAGCTGAAACGCGAAGATCTGCAGCTGGTAGAAGTGAGAGAAGCACTTCCTGCTACAGCGGTTCCGGTATTGCAAGGGATCACGAGAGCTGCCCTTCAAACCAAATCCTTCATGTCTGCAGCATCGTTCCAGGAAACTACAAAAGTGTTGAACGAGGCAGCAGTTTCCGGTAAAGTGGATGAACTGAGCGGACTGAAAGAGAACGTTATCGTAGGACATAAAATTCCTGCCGGTACCGGTTTGAAAGAATATCAGAACGTGATCGTAGGTTCGAAAAAAGAATTTGAGGATATTAACTAACGCAATTATAGATTTTAGATTATGAATTTTAAATTGAATTCATAGTCTAAAATCATTTTATAATATAAAATCTAAAATTTATAATTAAAAAGACATGGACAACAACCAAAACCAAAACCAGGATCCAAACAACATCAACATTAATTTAAACGAAATGGTAGCAGCAGGGGTATATTGCAATCTTGCACTGATAAACCATTCGCCGTCTGAATTTGTTTTGGATTTTATCCAGCTGATGCCGGGTGTGCAGCAGGCGAACGTAAGATCAAGAGTAATTTTAGCGCCCCTGCATGCTAAAAGAGTACTGACCGCTCTTCAGCAGAATATTGCAAACTATGAGCAACAATTCGGTGAAATAAAAGAAGTTGAGCCTTTCGTTCTTGGACAGAATAATAACGTGAATGCTTAGTCGCGCACTTAAATTTAATGCACAGTCCCGGCCAATTTGGCCGGGATTGTTGATTTGATAGACATCGCTTTCATGCAAGAAATCAGAGTGAGAATATTATAAATGATGTAGGAGAAGCGAAAAATGTTTACTTTTGAACAAAGAACTTAGATAAAAACAAGACTCATCATGATAACAACTAAATCCAAATTTCTGTTATGGCTGGTCGCTTTCCTGGTTTATATTTTTATCTTAACCGTCATTTCCTCGTCTTGGTTTCAGCGGCACATAGATACTGAAACATACTTCGTTTGGTGGCTGATTGGGGTGTTCTTTTTTAATTCAGTAATGCAAATGGGTATTCGTTGCATTAGAATGAAAGCAAATGGGCATAACGAGGCCGGTTTGTAGCAGATTTTTCTTTTATATTTTACTAATGGCAGCTTGAATGATCGCCCTGATGGTGTTTTTCAGAATCGTTGTGAATCACCTGCATAGCTTCTTCCTTAGGTGATACCAAAGGAATTCCGAGCTCCAGCCCCCGCAGCACGAAAAGTCCGCCTAAAATAATCATCATGACGGGAATGATTTTTAGAACTTTAATCCGAAAGGCTGCACTCATCATGTTTCCAAAAAAAACAACGGCGAACATAAACGGAAAAGTTCCTAAACCGAACAATGCCATGAATATCGCTCCCTGCCAAACACCACCGGCTGCCAGAGACGCTGTGAGTGCCATGTACACCATTCCGCAAGGTAGGAAACCATTCAGAATCCCTGTGATAAAACGGGATGAATAACCGGGTTTTTGAAGATACTTTCCGAGATTTATTTTTATTGAAAGTAAAAATCCGGACAAAAACGGAATTTTGGAAGCAAAATCTTTTCCGCCGAATGAAAACAATGCCATAATAATAAGCAAAATTCCAACACCGATGGTGAGATATTGTTGAATCCCGGCTACATTGAAACCTTCACCTACGATTCCCAAAACTGCACCAAGAAAAGCATAGGTAACGACTCTTCCCAAGTTATAAGTGGTATTCTGCAGATGAAAATTCAGCGCATGCTGCTTCGTAAGTCCCATGGAAAGAGCAATAGGACCACACATTCCGATACAGTGAAACCCGGAACCCAACCCCAAAATCAGCGCAGAAGCTATAAGAGCGATTTCCATAGTACTACCATATCAGATCATAATCTAGCTGATAATCTTCATTATCTTTTTTCCACATCACGCGGAGCACGTAATTCCCTTTCGCTAGAACTTTTGCTGGAATAAAAATGCTATTTTGGCTAGTAAGTTCCACCTCACGGATAATATCCAACTTCTGGTCTTCTGCACGGTGAAGGTCAATTTTGAACTTACTGTTCTGGTTATTTATTTCTGAAGGAAATATGATATGGATTCCGGACGTATTTTGCTGATAAATAGGAAGTTCTTTTAATTTTAATGCCTTGTTTTTTGCATCGATAACATTTTGATAAGCCAGTTCCTCCTCGTAATAATTATCGGTTATCAGTTCCGAATTTTTCCATGTAGACGTAAAGTAAATAATCAGCGACAGGATAAAGATCATGAATGATCCCAATGCTACTATAATCCCATGTCCCCAAGTGAATTTTTTTAACATAATGATTTTAAAACTGTAATTTAAACGGCCCTTCGAAGTAGGTTTCATAGTCATCTATGAGTTCACCCTTATCATCGTAGATACCGATTTTGATATTTTGCTTTGCTTTGTTGATTTCATTTTCCGGGAAACTGATTGCGATCGTTCCTTTTACCATTTTATCTTTTTCGACGACGATTTTACTTACTCCCCGCACTTCGCCGTGGTCAGGTTCCATTACTTTTATTGTAACGATTTTTTTAATATTGGTTTTGTTCAGCAGCGTGTAATTGTACGTATTGCTGATACGCCCATCACGAACGACATAAGTAGTTCCGGCCGGTTTAATGAATTTTGCTTCCATAGCACCTCTTTGATAAAGAAGGAACCCTAGGAATCCTATCAGCAGAATTAAAACTGCGGAATAGGCTTTCATTTTATTGGTAAATTTAAATGGAATTTCCTTTTCTATTTCGTCTTCAGTAGCATATCGTATAAGTCCTTTAGGAAGACCTACTTTCACCATAACCTCGTCGCAGGCATCAATACAAGCAGTACAGTTTACGCATTCCAGCTGTTGGCCGTTTCTGATGTCAATTCCGGTAGGACACACCACAACACATTGATTACAGTCGATACAGTCGCCCTTTCCTGCAGCACGTCGGTCTTCCCCTTTTCTCCACTTTGCGCGGTTTTCTCCCCGTTTGAAATCATAGAAAACGTTAATGGTTTGCTTGTCTATCAGAACGCCCTGAAGTCTTCCGTATGGGCAGACCAAAGTACAAACCTGTTCTCTGAACCAGGCGAAAACAAAATAGAAAGCAGCGGTGAAAAGAATCATCACCAGGAAATTCGTAGGATGCTCAAAAGGTCCTTCCTGCATAATCTCAAAAACTCGCTCATACCCCACGATATACATGAACATGATATGAGTAATTACAATAGAGATTACTGCATAAATGAACCATTTCAAACTTCTTTTCCAGATTTTCTCTGCATTCCAGGGTTGATTATCCAGCCTTATTTGTTTGTTTCTGTCTCCTTCGATGGCATATTCAATCTTACGGAAGATCATTTCCATGAAAATTGTCTGAGGGCAAATCCACCCGCAGAAAATTCTCCCGAAAACGACTGTAAATAGAATGATGAAAACGATGGAAGCGATCGCACCTAAGGCTAAAATAAAGAAATCCTGAAGGTAGAACGGCTGCCCGAAGATGAAGAATTCGCGGTCGAGCACATTCAGCATCAGAACGGGATTTCCGTTTATTTTTAAAAATGGCAGCCCGAAATAGACGATAAGCAGAATAATGGCAACCAGGGTTCTGTAATCCGTATACCTGCCTTTTGGTTTTCGCGGGTACACCCATTTTCTTTTACCGGACTGATCCATTGTTCCTACAGAATCGCGGAAAGTTTCAGGGTTTACTACCTGTCCCTGTCCGCCTCTGAAGTTTTTATCATTGTCTGACATTGTAATCTCACTTTTTTAAATAAAAAAACATAACCCGTTTTCTCCTCAGTCTGATTCAATTACGGATTATGTTTTTGAAAGAGTTCAATACTTTTATTGTTTTTCCCAGTTGGCAGGCGTTCCCTGAGGCTCGGCTCCGCCTTGTTCTGGAGTTATTGGCTGTACTTCCTGATTAATATGATAAACATAAGCGGCCACATTCTGGATATCAAATCCTGTTAACACACCGTTCTTTCCGAACGCCTGCATCGAGGGATTATTGGGCGATCCATTTTCAACCATATGGAAAATATTTTTAAATAAGGTTTTTTCCGGCTGATTGATCCAGTAATTATCGGTAAGGTTCGGGCCAATTCCACCCTTTCCACCGTCGTTGTGGCATGAAGCACAATTAGCTCTGTACACCTCTTCTCCTGCTGCGATATTATCTGCGGAATATACAGCATTTTCAATGGTAGGCGGAGGTGTTTCTTTCATCCATTGTTCAATGCTCGCAATCTGCTCTTTATGCTCGATTTCATATTCTTTAAAAGGATCGGCAAAATCAGTAAAAGAATAGGCCACCATGTAAATAATACAATAGGCGACTCCAAACCAGAATAGGCCAAGCCACCATCTTGGAAGTTGATTATCCAGTTCCATAATTCCATCGAAGCCGTGATCTATAAGGATGTCTTTCTCCTCGGTATGGCTCTGTTTCTTAAATGCATCGTTATATAAAGCTTTAAAATATGGAACTTTTTTAGCTTCCAGATATTCCATTTGCTGCTCAGGAGTCAGCTTTTTGAATTTATCATTTTCTATAAGATCACCGATGGATTTGTGAATCAGGGCAAGTACGATACTGATGGCCACAGTTCCCAGGAAGTAGGGAGACGTAAGGAAAATACCGCTCTGAATGAACATGTAATATATTACAATCATTATAGTAATGATAATCAGTATGGTAATATAAACCGGGGTTCTTCGTTTCATGATTTTTAATGGTTTGAATTAAATGGTTGATCATCGTCCAAAGGCGCATTCTCTTCTTCTTGGTAGTGTTTTTTAGGTCTGCTGAAGACATAAATTATTATTCCTACGAAAAAGAGCAAAAAGATGACCAAAGCCAGAGTTTGAAATAATCCGGTGTTTTCACTATTGGACAATATGTCTCTAAAACTTTGGGGAATCATAATGCTTTCTTTGGGTTTTGAATTTAGTTATTACTAGCTGTTTGAATTTCAGTTGTTTTAATATCAGTCCCCAGTCTTTGCAGATAAGCAATCAATGCAATGATCTCTTTTTTGTTGAGTTCACCTTCTGGTCTGGTAGCGTATGCCGCTTTCAAATCCGGTGCTTCATCGAAGATTTCCTTCACAATCTGCGCTGCCTGATTATCTGCCCACTGCGCTGCAGAATCTAGCTCAGCTTTTGAATATGGTACATCATAAACATTCTTCATGAAACGGATTTTATCCACCGTTTGTGATCTGTCCAAATCATTGGCAATTAGCCACGGATACCTAGGCATAATGGAACCTGCGGAAGTAGATCTCGGATTGTACATATGCTTATAATGCCAGGAACTTGGGTTTCTGCCACCCTGCCTGTGAAGATCCGGCCCTGTTCTTTTTGATCCCCAAAGGAAAGGCCTGTCATAAACAAACTCACCTGCTTTGGAATATTGGCCGTTTTTGCCGTTAAATCTTACAACTTCGTCACGGAAAGGTCGGATTACCTGAGAATGGCAGGAGTTACAACCTTCTCTGATGTAAAGATCCCGGCCTTCCAATTCTAAAGGTGAGTAGGGCTTTACGGCAGAAATGGTAGGAACGTTTTCCTTCACCGTTAATGTCGGAATAATCTGAACAGCACCTCCAATCGCGACGGCAATGAAAGCCAAGATTGATAAGTAAACCGGCATTCTTTCCAACCAAAGGTGAGCACCCTCTCCTTCTTTTCTTTTTTTACTGATTTTAGCAAGAGCCGGTGCTTCTGCATGAACTTCTTTTTGGAAGGATCCTGATCTTACGGTAGCGACTACGTTAATACACATCAGGATAGCTCCGATGATGTATAGCAGCCCACCTACAAATCTCATTACATAATATGGAATAATTGCAGTTACGGTATCCAGCCATTGCTTATATACCAAAGTACCATCCGGATTGAACTGTTTCCACATCAAGCCTTGGGTAAATCCGGCAATGTATAAAGGAACCGCATAAAATATAATTCCCAAAGTCCCGAGCCAGAAGTGCCAGTTGGCCAGTTTGACAGACCACAGTTTGGTTCTCCACATAATTGGAAGCAGGTAGTAAATCATCCCGAACGTCATAAATCCGTTCCAGCCTAATGCACCAATATGCACGTGACCAATAACCCAGTCGGTAAAGTGTCCAATTTTATTTAATGTTTTCGTCGCCAGAATGGGACCTTCGAATGTAGCCATACCATAACAAGTAATCGCTACTACAAAGAACTTAAGTACGGGATTTTCTCGTACTTTATCCCAAGCACCTCTCAAAGTCAAAAGACCATTCAACATCCCACCCCAAGAAGGTGCGATAAGCATAATCGAGAATCCTGTTCCTAACGCCTGAGCCCAAGAAGGAAGAGCAGTGTATTGTAAATGGTGAGGGCCGGCCCAGATGTAAACGAATATTAATGACCAAAAGTGAATAATGGAAAGCTTATATGAAAACACAGGCCTGTCTGCAGCTTTGGGAAGGAAATAATACATTAACCCAAGAATTGGGGTTGTAAGTACAAAAGCTACGGCATTATGCCCGTACCACCACTGGACTAGGGCATCTTTTACCCCAGCATAGGCAGAGTAGGATTTCCAGCCGGTAAAAGTAAGCGGAACTTCCAGGTTATTGAAAATATGAAGCATGGCAATCGCAACCCAAGTTCCGATGTAGAACCAAATGGCAACATAGAGGTGACGGACTCTTCTTTTCGCAATGGTAGCGAACATATTAATCCCGAAAATCACCCAAATTACTGTGATCAGAATATCAATAGGCCACTCGTGTTCAGCATATTCTTTGGAAGTGTTGATTCCCATGAAAAAAGTGACCACCGTAGCTACAATCATCAATTGCCAGCCCCAGAAATGAATCCAAGAAAGGGTATCGCTCCACATTCTGGTTTTTAACAATCTTTGTATTGAATAATAAGCTCCTGCAAAGAAACCGTTACATACAAAGGCGAAAATTACTGCGCTGGTGTGAATCATCCTGATCCTTCCGAAACCAAAAGCTCCTTGAGAATTGATCAGTCCTTCAATATTTCCGGCAGCTAAACTTTTTATCGTATCATCGTCGGTTCCCAGAAAATATTCAGGAAGTTCAGGGTAAAATAACATCAATGCAGCAGTAAGTCCAAACAGAAATCCTACGATACCAAAAACAACGGTAGCATAAAGAAACGCCCGAACTATACTGTTATCATAACTAAACTTTTGTGTCTCCATAGTATCTAATCACTAATTATCTTTTTTTGTTTTTTTTGTTTTTTCCTCTTCTTGCCCGCCTCTTTCTTCAGGATTATCTTTATCTAACAAAATCCGGACTGCGGGAGATTCGTCATCGTCAAACTGTCCCTTTATAGCATTGTAAATAAAAATAATTAAAAATATTACCGCTAAAGAAACACTGCAAAGGATCATCAAATAGAGTAATTCCATAGCAATGCAAAATTAAAATATATAAGACCCCAAATTTAAGTAAAAATAATGATATTAATCAGTAAACCCAAAATAAGATTAATTTAAAATCCGTCTAAATAGTCTTTAAATATTGAAATACTTTCTGCTTCTTATCCACGTGGCAGCCGAGGTAAAAGCTACTACAGTTATGGAGCTTATCGGCATTAAAATAGCAGCTACCAAGGGTGACATATAACCTAAGACTGCCAGTGATAGTCCGACTACATTGTACGCAAAGCTGATCCCAAACGTAATTTTTACAATCGTCATCGCATCGTGGGTAAGACTCAGGTATTTATTCAGTTCCACTACTTTTTGGCCGTTCATAATAACATCTGAAGAAGGGGTGAAAGAATTGGTGTCATCTGCTACTGCAATCCCTACATCGCTCTGTTTCAGGGCACCTGCATCATTCAGTCCGTCTCCCAGCATGGCCACTTTTTCACCTTCGTCCTGTAATTTTTTTATGTAGTTCAGTTTGCTTTCCGGATCCTGATTGAAGGCCATTCCTGCCGCTTCAGGGATGCTGGTTCTCAGGTTTTTTTCTTCCGAACTGTTATCGCCACTCAGGATATGAATCTTATAATTTATTAAATTCGAAAACAATTGTTTCAGCCCGGAACGGTATTCGTTTTTAAAGATAAATTTCCCAAGGAATTCATCGTTCTTGCTGATGTAAACTGCCGTTTCGTGATTTCGTGAAACCTGCCCGTTATAGCTTCCTGAACCTATTTTGTATTGTATGCCGCGTACTTTTGCGGAATATCCTTTGCCTGGAGTATCCTGAAAATTATCGGTTGGAAGATAGGAATCTTCTGTTTTTAGGAATTCATACAATGCTTTGGATAAAGGATGATTCGAGTTCTTTAAAAGAGATTTTATATTCTCAATATCAAATTCTTCAATTTCCTTTCCTTCATAATGAATATCGGATCTCTTGTTGTGCGTGATGGTTCCGGTTTTGTCAAACACTATGGTTTGAATTTTGGCAAGTTTTTCGAGGGTCAGCGTATCTTTCACATAGAATTTATTCCGTCCCAGAATTCTCATGATATGTCCCAAAGTAAACGGTGCAGACAAGGCTAATGCGCATGGACAGGCGACAATCAGAATCGCAGAAACCACCTGAAACATTTTATCAAAATCCACCGTACTCCAATAAATTCCCGCAGCTAATGTAATTCCTAATATAATGATAGTGAAATATTTACTTACACGGTTGGTCATCGTATCCAGTCCTGTTTCGTGTTTTTTGAACGCTTCCTTATTCCATAATTGTGTAAGGTAACTTTGATCTACATTTTTAATGACTTCCAGTTCCAGTACCGAACCAATTTGCTTTCCACCTGCAAAAATTTTGTCGCCTGCAGTTTTGGGAACCGTAGAACTCTCCCCGGTGATGAAACTGTTATCAATATTACCTTCGCCGCTGATCAGGATGCCATCCACCGGAATTATTTCCTGATTGCGTACCATGATACGGTCGCCCACAGATAAATCGGAAAGTAGAATGTTTTCCTGTTTTCCGTTGAAATCAACTTTAGTAACTGCAATAGGATAGAAAGATTTATAATCCCTGTCGTAGGAAAGTGCGCTGTAGGTTCTTCTCTGAAAGATTTTCCCTAAAAGCATAAAAAACAAAAGACCACAAAGTGTATCGAAATATCCCGGACCGTAATCTGTAACCACTTCGTAAATGCTGCGTCCATATAAAACCATGATTCCCAATGCTATAGGAACATCAATGTTGATGATTTTATTCCTTAAACCAAACAATGCTGATTTGAAATAATCCGATGCGGAATAAAAAACCACAGGCGTGGCCAGCAGAAACATGATGAAACGAAACAGATTTTTATAACGATCCATCCAGTAATCATTCAGACCAAGAATTTCATTGGCATATTCGGGGAAGCTGAAAAACATTCCGTTTCCGAAAGCAAACCCGGCAATCGCCAGTTTTATCAGAAGCGTTTTATCCAGATGATCCTTCTTTTTATCGGCCGTTTCCAAATTGATGACCGGTTTATAACCTAATTTTGCTAAGAATTTTGCCAGTTCGCTCAGTTTCAGTTCCTGATGATTAAAGGAGATCTGAAGTGTTTTTGCGGTGAAATTAACCTGCGTAAATCGAATATCAGGATTCAAAGTGGAAAGGCTTTCCAGCAGCCAGATGCAGGAAGAACAATGGATCACTGGAATTTTAAAAGTGACTACCGTTGTGCTTCCCTCAGAAAAATCTGTAATACGGTTGAAGATTTCAGGAGTGTCAAGATAATCAAATTCGTGGGTCCTTTCATCCGGCCGTACCCCCGAATTTTTATTTAGTGCATAAAAGTTCTCAAGATTGTTCAGGTTCAGGATTTCATATACCGATTTGCAACCTGTACAGCAAAAAAGCTTATCATTAAAGCTAATGCGCTCTTTTTCTATATTTTGCCCGCAATGGAAACAGTTCTCCGACACTTTCTATTTATAAATTGACCCACAAAAATAGGCCAAAAAACTTTGTCTTGTCGGTTAAAAAAGCCTATTTTTGCTGATAAATGTCATAAAAATGTCGCACGAGAAACAAATGATGATCGACGAGAGCCTGAAGCAAATTTTTAATGATGAGGCTTTTAAAGAAAGATTATCTGAAGAGGATTTCAAACGTTATAAAAATGCAGTAGAAAAGGTGAATTTTCGAAAAGGCGAAATGATGTTCGATGAGCAGGAAACGCCCAAAACAGTTTTTTACATCGAAAACGGAACCGCCAAGTTATCCAAACTCGGAGCCTACGGAAAAGAGCAGATTCTGAGGTTCATAAAAGACGGCGATATGATAGGGTACCGATCTTTGCTTTGCGGAGAAAATTTTCAGGCAAAAGCAGAAGCTATGACAGATATAGAAGCACTGATGATTCCCTCAGATCTTTTCATGCATCTCCTGGAAGTAGATGGAAAACTGTCTTTTGTTATGCTGCAGAAAGTAGCTTTCGAGTTGGGGGAAAGTTCTAATACGATTACCTTTCTGGCGCAAAAAACTGTACGCGAGCGACTCGCTGAGATTCTTCTTCTCTTGGAACAGAAATTAGGAACGGATCCGGAAGGTTTCATTAATATTTCATTAACTAGAGAAGAAATCGCCAATATTATAGGAACGGCTACTGAGAGTGCCATTCGTCTTATTTCAGAGTTTAAACAAGATAGTCTTATAGAAACGGAAGGAAGGAACATCAAGATTCTGAATCGCGAAAAACTGATAAAACTGGGACACGTAATTCTCTGATTTTTCTTACATTTTTCAATTTAATCCAACACCATGTCTGTACATTCTGAAATCAAAAAAATCACCACAGAGACGCTGCGGAAAATGAAATTCGACAAGGAGAAGATCAGTATGCTTACTGCTTATGATTTCACTACAGCCAAAATGCTGGATGCAGGTGGGGTAGATGCAATTCTGGTGGGAGACTCTGCAGCCAATGTAATGGCCGGTTTTGAGACAACGCTTCCCATTACGCTCGATCAAATGATTTACCATACACAATGTGTGGTTCGTGGTGTGGAAAGAGCTTTGGTAGTAGCCGATCTTCCATTCGGAACTTATCAGAGTAATCCTGAAAAAGCTCTGGAATCAGCAGTCCGCATGATGAAAGAAGGCGGAGCGCATGCTGTGAAAATAGAAGGCGGAAGTGAAATAGAAGATTCTATCCGTAAAATAGTAAATGCAGGAATTCCTGTCATGGCACATTTAGGACTTACGCCTCAATCCATATATCAGTTCGGAACCTATAAAGTTCGGGCTAAAAAAAATGAGGAAGCAGAAAAATTATTGAAGGATGCAAAACTGGTGGAGGATTTAGGATGTTTCGCATTAGTTCTCGAAAAAATTCCTGCCGATTTGGCAAAACAAGTTTCAGAAAGTATAACTATCCCTACCGTCGGAATTGGTGCCGGATCTGATTGCGACGGGCAAGTGCTTGTATATCACGATATGGTAGGCATGAACAAAGATTTTTCACCGAAATTCCTGAGACGATACCTTAATTTGTATACGGAAATCACCGGAGCGGTTGCGCAGTATGTTCAGGATGTGAAAAAAGTGAAGTTTCCCAACAAAAATGAAAGCTATTAAATGAACAATAAACAATCCTTGCAAGCCCTCGTTTCCTTGGTAGCACTTGTCTGTCTTTTGGCCGGCTGGTTCAATTTTTTTACTCCTGAAATTAATGAACTTCTCTCTCAGAAGATATTTTATATGTTGATTGGGGTCAGTTTTATTCTCATGGCACCTACACTTTCCAACGGGAATTTTATTTATCCGATGTACTTATGTGCTGCAATGTGTATCATCGGAGCATTTCTTCCGGAAGAAAGCCGTTTTGGTATGATGAAAACCATAGGTTTGTTTGCTGGAGTCGTGATTTCGATTTTTAACAGACCCCGAATTCCAAGACCGCAATAGTTTCTGCCAACAATGTACGATAAAGAGTTTCAAAGCCTGCAGATTGTTTATGAAGACAATCATCTCATGGTGATTAATAAAAAGGCCGGACAACTGGTGCAAGGAGATAAAACCGGTGACGAGTCGCTGCTGGACTCTATTAAAAAGTTTATCAAAATCCGCGATAGCAAACCCGGAAATGTTTATCTGGGATTGGTTCACAGAATCGACAGGCCAACTTCAGGGCTGGTGATGTATGCCAAAACATCTAAGGCTCTTTCCCGGCTTACTCAAATGGTGAAAAACCGTGAGATCCAAAAAACATACTGGGCTATTGTACCGAAAGAAACGATTCCCCAGAGTCAGAAATTGACGCATTTTCTCAGAAAAAATGAGAAAAATAATAAGGCTATTGTTTTTCCGAAAGCTACTGAAGGTGCAAAGGAAGCGGTTTTATCCTATGAAATTATCCAAACATTGGAAAATTATCAGTTGTTGGAAGTTAACCTAGAAACAGGAAGGCATCACCAGATCCGGGCGCAGCTATCCAAAATAGGCGTCCCCGTGAAAGGTGATCTGAAATATGGTGCGCCGCGCTCCAATCCCGATGGCAGTATTTCACTTCACGCCCGAAAACTGAATTTTATTCATCCTGTTACTAAAGATCCTGTGGAAATTACTGCTCCTGTTCCTCAGCACGATGCGCTTTGGAAAGCGTGTGAGTGATTTTAGTTTCGTTAGTTTCTGATTTCTCTTCTTTTTTAAATTGTAATATCACCGACAATACAAAGGTTACCAACAGTGAAACGGTGACAAAAATACTTGCTTCCACAATAATCGAAATAATTTATAAAAAAAATCCTCCAGAGCAGAGCCTGGAGGATCGAGTATTAGAAAAATCTATTTTAATTTTCCATTTGTTTGATTAGATTCAGTGCAGAACCTGCTTTGAACCATCCAATCTGCTGGTCGTTATACGTGTGGTTTGCAATAACAATGTCTCTGCTTCCGTCTGCATGAATGAACTCCAGAGTCAACGGCTTTCCGACAGCGAATTGATCCAGATCCAAGAAATTAACTGTATCATCTTCCTGAATTTTGTCGTAATCGTCTTTGTTAGCGAAAGTTAATCCAAGCATTCCTTGTTTTTTCAGGTTGGTTTCGTGGATTCTTGCGAAAGACTTCACCAGAACTGCCGATACCCCTAAATGTCTTGGCTCCATTGCAGCGTGTTCTCTGGAAGATCCTTCGCCATAATTTTCGTCGCCTACAACGATGGAAGGAATTCCGGCTGCCTTATAAGCTCTTTGTACCATAGGAACTTCGCCATATTCTCCAGTGAGCTGGTTTTTAACATGATTGGTTTCCATATTGTATGCATTCACGGCGCCGATGAGCATATTGTTCGAAATATTATCCAGATGTCCTCTGTATTTCAGCCACGGACCTGCCATAGAAATATGATCGGTAGTACATTTGCCAAAAGCTTTGATGAGAATTTTTGCCCCTTCAATATTTTTGCCGTTCCAAGGTTGGAAAGGTTCCAGGAGCTGAAGTCTGTCAGAATCAGGATTTACGATTACCTGAACTGTTGATCCGTCCTCTGATGGAGCTTGGTATCCATTGTCTCCCACATCAAAACCTCTTTCAGGAAGTTCAGAACCTTTGGGTTCATCCAGTTTTACATATTCACCAGAAGCGTTCATAAGAGTATCTGTAATCGGGTTGAAATCCAGCCTTCCTGAGATGGCTACCGCAGCCACCATTTCCGGTGAAGCTACGAATGCGTGTGTATTCGGGTTTCCGTCTGCTCTTTTTGCAAAGTTTCTGTTGAAGGAATGAATAATGGAGTTTTTTTCTCCTTTTTCGGCACCTTCTCTGTCCCACTGTCCGATACAAGGGCCGCAGGCATTAGTAAATATTCTTGTATTGTCGAATTTTCTGAAAGAATCCAGAAACCCGTCTCTTTCTGCGGTGTATTTCACCTGTTCAGACCCTGGGTTAATTCCCAAAATAGCTTTTGGTTTTACACCTTTGGCTACTGCATCTTCTACGATGGAAGCTGCGCGGGAAAGATCTTCATAAGAGGAGTTGGTACATGAACCGATCAGTGCCCATTCTACATCCAAAGGCCAGTCATTAGCTTCAGCTTTTTCCCTAAATTCAGAAACCGGAGTAGCCAAATCGGGAGTGAAAGGTCCGTTCAGGTGAGGTGCCAGCTCGTCCAGATTGATTTCAATGACCTGATCGAAATACAGTTCTGGGTTAGCATATACTTCCGGGTCTGCGGTAAGATGTTCTGCAATTTGATCTGCAGCATCCACCACGTCCTGTCTTCCTGTGGCGGAAAGGTACCTTCTCATCGCATCATCATAACCGAAGGTAGAGGTAGTAGCTCCGATTTCAGCACCCATGTTACATATTGTTCCTTTTCCTGTTGCGGATAAAGACCGAGCTCCTTCGCCGAAATATTCTACAATACATCCGGTGCCTCCTTTTACAGTGAGGATTCCTGCTACTTTCAGTATAACATCTTTTGCAGAAGTCCATCCGTTTAGTTTTCCGGTAAGTTTAACTCCGATGAGTTTTGGCATTTTCAGTTCCCAGGCCATGCCTGCCATTACGTCCACAGCGTCTGCACCACCAACGCCGATTGCCACCATGCCCAATCCGCCAGCATTTACAGTATGCGAGTCTGTACCGATCATCATTCCGCCCGGAAAAGCATAGTTCTCCAAAACTACCTGATGAATAATTCCGGCCCCGGGTTTCCAGAAACCGATACCATATTTATCACATACAGAACTGAGGAAATTGAAAACCTCGGAGTTTTTATTTATGGATTCCTGTAAATCTTTTTCTGCACCTACTTTTGCCTGAATCAGGTGATCGGCATGAGCTGTAGAAGGCACAGCCACCTTTGCTTTTCCGGCCTGCATAAATTGCAGTAGCGCCATCTGTGCAGTGGCATCCTGCATTGCCACACGATCGGGAGCGAAATCTACATAAGAATTTCCTCTTTCGTAGGCTTGCGTGGCACTTCCTTCCCAGAGATGTGTGTAAAGAATTTTTTCTGAAAGGGTAAGAGGTTTGCCGACAGTCTGCCTTGCAGCTTCTATTCTGGAAGGATAACGCTCGTACACCTTTTTGATCATATCAATGTCAAAAGTCATATTTATAGATGTTTTTATTAGCCGAAATTTCGGATTCCAAAAATACAAAAATTTTAAGATGATTACCAGTCGGATTGATTTAGATTGTTTATAAATAATATGTTATCAATCTATACTGAAAAATATGTACATTTAACAAAATTATCTTTGATGGAAATTCAAACTGAACCACAAATAGATTATCGCTCCACAGTGCCACCAAGAACCTGGCTGATTGAAAACATACTTATTACACTTTTCTGCTGCAATATTCTGGGTGTTATCGGGATTTGGTATTCTGCACAAGTAGAAGCTAAATTTTACAAAGGCGATATAGAAGGTGCTCATCAGGATTCAAAAACTGCGAAAATTCTTGCCTTGGTAACGTTAATTGTGGGTGCAATGGGCATTATCGGAATTATGCTGATGTATGGTGCTTTAATTTTTACTGCGATTGCAAGTGGGGTTTAAAAATAAATTTCTTGTTTATTTTCTGCTTTCGAGTTTTTTAACGGTCGCAGTTTTTGTGTATTACATTGCAGACCCTAGTAAAGTTTTTTACCTGAAATGCCCTTTTAAATTTGCAACAGGATTAGACTGTCCCGGGTGCGGAGCGCAAAGGGCTTTTCGCGCATTGTTGCATTTCAATTTTATTGATGCGTTTTGTTACAATCCGTTACTCATTTCTGCCATTCCGTATGTAACGGCGGGACTCATTTTCCAAAGAAGACGTGTTGCGGAAAAATATCCGGTGATGAGAAAGGTGCTGTTTGGTCAGCGTGCGATTCAGATTGTTTTGGGCGTTATTCTGTTTTATTTTGTGATTAGGAATTTATAGCTGGAGAACTTAGTCATTTACGGTGTGTTTGTCCTGTTGAGCAATGTTTTCAACGTTCCATTCCACTTTTTTTACGAAAGGTCTTTGCCGGACTGGACATTCAAAAAGCTGGCAAATTTCACAGGAAAAAGGTTTGCAATCGTCCATATGAAAGTTAAATTCTACCGGCCGATCTGTACTTTTTGCGATACATTTGATCATTTCTTCCATTTCCGAATGGGCTTCTCTCAGCTCAAAATACCAGGGCAGTGTGATATGTCCGTCTATGTGAAGCCTGCTTCCGTATTGTTGAATTTTAAGATTATGAACATCAATCCACTCACGTTTTCGATTTCTGTTGAGAAGTTCAGCGATATCTGCCACCATTTTAAGATCAGCTTCATCCATAATTCCGCTCAGGGATTTTCGAATGATTCTGTATCCCGCAAAGATAATATAACCACCAAAAGCAGTAGCGACTACAGCATCAAGCCAAAAAAGTTGTGTATAATTGACTATTATCAGACTAAGAACAACGCCAATTGTAGTGATGGTATCGCTTTGCAAATGCTTCCCTGAACTCTGAAGAACCAATGAATTTTCTTTCACTCCTTTTTTATAGGAAATATATCCTAAAAGATAGTTGACAATTGCCGAAATTGAGATAATAAGAATTCCCCAATTCAACTCTTTAAGAGTGTTTCCATGAAGTAAAGAATCTGCTGATTCTACAATGATCATAATTCCCGCAAAAATGATCAAAGCACCTTCTATTCCTGAGGTGACAAACTCCACTTTGCCGTGTCCATAAGGGTGATCCGAATCTTTGGGTTTGGCGGCAAGATACAGCGAATACAAACCCATGAATGCCGCAATGATATTTACAGTGCTTTCCATGGCATCGGAAAAAACAGCATCAGAACCGGTGATGTGCCAAGCGTACAACTTTGCAATAAACAAGATAAAACCTGCCAAAGCAATATTTCTCTGTAGCGAAAATTTACGTTTTTCCGTGTTGTTAATTTCCATACCGAAAGTTTAAAGTTTGAGATTTCTAACAAAAAATCCCGCATCAGGCGGGATTCATTTTAAACTATTTTTTTTTCTATAAGATGTTCGGCGATTTGTATCGCATTAGTTGCGGCCCCTTTTCGGAGATTATCCGCTACAATCCATAGGTTAATTGTTTTAGGCTGAGAGGGATCTCTCCGTATTCTTCCGACAAAAACCTCATCTTTTCCCTCAGCAAACAGCGGAGTAGGATACATTCCGATTTTTACTTCGTCCATCAAATGAACGCCTTGGGATTCAGAGAGAATTTTTCTTACTTCATTCAGATCAAATTCATTTTCAAATTCAATATTGACACTTTCAGAATGGCCTCCCTGCACAGGAACTCTCACTGCCGTAGCGGATAGTGTAAAGGTATCATCCTGCATAATTTTCATAGGTTCCTTCATTAGTTTCCATTCTTCTTTGGTGTAATCCTCATCTGAAAATTCATCACATTGCGGTAGTGCATTTTTAAATATTTCATGTGGATACACTTTTTTCACACTGTAATCGCCCTTTATTTCGGCATTCATTTGATCCACTGCAGCTTTTCCTGTTCCGGTAACTGATTGATAGGTAGATACAACCACTCTTTTCAGGTTATATTTCAGATTCAGTGGATGCAGAACCATCACCAGTTGTATTGTAGAGCAATTGGGGTTCGCAATTATTTTATCCGTTTTTTCAAGAATATCAGCATTAATTTCCGGAACGATCAGTTTTTTGTCAGGATCCATTCTCCAGACGGATGAATTGTCGATGACGAAAGTTCCGGCTTCCGCAAATTTTGGAGCCCATTTTTTTGAAGTTTCTCCGCCAGCAGAAAATAAAGCAATATGGGGTTTTTGATGTACTGCATCTTCCATGGAAACGACAGCATATTTTTCACCTTTAAAAGATATTTTCTGGCCTACGGATTTTTCTGATGCTACGGGAATTAATTCTGTTACAGGGAAGTTTCTTTCTTCCAGTACCTTCATCATCACTTGTCCCACCATCCCGGTAGCACCTACAACAGCTATTTTCATGTTTGAATTTAAATTAAGCTCCAAAAAGCCTGTTCCATTGGAATGCCCAGAACATCAAAGCTAATGCAATAATGGCCATAACAACCCAGCTGATCTGCATTTTGTTGTTGGTTTTGAATTTCTTGTTCAGAATGGTGAGCAATATTGCGGAAACAATCATGGCAAAAGGATGTTCAACATATGTATTTCTTGCAACGGAATCTTTCATCAGCATTCCCGTTTCGGTAGCTTGTTTGAATCCCGGCGAAAAGAAAAATAACATTACCAGTCCTATAAGTGCCTGAAGGTGAAAGAAAATCATGGTGAATAAAGTTGATTTTCTGAGGAAATTGTTGATTTTTCCAGAAAATCCGAACATCACCATCAGCAAAGCGATAATGAATAAAGCCGAAGCTAAAAGAATCAAATAAGCGAATCCGCGGTGGGCATTTAGCATTAGATTGAAATCCATAATAATTTTTTTTAATGTTTGCTGACAAAGATAAAAAATACCGTTTGATTTGCCGAACTATAATGCATGCAAATAAAGGCAGATCTTCAGTTATTTTCTCACTGCTTTTAGGCTGATGTCGATATTCTTTGCAGAATGGGTGAGGGCTCCGGCAGAAATATAATCGACTCCTGTAGCGGCGATCTCTTTTAGCATTGCTCGCGTAACACCTCCTGAAGCTTCGGTTTCGCAACGGTTGTCTATCAGTTTTACCGCTTTTTTCATCATAGCGATGCTCATGTTATCTAGCATAATTCTGTCCACTTTGGCGTTGATGGCCTCCTGAACTTCTTCCAGATTTCGGGTTTCTACTTCTATTTTCAGTTTCTTTTTATTGTTCTTCAGATATTCTTTGCACATTTTCACGGCATTGGTAATGCTTCCGTTGTAATCGATGTGATTGTCTTTCAGCATAATCATGTCATACAATCCATACCGGTGATTGGTTCCTCCGCCGATGGCTACGGCCCATTTTTCGCAAATCCTGAAATTGGGAGTTGTTTTTCTGGTATCCAAAAGTTTCGCTTTTGTTCCGATCAGTCGGGAATCCCAGTCGTGTGTTAATGTGGCAATACCGCTCATGCGCTGCATACAATTTAAAACCAATCTTTCTGCCTGTAGAATAGCCTGTGCTTTTGCGGTAACGGTGAACGCAATATCTCCAGCTTTTGCCGATTCGCCATCATGGATGAAAATTTCTACTGAAGCTTTTTTATCAAGCGTCCTGAAAATCTGTTCTGCAAGAGAAATGCCGGCAACAATACACTCTTCTTTAATGATACACCGGGCTTGCTGGGTCAAATCTTTAGGTATGGTAGAAAGTGTGGAGTGATCACCTTCCTGCAGATCTTCCTCCAGTGCAGCATCTATAAATTTCTGTAATGCTTTTTGAGTAATGTAGCTTGGTTTTTTCATTTTAAAAATTCAGAATTCTAAATTATCGTTAAAGGCTTTGTAGCCAGGTCTTTATTATAAAAAGATCCTTTGTTTTCTTGCATTTGCAAGGAATGTTTAATGATAAGGTAGGAAACATTCACCATATTCCGGAGTTCGGAAAGCTGAGGGGAAAGTATGGAATAGTTGTACAGTTCGGTAACGGCTTCGAATATTTCTTGTTGTTTTCTTTTGGCAAGTTCCAGCCTGTTGTTGCTTTTTACAATGGCAACCAAGTCGCTCATCATTTCCTGAAGCTGCTTTCTCAGGTAGCTTACCAATACCATTTCGTCCATAATTTTCATTCCATCGTCATTCCATTCCGGGATTTTTGAAAAAACCTCGTCATCAAAAATGTTATTCTGCAGATATTCCACGGATTTCATAGCCGCGTTATGTCCGAAAACCAATCCTTCAAGTAATGAATTGGAAGCCAGCCTGTTGGCGCCGTGCAGCCCCGAATTGGCACATTCGCCGACAGCGAAAAGATAATTGATGGAACTTTGGCCGTCTTGATCCACATCTATGCCGCCCATCAGATAATGGCAGGCCGGAACTACGGGAATCAGCTGCTTAAACGGATCAATTCCTTCCTCGATACATTTTTTGTAAATATTTGGAAAATTTTCTATGAATTTCTCCCTGTCCATTTCGCGACAATCCAGGCCTACATAATCGTCTCCCCTTGTAATGAGTTCGTTATCAATAGCACGGGCCACGATATCTCTTGAAGCCAACTCTTCTCTCTCGTCATATTTATGCATGAAAGGTTCGCCGTTTTTGGTGCGAAGTTTGGCTCCCTCTCCGCGCAACGCCTCTGAAACCAGAAAAAGCATTCCGTCGCGTTTGGAATATAATGCTGTGGGATGAAATTGATAATATTGCATGTTGGAAACCTTGCCGCGCGCTCGGTGAACAAAGGCTATACCATCACCTGTTGCTATTAAAGGATTGGTGGTATTTTTATATACATGCCCGGCTCCACCCGTTGCTACCAGA
Organism: Bacteroidota bacterium; assembly: GCA_023411265.1. Classification (GTDB taxonomy): domain Bacteria; phylum Bacteroidota; class Bacteroidia; order Flavobacteriales; family Weeksellaceae; genus Chryseobacterium_A. Next base: position 50,923 of record JAEYOX010000063.1, on the reverse strand, counting down.
GTGATTTTGGAGGTGATTTTTTTTATTTTTTTGTTATTCTGATCCAGTACATAAGCACCATAACAGCTGATGTTGTTTTTATCGAAAGGTTTGCCCGGAACATGATGGTCTGTAATAATATCAATGACATAATGATGATCAAGAATTTGAATATTAGGTGTTTGATTAGCTGTTTTCAACAAAGCTCTTTCAATTTCAAATCCCGTAATGTCTTTGTGATGAACAATCCGGTTTTCGGTGTGGCCGCCTTCTCTTCCTAATTTGTAGTCGCCATCGTGTCCTTTGTCGAATTCCGTTCCCCAGTTGACAAGTTCCTGAAATCTTGCCGGCCCTTCTCTGATAACCATTTCCACAATGGAACGCTCATTTTCCCCATCGCCGGCGCGCATAGTATCATCTATATGTTTTTGAAAATTATCTTTGCCGAAATCTGTCACAACAGCCAATCCTCCTTGCGCATACTTCGTGTTGCTTTCTCCTTCATCTGCTTTTGTCACAATAACAATTTTGGTATCCGGAAGCTGTTCCGAAATTTTTATTGCATAAGATAACCCCGAAATTCCGGAGCCTATTACCAATACATCTGCTTCAGTCATCTGCTGGGGTTTTGTATTTTATATTCAAATGTAAAAAAACTAATCGTGTGAAATGAGGATTTTTTTATAAGAATTTAAATAGTTTTTCATCTGTTTTTCTCACTTTTTTGTTATACTGAAAAGCATCATCTTCAGCACGATATCCCAAAGCTAGTGTCACGGAAATATGTTCAGCCCCAGTATCCAGTTCCAGAATTTCTTCAATTAATCCGGGTTTAAAACCTTCCATCGGGCAACTGTCAATATTTTCCAGAGCGGCAGCAAACATCATGTTGGCCAGTACGATATACGCTTGTTTTTCATTCCAATCAGCCATGGTGTCTTTTTTAGCATTTCGGTAACCATCAATGCTTTTGCGAAAACCTTCCAGACTTTCCAGTTCCACATTTCGAATTTCGGTAATATGTCTGAAATAACCATCGATATAATGATCTTCAATATTTTTTTTAGCTGAAATGATGATAAGATGCGAACAGGTGGACACCTGGGATGGATTATAAAAAGCTCTTTGCAATTTTTCCAATATTTCCTTGCTTTCCGCTACGTAAACTTTATATGGCTGCAACCCAAGCGAACTGGCCGAGAGTTTTCCAGCCTGTAGAATGTTTTTGAGAATTTCTTGCGGAATTTTTTCCTGATTGAATTTTTTAACGGAATATCTTTTCTGAAGTGCTTCTATATAATTCATACCACAAAAATACACAAAACAAATGAGCGGATTTGTTTTGTGTATTAACAGGTGTCAATTAGTTTAATTTATAGGGTGAATAATCCGGAATCTGAGGGGTTTTCAAAACCTTCGTCAATTTCTAGGTGATCAGACTTGTACGCAGCTACAGCCAGTTGATCGCAAATTTCATTTTCAGGATGGCCCGAATGTCCCTTTATCCAATGCAAAGTTGGGTTGTGTTTTTTGAAAAGTTCGTAAAATCGTTTCCACAAATCTGGGTTTTTCACCTTGGCAAAACCTTTTTTCACCCAGCCGAAAATCCATCTCTGATGTACAGCTTCAGAAACGTATTTGCTGTCGGTATAGATGTGAATATCATTCTGGTCTGATTTTAATTTTTCCAAAGCGGTAATTACGGCGAGCAATTCCATCCTGTTATTGGTCGTACGACGAAACCCTTTTGAAAACCGTTTTTCGTATTTTTTTTCGGGAACGCGCATCAGGATTCCGTATCCGCCTTTTCCTGGATTTCCGCTGCAGGCACCATCGGTATAAATGTCGATTTTTAACTTCAAATTTTCTGATTTTTAATAAAGAAAATCGTCGTCATCCAAATCATTCATGGAAGAACCTGAAAGGCCGCTGAATCCTGAATTATCTGGTACATCGAATGCTGCGCCTGGCTGAATGGTGGTTCTTATTTTATCAAATCCACTTGGTTCATCCTGCTGCCCGAAACTTGAAGGCTGATAGCCGTAACCTGTTCCAAACAAATCAAGATCTGAAAATTTCGCAAAGCTTTTATAGAAGGAAAGCCTCACATCCGCTGTTGCGCCATTTCTGTGCTTTGCGATAATGAGTTCTGCCTGATTCTCCGTGGATGTTTGCTCATTTTCAGGATCATTGTCCCAAAGTGCGATTTTATAATATTCCGGCCGGAAAATGAAAGAAACAATGTCGGCATCTTGTTCAATGGCTCCAGATTCCCGAAGATCAGATAGTTGAGGTCTTTTTCCGGGACGGTTTTCCACACTTCTGGAAAGTTGTGAAAGGGCAATTACGGGAACATTCAGTTCTTTGGCAATAGCTTTTAAAGAACGGGAAATGGTGGCAATTTCCTGTTCACGATTCCCTGAACTTTTGTTTCCACTGTTGGCTGTCATCAGTTGAAGATAATCCACCATAATAATTTTTACGCCGTGCTGCATGACGAGTCGCCTGCATTTTGCCCTAAAATCGAACACCGAAAGTGAAGGGGTTTCGTCAATAAAAAGAGGAGCGTTTTCCAGTTCGGAAACGTTGTGAAAAAGACGGTTCCATTCTTCATCAGTCAACGTTCCTTTTCTTAGTTTATCTGAAGAAATCTGGGTTTCGGAGGCGATCATTCTGGTAATAAGTTGTACCGAAGCCATTTCCAGAGAGAAAAGTGCTAAAGGAACTTTATGTTCTACAGCAATATTTCTGGCCATTGATAAAAGGAAAGCGGTTTTTCCCATTGCGGGCCGGGCTGCAATAATGATGAGGTCTGAATTTTGCCAACCTCCGGTTTCTTTATCTAAATCCTTGAATCCGGATGGAATTCCGGAAAGCCCTTCTTTATCTTTCAAAGATTTGATGGTTTCGATGGCTTGTTTTACCAAACTGTTAGCTGTATCGAAACCTTTTTTTATGGTTCCGTTGGTAATGTCGAAAAAACTCTGTTCTGCTTTGTCCAGCAGCTCAAATACATCGGTAGATTCTTTATAAGAATTGTCAATTACATTCGCAGAAATATTAATCAGGCTTCTGAGAATATACTTTTCCAGAATAATTCTTACATGATATTCGATATGAGCACTGGAAGATACGCCAAGTGTTAGTTCAATAATATAGGCATCGCCACCTGCCTGTGCGAGTTTTTCTTCTTTCTTAAGCTCATTGATGACTGTTACCATATCGACAGGATGGTTTTCCAGATACATTTTCTGGATGATGGCAAAAATAACCTGATGCCTTGGATCGTAGAAAACATCCGGCTGTAGGAGATCGATAGAATAATCCAGCCCTTTTTTGTCAATAAGGAAAGTGCCAATCACCAAGCGTTCAAAATCTATGGCATTGGGAGGCATTTTACCATCTGAAATTGAAAGTTCGCGTGCAAAATTTCCGTGAATGAGAGAGGAAAGGGTTTCTTTTTGAGCCATGAAGCAAAGATACTTCTTTTTATAAAGTAGGGCGAATCCGAGTAATTAACAATATTTAAAATAATCACTTAACTGATTGTAAATCAAAAGTAAGTCTGTTGATAAATAAATCACCCTCGAAATTTCAAGGGTGATTCATTATTGAGAAGATGAAGTTTGTTTATTTATTTTTCACCATAATCCAACCCGTGTATTGGGTTTTGGCATTGGTGACTGGTTCGGTCCATGAAATGGTGTACCAATACGTAGCTGTGAGAACTTTTTTGTTTCCTGCCCTTCCGTCCCATCGATAGAAATTATTTTTATTGGAGGTATGGATTTTATTTCCGTAACGATCATAAATAGAAATTACCAGGTCTTTCTTATAGTGAAGTTCGGAGTAATCCAGTTCATCATTTATACCGTCATCATTCGGAGTTATTGCGTTGATGAGGTTCGGAACGGTTACTTCTACCATTAAGGGTGAACAGTTGTAACTGTCTTTTACATAGATTGTATTCTGCCCACGTTTCACATTTTCAAACACGTTAGAATTTTGCCAGATTACATTGTCTAGGGAATATTGGTACGGTTGGCTTCCTCCATTTACTGTGACAGTAATGGTGTTGTTGGTAATGTCTATAGCTGTAATTACCGGATTGGCAGCGGCCTTTACTTTTACAGTTTGTCGCGTTACACATCCGTCGCTTGTAAGGTCTACCCAATATTCTCCAACAGTGACATTGGAAATAGACTGTGTGTTTTCACCGGTACTCCATAAGTATGCAGTGAAACCATCTCCCGCATCCAGTGTTGTGCGGCTTTCGATACAGATTATTTTGTCTTTCAAAACTTCTGAATATTTCGGTGGAGTGACAATGAGGTTTATCTTCGCAATGTTCCAGCAGCCGTCTTCACTGTATACTCTTGCGTAAACCTCTGTTGAAACGGATTCATACACATATGGATTCGCAATTTGATTGGTGTTGTTCACAGCATTATCCAAAGAAGTAAAGAAGGCTTTTGTGTTCGGAACCTGAGTGGTGATGTACGCTGTTGTAAGATCGAATTCCGCTTTCTGTGGTTTATCCGGAAGGAAACATTCCGTTAATGTTGCTTCTTGCGTTGGTACAACTGGATATAATGATAAGGTAATTGTAGCGATATTGGTACACCCTTCAATAGTGGTTACCTTTGCAAAAACTTGTGTTGATTGTGTTTCGTAATTGGTGGGATTGGTGATAGGATTTACATCATTATTTGCGTCAGCCCAAGTACTATAATAAACCATAGTTGCTGTAGGATCTGCATAAATAGCTGATGTAACCGAAGTAAGATCAAAGAATCCTGTTCCTTTATTATTGTTATTGCATGCATAAATTGTAGGATTTCCCACTGTGATAGCTCCGGAAACAAAAGTGAGTGTCCCGTATTCCCGACATCGATTGATTGGGTTATTGGGGTTGGCAGGATCCTCATAGTTAATGGCATAATGATATGTTGTCCCCGCAGCTACAGAAATGGGCGATACAATGGGGTTCGTGTTGGTAAGTGCATCATTGGTATTGGTGTAGTAATTCACAAAGAAGTTCGGGTTTCCATTGACAATTTGTGAAGATAAAGTAGAAAAATCAAACACGGTAGGCGTTACACATATCAGTACGTTGCCATCTTGTGCCGGTCCTGGTAGTATAAAAGGATTAGGTTGAATTAAAGGATCATTAAAAGGCGAAGCCAATGTTGCTGTTCCTCCCCATGTAAGTACAAATCCGTTGGTATTTGCGGAAAAGTTATCTACGATTATGTAATAGGTTTCCCCAGGCAAAACATCTAGATATCGCACCCAGCCATCTCCACCTGCATTTTCACTGGTATCAGTGGCCGTCATATTCATTCCTGTAAGAATCCCTGATGCTGTAGACGCATAAGAACATCTTATCGGGGTGCCTTTGTTGCCACAAGTTACATTGGGTCCATAGATAGCCCAGTCGTAATCTGCCTGAGCATTTGGAGTGATGGTCATGGTGAGGGTTCCTGCCGTTGCAACGGTAAAAGAATACCATACCGAATAATGCTCAATACTTAGGCAGCCCCCCAAGCTTTCATTGGTGCTTCCTGGTCCTGTTGGGGTATAAGAAATATCAGAATTTCCGCATAATGGAATTCCTGTTTGACAGTCCGACTGTGCTTGCGCAAGCACGGTGAAAAACAGTAAGAAAAATAAAACTTTTTTCATAGTAAAAGAGAATGTTTATAAGTAAAAAGTGAAAAGTTACCGAAGCTTTTTTTTCTGATCAACAATTTGTTTCAATAGTTTTTTTGCTTCTACATTTGAAGACTCCGCACCTACGCTGGCATACTTGAAAGCTAAAGCATTAGCTTCTGCAGCACTGTTTTTGTTGGTGTTTAATAAATGTTCGGCTTTTTTAAACTGAGAAAGCCCGGCATAATAATAAGCCTGCCATTTTTTAGGGTGATCTGTCGTGGTAAGCATAGAAAACTCAGTGAACAAAACATTGTATTCCTCTACTGACGAAGCTTGATAAAGTTTTGCAGATGTTTCCTTGATTTTTACGTCAAAAGACGTTTGCGCATGAGCTGCAAAACCAAAACACAGGAGTAGAATAAAGAGATTTTTTTTCATGATAATAATATTAACCCTATCAAAAGTAACTATTTAAAGTAAGGTGAACAAACATTTTACGCTATTCCTGTAAATATAAAACCTACGCAATTATATCTTAACTTTCCATAAGTGACTTTACTTTTACTAAGGACGATTTAAAAATTAATAACCGGTAGTTGCTCTTTCAAAATTTGAAAAAAAGGAAATGAAATCACCATCACAAAATTCGCAAGCACTCGGGTGGGAATTCTGAGCAAAACAATTGCTTCATTTCTTTTTGCGAGACATCAAAAAAATTTAGATAGAAGGATTATTTTCGTCGGTTTTTAGTTAATATTGAAGTGATGATATAATAAATAACAGCCACTAGGAAGGAAATAGTTAAAATTACAAATCCATCTAGTTCTTTAATTATTTGGTTTTTAAACCAATCTACGTATAAGTTAAGAACTGAAAAAGCACATAAAAGAAATGAAAACCAGAAAGCACTTTCCGCAATAAGAATGGATTTTTGTTTATATTTTTCTTCTATCTTTTTATTTTCGTAATCAGTAAGGCCAGCTATCAGATAATATTTTTTCTTGTATTTAATTAAATATCCTAAATAAAAAAATACGGAGGCTACTAACCACAAAAAAATTATAGTAAACATATATTATGAGTTATATAGACATATAAATATTTAATAAATCAAATAAAATTTTATGAATAATTGGGGGAATTCCAAAATAGGTAGATTTGGACTGAATGACCTATTTCGCATAGATCTGAAAATGCTTATGGATGGACTGAGATGGAATAATGTGAATCGCTACGCAATTTAATACAATGAAGAGAAAACGTTTTGTAACTTAAATATCCCTGTCGCAAAATGTTCCCGTGTAATTACATAAAATGTTACCGAGTAAAGTGGCTACCGTATGAGAACTGTTAATGTCACTACTACATCAAATCACGCAGTGACTGTTTGGTGGTTAAGAATAAAGATGTTCAACAAGGGTGCGGATAGCCACGATCGGACTTTAAACAAAGATTTAATTCTCGTTTTTAGTTGCTCTTGTGCTGCTGATGATAATAGCGGCTGCTCCTACTGCTCCTATCGCAATAGCAGCCGTTTGTATGGTCGATTTCTTAAGATCTTTGGATTCTGTTACATTGGCTTTCGCTATAGCAATTCTTGTGGAATCCTTCGAAGCCGAGTAGCCAATAATACTGTCTTGTGTCAGGTTTGAAAAAATCATCTTTTTGGTTACCGTACTGTTTTTCAGTTTAAAAGTATAAGGCCTTCCGGAACGAAGATTAGCAAAGTTATTTTCTTTCATATCGGAAGAGTACTTAGTAGTTGCACATGAAGAAAACAGAAATGCCCCCGTCAATAGAATGCATTTGGCAGATAAAGATAATCTCATAACTATTTTGTTTGTCCAAATTTATAAATTTTTTTCAGAAAAGCAGATTTTTCATGGAAAACAGTACTATATTTTATATTGACTCAGGAAATCTGCAATTTTACGGTCATTGGCAAGCCGCGGAATTTTGTTCTGGCCACCCAACTTTCCTTCCGCTTTTGCATATTCCTGAAAGGAATTTTTCTGAATCTTTGTGATAATAAGCGGCTGCAAAACATTTCCGGAAACCAAATCTTTATAATAGGTGTTACGCTTTTGCATTTCATCGTCCAGATTTTTCCTGAAATCTTCTAAATTTTCCGGTTCTTTTTCAAATTCGATGAACCATTCGTGATGAGGCAAACCTTCGCTAGGATTCACCTGAGGAGCGAGATGAAATTCCGTAATTTGAGCAGGGAATTTTGCTACTGTAGATTTCAGCGATTCTTCTATTTCAAAAGCGATGACGTGTTCCCCGAAAGCTGAGGTGAAATGTTTGGTTCGTCCCGAAACCAGAATCCGGTGGGGATTTTTTGAAATAAAACGTACTACATCGCCAATGGAATAGGCCCAAAGCCCGGAATTTGTCGTCAGTATCAATGCATAATCTTTGTGAAGTTCCACTTCTTTCAGAGTCAGTCGTTTTGCTTCGGGTTTTCCAAGATTTTCCAAAGGAATAAATTCGTAAAAAATCCCGTGATTGGTGAGTAACAGAAGTCCCTCTTGGGTGTAATCATCCTGAAAAGCAAAAAATCCTTCGCTCGCGGGAAAAGTCTGAATGGTGTCCACAGGTTTACCCAGCAGTTCATTCATTTTCTCACGGTAAGGCTCGAAATTGACACCGCCTGTTACAATCAGCTGAAGATTCGGGAAGAGTTCGGTTATTTTTTGATTGTTTCTTTCAATCAGTTTTTCAAAATACATAATCAGCCAAGGCGGAATCCCGGAAATCAACGTCATGTTTTCCTTTTCTGTTTCTTTTACTATTGCTTCTATTTTCGTTTCCCAGTCTTCAATCAAATTTGTTTTCCAACTTGGAAGTCTGTTTTTCTGGATGTACTTAGGAATATGATGGGCTACAATCCCTGAAAGCCGGCCGGTTTTTATGCCATTAATTTCTTCCAGTTCGGGGCTGCCTTGCAGGAAAATCATTTTTCCGTTCACGAAATTAGCATTATTCTTTTGCGCGATATAATGAAAAAGCGCACTTTGGGCACCTTTCACCTGATAATCCATTCCTTCTTTTGTCAAAGGAATATATTTTGTGCCGGAAGTAGTTCCGGAGGTTTTCGCAAAATATTGAGGAGTTCTAGGCCACAGAATTCCCGCTTGTCCTTTTTTTATTTTTTCAATGTATGATTTAAAATCTTCATAATCTGACACAGGTACCTGAGCCTGAAAATCGTCTATAGTTTTAATATTTTCAAACTGATGAATTCTCCCGAAAAGAGTTTTTTCAGCACTGTTTACCAAAGAAATCAGAAGGTTTTCCTGATCCTGAGTACTGTTTTGCTTGAAATGTTCACTCTGACGGACGTGATTTTTGGCCCATGTTTTTGCAGTAAATTTCTTTATAAAATGTAGCATTGAGCAAATGTAAGATTCTTTTCAAAAAAAAAGAACTGTTCCTGAAACAGAAACAGTTCTACAAGAACTAATGAAGAAAGAAATTATCTTGTACAGTTGGCAGTCCACGTTTTACCGTCTGCGGTATAAAATATATCCAGATCATTATTGTCGATTTTAATAATAGCCGTAGCAGAGGAATTGACGTTAATCAGCACATTATCGCCCTGCTTTTGAAACTCAACGCCGTTCAGATCCGGGATTCCGTTGGAAAACGAAAAGTTATATTTTGTACCGCTGGCAATTTTTGTCACAAAAACTTTTCCGTCGTTAGAACTGATGTTGGTGCCGCTGGACGGCTCTAGATAACCGACAGAACCGTTATAAGTTCCAGCGAAAAAATCGTTGTCTGCAGGATCGTCATCGCGGTTGCAAGAAGTCAATAAAATCATTGAAAATGATAATAGTAATAACGCAAAGATTTTGGTTGTCTTTTTCATAATGTCAATATTTAGTAATTATCGGTCTCTCACTCCAAAAAATATACAGTTATACTTCGTTAATTGATATTATATATCAAAACTTTAAAATTGTATAAATTTGCATTCTTCATTTGCTGGAACGGTTTCAATAAATTTTGAAACCGTATTCTGGTTATATATCACTCATTCTAATGCAATTAAAAAATATCAGCGATACGCTTCTTCCTTATCTTTTAAAAACGAATTTCGGGCAAGAAATTTTTCATCATCTGGAAATCAACGACCATATTTCTGTGAAAGGTTTTGCCGGTTCTGTTCCATCACTTTTTGTGGCCGAACTGTTTCTGACTCAGAAAAAAACCGTCCTTTTTCTGTTAAATGATAAGGAAGAGGGTTTGTATGCTGTTACGGAACTGGAAGAACTTTTGGGAAAAGATAAGGTGCTGTATTTTCCGCCCTCGCATCTGGAAGCGTATCAGATTGAAAAAGTTCAGAATGCTAATTTGGTTTTGCGAACAGAAGTGCTGAACCGTTTAAATTCTGAAACAGAACCCAAAGTGATTGTAGCGCCGTTTGCAGCATTGAGTGAAAAAGTTCTGAGGAAGGAAGATTTTAAGGGAATTTCACACACCATCCGAACGGGTGATTCTCTGGATTTCAATTTTGTTGATGAACTACTTGCCCATTACAATTTTGCTCAAGTGGATTTCGTATCGGAGCCGGGAGAGTTTTCTGTCCGTGGTGGAATTGTTGATGTTTTCTCCTATTCGAATGAAGAACCTTATCGCATCACTTTTTTCGGAAGTGAAGTGGAAAATATCAGAACTTTTGATATTGAAACCCAGCTTTCCAAGGAAAAAATAAATCAGTTTCAGCTGGTTTCCAACATGAATTTTACGGTTTCCGGTGGTAAGGTTGCTTTCTTTGATTTACTTCCAAAAGACAGTTATCTTGTTTCAAAAGATGCTTTTTTAGGTGAAAAGAGAATCCGCGAATTTTATGAAAAAGCAGAAATTAATTTTGAAAAATTAAGCAGAGAATTAAAACATCAGAGTCCGGAGGAACTTTTTGTTTCAGCAGAAATTCTTGCCGAAAATTTACAGAAATTCAAATGGGTCGATTTTACTTCTCAAGCGTTCAGTTTTTCTCAAGTTTCAATTCTTTTGAACCAAACGCAACAGCCCAGTTTTCACAAAAACTTTGAACTTCTGGCCGAGGATTTAAAAGATAAAAGAGATCAGGGCTATGCTGTATGGATTTCCTTTACCTCAGAAAAACAGAAAGAACGGCTGGAAAGCATTTTGGAAGAGTTGAATCATGAGGTTTCATTTAAAAGTTTCCGGTCTGAGCTCCATGAAGGCTTTGTTGACGGTGAACTAAAAATTTCGGTTTACACAGATCATCAGATTTTTGACCGATATCAGAGGTATCAAGCGAAGAATACTTTTGCCAAATCGGAACAGTTGACGTTGAAAGATCTGATGTCGCTGAAAATCGGTGACTATATTGCTCATATTGATCATGGCATCGGGAAATTCATGGGATTGGTCAAGATCAACAATAACGGGAGAGTTCAGGAGTGCTTCAAACTTGTTTATAAAAATCAGGATTTGCTGTATGTATCCATTCATTCTCTTCATAAAATATCAAAGTACAACGGACCGGACGGAAGGGAAATTGTTCTGTCCAAACTTGGGTCGCCAGCTTGGAAATCTCTAAAACAAAAAACAAAAGCCAAAGTAAAGCAAATTGCGTTCGATCTCATAAAACTGTATGCTGAAAGAAAATCTGCGATAGGATTTGCATTCTCTCCGGATTCTTATCTCCAAAATGAACTAGAAGCGAGTTTTATTTATGAAGATACTCCGGATCAGGAAAAAGCAACTTTGGATGTGAAAAAAGACATGGAAGCACAAACAGTGATGGATAGATTGGTTTGCGGAGATGTCGGATTTGGAAAGACCGAGGTCGCCATTCGTGCAGCGTTTAAAGCGGCTACAGATGGTAAACAGGTGGCTGTGTTGGTTCCCACAACAATCCTTGCCTTTCAGCATTACCGCAGTTTTCAAGAGAGACTGAAGGGTTTTCCGGTAACTATTTCGTATCTGAACCGTTTCCGAACTGCAAAACAGAAATCAGAAACTAAGGAAGGCCTGAAAAACGGGAAGATTGACATCGTCATTGGAACGCACCAACTCGTAGGAAAAGATATTGTCTTCAAAGATTTGGGACTTTTAATTATTGATGAAGAACATAAATTCGGGGTCAATGTAAAAGATAAGCTCAAGACGCTGAAAAATAATATTGATACGCTGACGTTAACAGCGACTCCCATTCCCAGAACACTTCAGTTTTCACTAATGGCAGCACGCGATTTATCGGTTATTAAAACGCCTCCGCCCAATCGCCAGCCGGTGGAAACGCAGGTAATCGGATTTAACGAGGAAATGATTCGTGATGCGGTTGCGTATGAAATTCAGCGTGGCGGACAGGTCTTTTTCATCAACAACAGAATCGAAAACCTGAAAGATATTGCAGGATTGATTCAGAGGCTGGTTCCCGAAGCCAGAGTAATAACCGGTCATGGGCAAATGGAAGGGAAGCAACTGGAACAGAATGTTCTGGATTTTATGGAAGGTAAATATGATGTTTTGGTTTCTACCACTATTGTAGAATCCGGAGTGGATGTGCCCAATGCCAATACTATTTTCATCAACGATGCTCAGAGATTCGGGATGGCAGATTTGCATCAAATGCGAGGAAGAGTGGGGCGAAGCAACAGGAAAGCGTTTTGTTATCTGATAACACCTCCCTATGATATGATTACTTCCGATGCGCGGAAACGTTTGGAAGCTATCGAGCAGTTTTCAGATTTGGGAAGTGGCTTTCAGATTGCGATGAAAGATCTGGAAATTCGTGGAGCGGGAGATTTGTTGGGTGCCGAACAAAGTGGTTTTATCAATGAAATGGGCTTTGAAACGTACCAGAAAATCATGCAGGAAGCTTTGGACGAATTGCAGAATGATGAAACATTTGAAAATCTTTTTGAAAACGAAGAAGAACGAAAAAAATTGATCAGTACAACTAAAGACGTAAATATTGACACTGATATGGAGCTGATGCTCCCGGATTCTTATGTTCAAAGTACGGAAGAAAGACTTTCCTTATACCAAAAACTCGCAGCAATTCCGAACAAAACCGAGCTTCAGAAGTTTGAAAGTGAACTGGTCGATCGTTTTGGGAATCTGCCTCAGGAAGCACAAAACCTTTTAAAATCTGTAGAACTGAAGTGGCTTGCTTCTGATATTGGTTTTGAGAAAATTGTCGTAAAAAACGGTATTTTTCTGGGTTATTTTCCGCCTAATCCGCAGGATAAATTTTACACAAGCGAGAAATTCAGGCATATTATCACGTATCTTACTTCAAATCCCACTGAAGCTACTTTGAAAGAAAAACAGTCAAAGGAAGGAAACCAGCTCATGATGAGGAAGGAAAATGTGAAAAACGTGGACGAAGTAACCGATGTTTTGGAGAGAATTTTAAAATAAGTGCGAAAACATATCCTTTTATTGCCTAAAAAAGATATTTTTGCAATATATATCAATATTATGAATAAATTTTTATCTCTTTTTTTTGCGGGATGTATTGCGCTTGTAATCTTCTCGTGTGTTCCTCCTGATCCTGCTGCCATCTATGGATTGACACCTAACGATCCCAATAATCCGGGTGCTAATATTGCAGGGCCGAGGATTATTACAAAAAGCGATAGCGCAGGTATTGTGATTGAGGAATATTTTTCCACACCTTCTGGACTTCTCCAAGCCGTGGTGAATAAAAACGGAGATACTACAGCGATCGATTATAATTCTAATAATAAAATCAATAAAATCGTACGTACTTCTTCCACAAGTAAAATAGAAATTAAGCTTTATTATGACAGTTCAGGAAAAGTCAGCCAAATTACAGATGAAAATTTTGTAGGTATTATGTCTCTATCATTTCAGCTTTCAGAATTGGAATATAATGCATCTGGAAAAATTTCTAAAATAACTCGGAAGAAGGCATTAACAGGTTCTCCGGGGTCTAATGATTGGAGTCATTATACAATTAGCACGATGACTTATTCTGGAGAAAATTTAGTAAAGATAGAGGATGAGCACGGATTTGTGACCAATAATGTTTTAGATCCCGCCATTCCGCAAATGGGAATGACTTATCTTTTTGAAAATTTTGACAACAAAATAAATCCCATGACCACATTGCCCAAGGAGTATCATATTGGAATGTCTTCCCTTCATTCTTTATTGTTGGCCGGGCTCAATTACAATAATATGATGAAAAGCACTATGATTTATGCTATTTCTCCATCTGCCCCTATAATAACCACCGTAAGTGATATGGTTTACGATTCCTACAACTACCCGATATCAGCGGATATTGGACTACGGAAAATTTATTACAAACCTATCCAGTAGTTGAGCATTATTATCAGACATTTACAATCACGAAACCAATTGAAATTTTTGTTGCCAAATATTGGTGTATCTTTAAAAAATATTTAGTTTTGTGTATTAATAAATTTAAAACAGTATTATGAAGAAGTTTTTACAACTTTTTGGTCTTATCACAGGGCTGCTTATTTTCAATTCCTGTTCGGAATCGGATCCGGCTAATGTGTACGGTTGGGATGATCCTAATGATATCTCCGGCCCCAGAATGCTGAAAAAAGTAGTAACAAACGGTGTTGATGAAGAGCAATATGAAATAAACCAAGGCAAGCTTTTCCAAATAAAACGTAGTAAATACGATGGGAATACGCAGATAGAACAGCAAACTATTTATATCTTTTATCTTGGTAACCGAATTTCTAAAATTGAAGTGAACGGGACTTATCCCGGAACTACAACTATCGGCAGATTTGATTTGATTCCTAATTATCAGCCTTCCACAGGTAAATTAGTAAGTCTTATGAGGGACTTTTACGTGGGCAGTACCCATACAGAACACGCTATTTCTATATTTGTTCACGATGCTGACGGAAAACTGACAGGAATACAGACCCAAAAGACAACCGATTTGGCGAGTGCTCCTAATTATGTTTATCCGAATCTTCGAAAAGATCACCTGCAATTTGACGGAAATAACGTGACTGAAATTCAATCTATTGATGAAGTAATAAATGTAACAACAGGTGTTGCGGAAAGTTCTGATTCTACTAAGTATGAATACAGCAACTTCGATTGGAGGATTAATCCTTACACCTCCATTCCCGAAAATTATTTGCTCATCATGGGAACTTTATTTCCGGAAATGTATGCGCGCATGTCAGATAACAATGCCGCAAAACTTAAATTTAAGAAAGGAACGGATCCTGTTGTGGAAACTACTTTCACATACAAATACGATACGCACAATTATATCACTTCAAATGGGTTTCAAAAGTATTTTTATCAGTCGAAGCCTTAAATTTATCTTAACAACAACGTAATGAAAAAACAAACATATTTAATTTTATCTGCTTTACTGTCGCTTTTCACAGTCCTGTCCTGTCAAAGGATGGGAGACGATGACGGAAATCTGCTAAATAATATGAACGACAACCAAGGTGGTTTGGGAAAAGATCGTTTTCTATATCAGGAAGTAACCTCCGCTAAAGTTTTAGCACAATATAATTATGCGGGCAGAAAGTTAGTTCAGGTAGTGGAAGAGAATGCTATTACCAATATTTCCTATTCCGGAGATCTTATCAGTAGGATCGATTATAACGGCGTTGTAGAAGGAGACAGTATTTCCTACGTTCAGGAATTTAATTACGACATCATGAACGGTAACGTTCTGAATCTGATCACAGAAACCAGAAGCGTTTACGAGGATATACATACGGTTCCGTTTATTGATATTGTAGTTCAGCGAAGCAACACCACGTACGAGCCTAGCTTTGATGCGTCCGGAAAATTGATTTCCGTTCTCAGCAAAACAGGAAATGTAGTTCCGCTTACACCGTTTGTTTTTACATCGTATTGGAAAGTAGATTATACTTATAACAGCTCAAAGAAAAATGTCACCAACGTCTATAAAGAAATAGGGTCAATTGTGATGGGCAATCTGGAGCCTTCTCCTATTTACCAAACTTATGATTTTGCTGAATATGATACAGGAATCAATCCATATACGCTGCTTCCTTTTGGTTATAAGCTGCACAAAAGTTTTGAAAACTTGTATTTTAACTATAGATTCTCAGCTAACAATCCGAAAGAAATCATCTGGGAAACCAATGTAGAACCGTTTCCGCATGTGGAAGAAACCCAATACAATTATGATGCTTTGAAATATGCCGTTTCGGGATGGGGCATTGTGTACGATTATCGACCTTTCTAAGGAAACATAATTTTAAAAAACAGGAGAAATGTGAAAGCGTTTCTCTTTTAATTTAATAATGATTTTAAATATGAAAATAAAACTTAAATACGCATCCCTATTTTTCGCTCTAGTTTTGTTTGTATCCTGTAGCAGATCGACAGGAGATTTAGGCGGATTAAATGATCTCTTGCCCAATTATGTTAATAACAGACTGCTGAGCAAAGTTAATGTTCAGAAAACTTCCGCCACACCTTACGATATTCATTATAACTACATTGGAAACAGGCTGATGTCTGTTACAAAAGGGAATAATCAAGTTGTCGAAACCATTGAATACGACGGCAATCGGATTGAGAAAATTACAAAAAAAGACAATACCTTAACAGATCCTGTTATTATTACTTCGGAGTTTCAATACAGTGGAGCGCAAGTCGTGGAAATTTCCGGAACCATCAGCCAGTTGGGAATCATTCTTGAAGCTTTTCATACTGAAATTGCTTACAATGGCAATCAACCGACGATCATCACCACTGCATTTTATCTGCCCGGAAATGCTTCAGCATATAGAACTTTGAAAAGTGAACTCAGCTATTCCGATTTTAATATTTCTAAATGGATATTCACACTTGATGACAGTTCAGTGCCTGGATCCCCGGTGGTTACCACAACAAATTATTCAGATTATGACACCCACCAGAATCCATTTAGAACGCTTCCCATTCCGCTCATTCTTTCCAATATTCACCAAGAAGGCAATCTTGTAGGTATTCCCGCCCTTTCTATCAGCAATTATAAAACGATGATTGCAGAAACGAACTCAGGTTCGCAAACGGAAAATGTAGTCATTACTTACAATTCTGAAGGTTTCCCGGAAACTTCCAACCAGGCAGATACCACCTTGCATTTTGAATATATACCTTTTTAGAAATGAAGAAACTTCCTATCAAAATCCCGGCGCTATGTTGGGATTTTGCTATTTTTGTTCAAATTGAATTGAAATTATCCTTACATGAAATATCTGATTGTCGGTTTGGGAAATAAAGGAGCAGAATATGCTGAAACACGTCATAATATTGGTTTTAAAATAGCTGAAAATGTAGCAAAAGAAGTAGATGCTTCTTTTAATACAGCCAATTTCGGATGGATGGCAGAAGGAAAATACAAAGGGCGAAAAATCTTTATCCTGAAACCGGACACGTATATGAACCTTTCGGGAAAAGCCGTCAAATACTGGATGCAGAAAGAAAATATAGCTCTGGAGAATTTGCTGGTGATTACCGATGATCTTGCTTTACCTTTTGGTACCTTAAGAATGAAAGCCAAGGGTTCGGATGCAGGCCATAATGGACTGAAAAGCATTCAGGAAGAACTTCAGACACTGCAATATCCGCGATTAAGATTCGGCATTTCTGCTGATTTTACCGAAGGCCGTCAGGTAGATTATGTATTGGGAAACTGGAATGCTACCGAAGAAGAAAAACTTCCTGAACGTATTGACATATTTTCCAAAGCGGTTTTATCTTTTGTATTTGCAGGCATCCAGAATACCATGTCTGCATTTAACGGAAAATAGAGTTTAAAATAGAAAAGCTGCCATTGCAGCAGCTTTCCAAAATAATAAATCAATCGTCAGATCCAGCTTACAGTGCCGCTTTCCACGCAATAATTTGCGCCTACGATTTTTATTTCGCCGTTTTCTTCCATCATTTTTAAGGTGTGGCTTTGGTTTCTGATATCATCGATGGTTCTCTTAATATTACAAATATTGAGACGTTCCAGCAGATTTTCGTTCTTGGAAGATCTTTCCTCTCCTTCGTGTATCACTTCCTGAATACAGGAGTCAAAATGATAAATAAGTTGGTTCAGGTTGTCCATTCCAAGGCCTTGTACTGCCGCAGCATCTAATCCGCCCTTTAATGCTCCGCATTTACTGTGTCCCAAAACTACTACAAGTTTGGATCCTGCGATTTTACAGCCAAACTCCATGGAACCAAGAATATCCTGATTCACAAAATTCCCCGCAATTCGGATGCTGAAAATATCGCCGAGACCTTGGTCGAAAATCAATTCTGCAGAAGTTCTGCTGTCTATACAGCTCAGTATCACTGCAAAAGGCCATTGTCCTTCACGCGTATCATTTACTTGTTCTAGAAGATTTCTGTTTATTTTCAGATTTTTCACGAATCTTTCATTTCCTTCTTTCAAAAATTCCAAGGCCTTTTCGGGGGTTATTGTTGCCTGAGTTTCTGATGTATGTGCTTTCATTTGATTTATATTTTTATATTAGTTGAATGTTAAATTTGTTTTTACATGGCCCTTCTGTGATTGATGGTAATATGAGAGTGTTGATTTGATTCGTAATCAAGATAATCTGTGCGAAAACCAATTAGTTGTACCTGAATATTTTCCTCCTTAGCTCGAATGTTGGCAAAATCCTGAATCAGTTCTAAAACATCCGAAGTAATATAGGAAGTACCTTTAGCATCGATAGTAATTTTTGAATAAGGCTGAATATTTTTCAGTGTTTTTTTAATGGCAGCTTTGTTCAGAAAAGAAACTTCTTCTGCCAGCTTCAGGGTTATTTCATCTGCTTCTTCCAGTTCCTCTCTACTGAAATAATAGGCTCTTTTCATATTACCCTGTAAAATGAAAATGACAGCAATAGCCAACCCTATTCCTACTCCTGTGAGCAAATCTGTAAACACTACAGCAATAATGGTGGCTAGAAAAGGCAAGTACTGGAATTTGCCTTTTTTCAGAAAATGACGTATTTTTTCGGGGCTTGCCAATTTGTATCCTACCAAAAGCAATACCGCTGCCAGCGTAGCCAAGGGGATTTTATTGAGTAAAACCGGAATAGTGAGTACTGAAATTAACAATAAAACCCCGTGTATAATTGTAGACAATTTTGAAGTAGCACCTGCATTGGCATTCGCGGAACTGCGTACCACCACGGAAGTGATAGGAAGCCCGCCAATCAGTGAACTTAAGATATTTCCTACTCCCTGAGCCCGGAGTTCCTGATTGGTATCAGTTATTCTTCTCTGGCTATCCAGCCGGTCAGATGCTTCTATACAAAGCAACGTTTCAATAGAAGCGACGATTGCGATGGTAGCTCCGATAATCCAAACCTGAGGATTTAAGAATCCTGAAAAATCAGGCATGGTTATTAATGCTGCCAGATCTGCAGCACTTTCCGGCACGGGTAAAGTAACCAAATTTTTTGAACTAATGGCCAGTGAACTTCCACTCAGTTTAAAAAGTTCATTAATCAGGATTCCTACAGCTACTGCAACTAAAGCACCCGGCATGAGTTTAAATTTCTTTAAAGAGGGAATCCTGTCCCATAAAATTAAAATGGAAAGAGAAATAAGTGTCACGATGATAGCGCCCGAATGCAAGGATGAAAATAAGGTAGATAGATAGCTCGAAATACTGGCCCAGCTGTAGCCATTTTCAAATACAACTTCGTTGCTGAAAAGCCTGGCGTCATAACCTAATGCATGAGGAATCTGTTTTAGAATAATGATAATTCCAATCCCGGCAAGCATTCCCTCAATAACACTATTTGGGAAATAATTTGAAATACTACCGGCTTTCATAAATCCTAGTATGAGTTGAATGATTCCTGCAATAAGGCCTGCACATAGAAATAATTGGAAAGTTTGAAGTTCAGTAATGGCTGCGAGAACAATAGCTGCCAGTCCCGCTGCTGGCCCTGAAACGGAGATATTGGAATTTGAAAAAAATCCGATAACTACTCCCCCGATGATCCCGGCTATTACCCCGGAAAGAGGAGGAGCGCCTGATGCCAGAGCAATTCCCAAACATAAGGGTAATGCTACCAGAAATACCACGATTCCGGAAGGCAGGTTGTCTTTCAGCCCGCCAAATATATTTTTTGCTTTTTTCATTTTTTTGAAGTTTAATGTACGCACCATAGTACATTGCCGCTATTTCCGACAATTGCAAAACAATGGGCGACAAGTGAAAATTTGAATTAGACCACAAATAACAAGCTTTTAGTATTTTAAAAGTGTTGAATGATAATCATCAAATTAAACTTCAGGAGGCGGAGAAAAGATAGAAAGGTAAGGAGATAGATGAAAATTTTCATCTGTTATAAAATGCAACTTTCTGAATACAGTTGCTGTAAAAAATTTCAAAAAATCATTAACATTCAGCTGATTTGGAATTGTTTTTTCGAAGAATGAAGTCGAGGAAGAATGGTTCTCTTCTTCGGACATTACGATGGCCGTCTGGGGAATGTCTACATCCAAGAAGCCAGCAATTGTCGGAAGAACCATGAAGTTGACAAATCCTGCCAAAACCACTATGTTCAAAAATCGTTTCATTTCGCTGCAAATATAAAAATTAGCAGCCAAAAAAACTAGTATTCTATAGATTTTATCTAAATATTAATAAAAATTAATAATTCAAATCTATAATCACAGAAGGTTTTTATTATTTTTTTTGCTCATCAACCAATGGGAGTTGGTTAAATCATAGACTTTTTGAATGTCTTTCAAAATTTCATCAAAATCAATATTGAGATCTATCAATTTACCTGTAGCAATATCAAACACCCAACCGTGAACGATAGGATAGTCATCCAGAATATAGCGTTGTTGCACACAAGCCATTTTAATAACGTTTATGCATTGTTCCTGCACGTTTAATTCAACGAGTCTTCGATATCTGATATTATCGCAGGAAATAGCGTCAAGTTCAGTCTGGTGCGTTCTGTACACGTCCCGAATAGTTCTCAGCCACGGATTTAATAATCCCAAGTCTGCAGGTGTCATGGCTGCTTTTACGCCGCCACAACCATAATGCCCGCAAATGATAATATGTTTTACTTTCAGATGTTCCACGGCGTACTGTATTACCGCAGTGGAACTCATATCCAAGGTGTTCACCACGTTGGCGATATTCCGATGAACAAAAACCTCTCCGGGTTTCATTCCCATCAGTTCTTCTGCCGTCGCGCGGCTGTCGGAACAGCCAATGTAGAGATAATCGGGATGCTGTCCGTCCGCAAGTTTCTTAAAAAAATCTGCGTCCTGCCCCAGTTTTTCCTGAATCCATTTTTTGTTATTTTCAAAAATAGTTTCGTAAGATTTGCTCATTAGCAGTTATTTTAAATCAATAAGTTTTCGGAGATATTCACCGTATCCGCTTTTTCCGTATTTATCTGCAGCCAGTAAAAGTTCTTCATTGGTAATAAACCCCTTCTTCAAGGCGATTTCTTCGATGCAGGAAATTTTAAAACCTTGTCTTTTTTCCAGAACTTTTACAAATTCGGAAGCTTCATGCAGCGAATCGAAAGTTCCGGTGTCTAGCCAGGCCGTTCCACGGGACATAACGCCCACTTCCAGATTTCCTTTATCCAAATAAATTTTATTGATATCAGTAATTTCCAGTTCGCCACGAGGAGATGGTTTTAAATTTTTGGCATACTCTACTACGGAATTATCATAGAAATATAACCCAGGAACCGCATAATTGGATTTTGGTTCTGATGGCTTTTCTTCAATAGAAATGGCTTTGAATTTCTCATCAAATTCCACTACACCATACCGTTCCGGATCTGAGACCTGATAAGCAAATACACAACCTCCCTGAACGTTGGTTTTACTTTCTAATAGTTTTGGCAAACCGGATCCGTAAAAAATATTATCACCTAAAACCAATGCTACTGAATCGTCACCTATAAATTCTTCGCCTAAAATAAAAGCCTGTGCAAGGCCGTCCGGTGAAGGTTGGGTTTTGTATTCGATGCGGCAGCCGATCTGAGAACCATCACCGAGTAATTTTTTAAAAGCCTCCTGATCGTGTGGTGTTGTGATGATCAAAATTTCGCGAATTCCCGCAAGCAACAGCACGGAAAGCGGATAATAAATCATCGGTTTGTCGTACACTGGCATCAGCTGCTTGCTGACTGCGATAGTGAGAGGATAAAGTCTGGTGCCTGAGCCTCCGGCGAGGATGATTCCCTTCATTTAGATATTTTTTCTGTTAATAACTTTTCCATTTCTTTATTTAACTCATTTTGAAGATTACTAGAAATAGAAGCACTGATCATTAAGATATTATTTTTGTCATCAATCTTTCCTTCGTTGATTTTATAGAATTCAATTAAGGACTTTAATTTGTTTTTGGAAATAAGCGAAAAACTGTTGTAGAGTGAAGTTTTCTTGAATCTTTCGAAATCAAAATTGTTCAATATCTCGTCAATCTCTTCGTTTCCATAATTCCTTTTTCCGTTCTTATATTGTTGACTCCAAAGATAAACTCTTGAATAATTTTTTACTGCTTCTTTATAGTTACTCACAATAATAAACTCATCAATCAATTTCTCCTGATTTGCTTTAGGCATTGCAGGAGCAGAAGGTGATTGTTGGGCAGAAAGTTTAACAAAGAAAAAAAGTAAAAGTAACAGAACAATTTTTTTCATTCTTAAGAATATTGCTGTTGATAATAATCTAAATATGCTCCAGACGTCACATTATCCAGCCAATCTTTGTTTTCCAGAAACCAATCAATGGTTTTGGAAAGACCTTCTTCAAATGTTACAGAAGGTTTCCAGCCTAAATCGTCTGCTAATTTGCTGGCATCGATAGCGTAGCGCTTGTCGTGGCCCGGACGATCCTTCACGAAGGTGATAAGTTTCTCAGAATAACCTGCCGGTTTTCCTGTTTTTTCATCTACCTGCTTAATGAGTTCTTTCACCAGGTTGATATTCTGCCATTCATTCCAGCCTCCTATGTTGTAGGTTTCGCCGGTCTTCGCTTCATGGAAGATCTGGAAAATTGCTTTGGCGTGGTCAATGACATACAGCCAGTCGCGGGTATATTTTCCGTCGCCGTAAATGGGAAGTGGTTTTTCGTTCAGAATATTATGAATACAAAGCGGAATCAGTTTTTCCGGAAAATGGTTGGGGCCGTAATTATTGGAACAATTGGAAATGATGAAAGGCATTCCGTATGTATTTCCGTAGGCTCTTACCAAATGATCGGAAGCAGCTTTGCTGGCGGAATACGGTGATTTCGGATCGTACGGAGTTTCCTCTGTAAAGAATCCGGTTTCGCCCAACGCTCCGTACACTTCATCCGTGGAAACATGATAAAAAAGATTTGTGCGTTTTTCATTCGGGAAATTCCCGTGTTGATGCTCAGGATTCAACGTCCAGAAGTCTCTGCAGAGATTCAGAAGATTTGCAGTTCCGTTTACATTTGTGTTGATGAATGCGTTCGGATCAGTAATGCTTCTGTCCACGTGTGATTCTGCAGCCAGATGAACAATGGCGTCTGGTTGATATTTTTCAAAAATGGCTTCTAATTCTTCCGGTTTGGTAATATCGGCTTTTTCGAAAAAATAATTGGGCTCGTTTTCGATATCTTTCAGGTTTTCCAGATTTCCTGCGTAGGTAAGTGCATCCAAATTGATAATATTGGTTTGGGGGAGGTTTTTTACAAATTCCCTCACCACGTGCGAGCCAATAAATCCGGCACCGCCGGTGATGATGATGTTTTTCATAATCAAGGTGTTATAGTTTTTCTTCCGATAGATTTATAATAGAATCCGTTTTGTTCAGCAAGTTCTAATGGGAACATATTTCTGCCGTCAAATATAACTTTGTTTTTTAACTTTTCTGCCATCAGGTTGAAATTCGGATTTTTAAATTCCGGCCATTCTGTGGCAATCAGCAAACAGTCGGCATCTTCCAATGCAGTATACATATCCTTCGCGTATTCAATTTGATCGCCCAAAATTTTTTGTACATTTTCTTCCGCAACGGTGTCATAGGCAATTACTTTTGCTCCTTTTTCCAGAAAAATACGAATATTGTCCAAAGAAGAAGCTTCCCGAATATCATCAGTATTCGCTTTAAAAGCTAATCCCCAAACTGCGATGGTAAGACCCTCAAGTTGACCTTCAAAATAATTTTCAATTTCTTCAGCCAGAATAACTTTCTGTTTCTGATTCACTTTCTCTGTTGCTTCCAGAATCTTAAAATCATAATTTTCCTTTTTGCCAGATTTTATAAGTGCTTTCACATCTTTGGGAAAACAACTTCCTCCGTATCCTATTCCCGGAAATAAAAACCTGTGCCCGATTCTGTCGTCACTTCCCATGCCCAAACGAACCTGATCTACATCGGCACCTACTTTTTCACAATAATTAGCAATTTCATTCATGAAGGTAATTTTCACGGCAAGAAAAGAATTGGCAGCATATTTTGTAAGTTCAGATGATTTTTCATCCATGTAAATAATGGGAATCCCCGTATTTGTAAACGGTTGATAAATTTTGGACATGATATCCTTTGCTCTTTCGGAAGTGCTTCCCACAATAACGCGGGCAGGATTCATAGCATCTTCCACGGCAAAACCTTCCCGCAGAAATTCAGGGTTTGAAACGACATCAAAAGGTAAATCTGTTTTGGAAAAAATCACTTCCCGAACCTTATCCGCTGTACCTACGGGAACCGTAGATTTATTAACAATCACTTTGTAACTTGACATCAGGGAACCAATTTGTTCAGCTACACTCAATACATAGGAAAGATCTGCAGAGCCATCTTCGCCTGGAGGTGTGGGAAGAGCAAGGTAAATAACCTCACTTTTATTGAGGGCTTCGGAAAGTTGGGTCGTGAAATGAAGCCTGTCTGCCTGAATATTTCTCAGAAACATTTCTTCAAGGCCGGGTTCGTAAATAGGAACAACGCCGTTTTTCATTTTTTCGATTTTGGATGCATCTACATCCACGCAATACACCGAATTTCCCAATTCTGCTAAGGTAGTTCCTGTTACCAGACCTACATATCCTGTTCCTACGATGGTGATATTCATTTTATAACCTGAATTAAAGGCGCAAAATTACTAAAAAATGGATTAGAATAGGTGTCGGTTTTGGAACCTATTCTGGTAAAGTTCGGGTAATCTGCATCTAAAACGGTAGTTAAACCTCACTATTTTTTTGATGAGAGAAAAATTATTGTATATTTGCAACTGATTACGGGAAAAATGAAAAGGCTTCGCAAGAAAGCCTTTTTTCGTAACAATAATTGATGTAGATATGGAATTCAAAAAGAAAATAGAAGGATTGCTGGACGATTTTCTGAAAAGCAGAGAGGATTTGTTTCTTATAGATTTGAAGATTTCTGCGGGTGATGATGTAACTGTAATATTGGATGGTGATCAGGGTGTTACTCTTCAGGATTGTTTGGATGCCAGCAGAGCGATTGAATTTAATGTGGATAGGGAAGCACACGATTTCAGTTTACAAGTAATGTCAGCGGGATTAAGTGAGCCGCTTTCTATGCCCAGACAATTTAAAAAAAACATTGGAAGAACTTTGGATATTCTGTTGCAGGACGATACTAAAATAGAAGGTGAACTTGTAAAAGTGGATGAAAATAGCATCACTCTACTCTTACGTTACAGAAAACCCAAGGAAGTAGGAAAAGGTAAAATGGATGTTGAGGAAGAAAAAACCATTCATTTTCAGGACATAAAAAAAGCATTAGTAACAATAAAGTTTTAAGGCGTGCAGCAGGTCAACTCAGCTGCAGCAACTTAACGATAATTTAATACATAAATAACGAATGGACAGTTTAGCGTTAATAGAAGCGTTTGGCGATTTCAAAGACGAGAAAAGCATTAGTAAGATTGATTTAATGGCAATCATAGAGGACTCGCTTAAAACGCTTTTAAGAAAAAGATACGATTCTGACGATCATTTTGATGTCATTGTAAACCCTGATAAAGGCGATTTTCAGATTTTCCTGAATAAAACCATCGTAGAAGACGGCATGTCCGAAGATGATGATCTCGAAATTGAAATATCGGAAGCTAAGAAAATAGATCCTACCTTTGAAGTAGGAGAAGATTATACCGTAGAAATTCCGATTGCACAGCTGGGAAGAAGAAATGTTCTTACCCTAAAGCAAATTCTGGCTACAAAACTTCAGGAGCATAACAATGCAATGCTGTATGAGCAGTTTCGCGACAGGATTGGAGAAATAGTAATAGGAGAAGTACACCACGTAAGAAAACAGCACGCCATCTTGTTGGATGATGATGACAACGAATTTATTCTGCCTAAAGAAAATCAAATTCCTTCAGATTTCTTTAAAAAAGGAGAAAGCATCAGAGCCATTGTAGATTCTGTAGATTTCAAAGGATCAAAGCCCCAGATTATTGTTTCTAGAACTTCGCCAAGATTTTTGGAAAAACTACTGGAACTGGAAATTCCTGAAATTCAGGACGGAACTATTATGCTGAAAAAGGTAGTTCGTATTCCAGGCGAAAAAGCAAAAATAGCAGTAGATGCGTATGACGACCGTATTGATCCGGTAGGAGCCTGTGTAGGTGTGAAAGGTTCCCGGATTCACGGCGTAGTAAGAGAATTGAGAAATGAAAATATCGATGTTATTCAGTGGTCTAAAAACCCGGAGATTTTGGTAAAACGCGCTTTGGGAAATGTGACGATTAATAAAATAGATCTGAATACGGAACAACAGTACGCCATGGTATATACTCCGGTAGATGAAATTTCAAAAGTGATCGGAAAACAAGGGCAGAACATTAAACTTGCTTCTTGGCTCACCGACCTTGAAATAGATGTATACAGAGAAACCAGCGAAGACGACGATGTGGAACTGAATGAATTTAAAGATGAAATCGAAGAATGGATCATCGAAGAATTCAAAAAAATAGGATTGAATACAGCAAGAAGTGTACTGGATAAAGATACTGAGGCACTTCTGAATCTGGTGGATCTGGAAGAAGAGCAGATTGATGAAGTTAAACAGATTTTAAGAGAAGAATTGGAGTCCTGATTTTCTCTTACTACACCAAATCCTGATATAAATTAATATTTTTAAAAGTAATTATTTTACATGCCAAAAATTAGATTAAATAAAGCGGTAAAGGAATTTAATATTTCAATGTCCAGACTCGTAGAATTTCTGCAGAGCAAAGGATTTGAGGTAGATGCAAATCCGAACGCTCAACTGGAAGCAGCGGCATATGATGTCTTGGAAGCAGAGTTTGCCAAAGATGGTGAACAAAGAAAAGCTTCGCAGGAGGTTGTCATCACAAAGGTACCGGAGGAGAAACTTGTGATCGAGGACAATAAACCAGAAGTAATAAAAGCTAAATCAGCAAGGCCCGAAACCAAAATTTTAGGCAAAATTGATCTGGAACCTAAAGAAACAGTGCCGGTTTCAAAAGAAACTCCATCTCCCGAGGAAGAAACTCCGAAGGAACCTGAAATTATAAAAGCTGAATCCGAAGAAAAACCGGAGCTGAAAGTTCTGGATAAAATAGATCTTTCACAATTAGACCACAAAGCAAAGGCTGCTCCTAAGAAACCAAAGCCACAGCCACAGCAAGAAACCAAAAAAGTGGAAGAAAAACCAGAGTCTCTACACGAACAGCCCAAAGCCGAAGTAGAAAAACCGAAATCCGATGAGATTACCCAAGTGGAATTTGACAAGCCGGATCCGGATGTTCTGAAAACAGTCTATCAGAAACTAGATGGGCCAAAAATTCTCAAGCAAACAGTGGATTTGTCTCAGTTTAAGGATAAATCTAAATCGGCGGCAGATAAAAAGAAAAAAAGGAAAAGGATAGAAAAACCTGCTGCCGGGCAGGCGGGTGGAAACCAACAGAGTGGCCAGCGTCCACAACAAGGACAAGGTGGACCAAGACCGCAAGGTGCAGGTAATCAGGGTGCCAACCGTGGAAATACCGGCAATAAGAAAGGCAGCGGCAGACGAGGAGAGCGTGTGATGCCTGTGGAACTCACTGATGAGCAGGTGAAAAATCAAATTCGCGAAACGCTGGAAAAACTAACCAATAAAAGCGGCAAGTCCAAAGGTGCCAAATACCGAAAGGAAAAAAGAGTATACCGAAGAGAGCAGGATGAATTGCAGCAGGAAATTGATGCACGTGATAAAACACTGAAAGTAACAGAATTTATTACGGTTGGTGAATTGGCGAGTTTAATGAATGTCAGCCCAACAGAGGTTATTTCTGTATGTTTTTCACTAGGAGTTATGGTTACTATGAACCAGCGCCTGGAGGCCGATACATTATTGTTGGTAGCAGATGAATTTGGGTATAAAATTGAATTTCAGGATGCAGACCTTGAAGAAGAACTAGAAGAAGCACAGGACGCTGAAGAAGATCTGGAATCTCGCGCACCTATTGTAACGGTGATGGGACACGTGGATCACGGTAAAACATCCTTGTTGGATTATATCAGGAAAACTAATGTTATTGCAGGCGAATCCGGGGGTATTACTCAGCATATTGGCGCGTACAACGTAAAGCTGGAAAATGGACAGAGAATAACTTTCCTAGATACTCCTGGTCACGAAGCTTTTACAGCCATGAGAGCCAGAGGAGCTCAGATTACAGATATTGTCATAATTGTAATTGCAGCGGATGATGATGTGATGCCTCAAACGAAAGAAGCAATCGCTCACGCACAGGCAGCGGGAGTTCCAATGATTATTGCAATAAATAAAGTAGATAAACCTACCGCAAATCCTGATAGAATCCGCGAGCAGCTTTCAGCCATGAATGTCTTGGTTGAAGAATGGGGAGGAAATGTTCAGTCGCAGGAAATTTCTGCTAAATTCGGAAACAATGTTGATCAGCTTCTTGAAAAAGTACTTCTTCAGGCAGAAATGCTTGAAGTGAAAGCCAATCCTGATCGAGACGCAGTTGGTACCGTAATCGAAGCATCACTGGATAAAGGAAGAGGTTATGTGACAACAATGCTGGTTCAGAACGGAACTTTACGTGTTGGTGATTATCTGCTGGCAGGAAAAAACCATGGGAAAGTGAAAGCGATGCTGGACGAAAGAGGTAAAAACTTGAAAGAGGCCGGCCCTTCTATTCCTGTTACCATACTTGGACTGGACGGTGCCCCTACCGCGGGAGACAAATTCCGCGTGTTTGAAGAAGAAAGCGAGGCCAAAGCCATAGCGGTGAAGAGAGGGCAACTGCAGCGTGAACTTTCCATCAGAACGAAGAAACATACAACTCTGGAAGAATTGGGCAGAAGAATTGCGTTGGGAGAATTTAAAGAACTTAACATCATTCTGAAAGGTGACGTGGACGGTTCCGTAGAAGCACTTTCAGATCAGCTCCAAAGACTTTCCACAGAAGAAATCAGTGTTAATATCCTTCATCAGGGAGTAGGTCCTATTACCGAATCCGATGTTAACCTCGCCACTGCCTCTGATGCGATTATTATCGGATTTAATGTAAGAGCGGGTGCGAATGCAAAAGAACTTGCCGATAAAGAAGAGATTGAAATCAGAACTTATTCCGTAATTTATGCAGCCATTGAAGAAGTAAAAGAAGCTATGGAAGGGATGCTTTCTCCTGAAATCAAAGAACAGGTGATTGGGAATGTGGAAATCCGCGAGGTATTCAAAATTTCAAAAATCGGAACTATTGCGGGATGTATGGTCCTTTCAGGGAAAGTGACAAGAAACTCAAAAATCAGACTTCTGCGTGACGGTATTGTGAAGCATGACGGAGAACTGGAAAGTTTGAAGCGTTTTAAAGACGATGTGAAAGAAGTAACTAAAGGATACGAATGTGGCTTGAACATTAAAGGATATAATGATATTGAAATCGGTGATATCTTAGAAGTGTATGAAGAAGTAGCAGTGAAGAAAAAATTGAAGTAATTCATTTTTTTTATATATTTACCTCCTTAAATAAATAATTGAAAAAAAAATGTAATTTTAAAGAAATGAAAATTAAAGTTTTACCCATTTTGCTGTTACTGCCTTTTTTTGCATTCTCGCAGACTGCTGAGGAAAAGAGAAAAATAGCTTCTTATTCCAATCAAGAAGCGAATACAGTTTTAGCAAAAGAATTACAAAAAGAAGAGCAAGAAAGAAAGTTAAGGTTAGATGCATATCTCAAAAGCAATCCTCATGTTTCAAAAGTAGAAATTAGTGATGACGGTTTCGGAATAAAAGAATTGATGGACGTACTCCCTAGCGGTGAAAAAATATACGCTAAAACCCATAATGCTGGCGCAGCAACAACAGCACGTGCCACAGCATTATATAATGGCGGAAGCTTAGGCATTAATATCCAAGGACAGGGAATGACGGCGGGCATTTGGGATGGAGGTACGGTGCGAGGTACCCATCAGGAATTCATGGTAGGTGGCGTAAGTAAAGTCACAAATATGAATACCTCAACATTATCCAATCATGCAACTCACGTTGCGGGCACTATCGGAGCACAAGGGGTTCAGGCCTCAGCAAGAGGTCTAGCTTTTGATACGAATATATTAGCATACGATTGGACAAATGATTTAACTGAAATGCTAAGTGAAGCTTCTAATGGATTATTAGTTTCTAACCATTCATATGGAATTGGACAATTGAATCAGCTTTGGTTTTATGGAGCATATGATAGTAGAGCTCAGCAGATTGACAATATTTGTTATAACAATCAGTATTATTTACCTGTAGTTTCTGCTGGAAATGACCGGAACGAGAACACCCCTCCCGCTTCGACGCAGATTGCTGCAAAACAAGGCTATGATTTGATTTTTGGTCATGGTAATGCAAAGAATGTTCTAACTGTTGCTGCAATTAATGAAATGACTAACTATATTGGATTGGCGAGTCCGCAAATGTCTCAGTTTAGTAGCTACGGTCCCTCAGACGATGGTAGGGTGAAACCTGAAATTTCAATGAAAGGGGTCAATGTAAACTCAACTACTTTCTCGTCCAATACCTCTTATGGACCTATGAGTGGTACTTCTATGGCTTCACCGGGCATAACAGGGGTGATTACTCTTCTTCAGCAATATTATAATCAGTTATATTCTAATTACATGAAGGCATCGACGGTAAAAGGATTGATTTTGCATACCGCGGATGATGCAGGGACCACATTAGGTCCTGATGCTAGATTTGGATGGGGTGTAGTAAATGCGACTACTGCTGCAAAAGTAATCAGAGATAAAAATTTACAGTTAAATGGAAGTGTAATTGAAGAAAATGTTTTAAATAATAGTGATACCTATTCAAAAATGTTTAGTGCTTCAGGTCCAGGTCAGTTGAGGGTTTCTATTTCGTGGACTGATCCCGCTTCGCCTACATTTAATAATGGTATTACTGATCCAACGACTATCCATTTAGTGAACGATTTGGATATATCGGTAACTTCTGTTGCAACAGGAACTATTCACTATCCTTGGAAATTACAAGGAATGGCCACGCCTAATGCTGCTGCAACAAGAAATTCCACCAACGACGTTGATAATTTTGAAAGAATTGATATTGACAATCCATCAGGTGAGTATATTTTGAATGTTTCGCATAAAGGTAATCTTGCAGTTCCTCAGAATTATAGTATCGTTATCACTGCTGGCAATCTCAATACATTGAACGCATCAGAAGTCGAATCTAAACCGCTGGTCAACATATTCCCTAATCCAACGACGGATATCCTGAATATCCTAGGACTAGAGAAATTTACTGCAATAATCCTTGATGAAAGTGGAAGAATGGTGCTCAATCAGCAATCAGATAACGGTAAAATCAATGTAAGCTCATTATCAGTAGGCTCCTATTATTTGGTTATAAAAAATCATAAAGGAAAGGATATAACGTTAAAATTCTTAAAGAAATAAAAAATTAATACAAGTATTGTATATGTTAATTTTATTTAACATATTTGCTTTTTAATAAATTAAAATTGTTAATATGAATGTCAAATTACGAGTCTTAAGCGCAGGTGTCCTTTTCTTTCTGGGAGGCGTTGCATCAGCTCAAACAGTTGGAGATACGATAGTATCCGATATTGAAGAAGTTGTAGTGGTCGGTTATGGTACTAAAAAGAAAGAAACACTCACAGGTTCAGTGGCAAGTGTGCAAGCTGAGGAAATCGCAAAGGTAACCACAGCTAACGTAGTTCAAGGAATGACGGGAAAAGTGGCCGGTGTGCAGATTGCAGCGGGTTCAGGACAGCCCGGGCAAGCTCCATCCGTCCGTTTTAGGGGGATTGGATCAATTAATGGTTCTTCTGAACCTTTATATATTGTAGATGGAGTGCCATTAACAGGTAGTATTACTTCAATCAACAATAATGATATTGAGTCCATGTCTTTCCTTAAAGATGCTTCTCTTGCTTCCATGTATGGTAACAGGGGTGCCAATGGAGTAATTATAGTTACTACAAAAAAAGGTAGATCAGGTAGGCCAAAATTTAGTTTGGATTTTAAAACTGGGGTGAATGTCAATGGGAATAAACGTTATAAAACTATTGATGACCCTGCGCGTTATTATGAAGCTTATTTTCAAGGGTTAGCTAATAATTATATGTTTGGTCAAAATCTTTCCTATGATGATGCTCGAACGAAAGCCGCCGCAGAAATTATTGATGGGGCACAAGGATTAGGATATAATCTCTTTAACACACCAAATAATCAGTTAATTGATCCGGTTACCGGTAAAATTAGAAGTACTGAGCAGATTTATAGTCCTGAAAACTGGGAAGATTACCTTTTCAGACCAGGTTATTACAATTCAGTCTTCTTGAATGCCTCAGGAGGAACTGATGTCACTTCATACTATTTCTCTCTTGGATATGAGAAAAATGAAGGATATGCAATTAATTCACGTTTTGATAAGATTACCGCAAGAGGGAAAATCGATACTCAGATTAGTGATAGAATAAAGATTGGAACTAATATGGCGTATACCAACGCAGTACTGGATAATCCTGATGGTAATGGAACCTCCAACTTCTCTTCGCCTTATTTATGGATCAATTCAATCGCTCCTATCTATGGTGTTTATCTGAGAGATAATAATGGGAATTTGATGTATGATGCTATCGGTAATATACTATATGATGACGGTTCAGGACTAATTGGTCCTAACGTACGACCTTACGGGCAAAGGATGAATCCTTATATTACCGCTCTTCAAGACATTAAAAGAACTGATAGAAATGCTGTAGTTTTAAATGGATATTTAGATTTTAACATTCTAGAGGGTTTAGATTTCAGATACTCAATTACTGGTGATTATATGAATTCTGATTATCTTTCAATGGATACTCCACTGTACGGAGATGCGGTTGATGCTAATGGAAGAATGACTGGAATAATGACCAATTATCTGGGAATTACCAATCAGCAACTCTTAACTTATGCAAGAGATTTTGGTGGCCACAAGTTTGATTTACTTGCTGGGCATGAAACTTATGTTAATAGGGTTTCACAAGTTTATTCAGAGAAGTCTAATTTGTTTTTACCCGGATCGAATATTCTGGATCAAGCCGCAGTTCTGCAGGGAGCGGGAGGCTCAAAAGGAAAGTATGCTACAGAGGGCTATTTTGGGCGCATCAATTATGAATACGGGCAAAGATATTATTTGACTGCCAACGTCAGGAGAGATGCTTCTTCTTATTTTCATCCAGATAACAGATGGGGTACTTTTTACGGCTTTGGTGGTGCGTGGAGAGTTACTAATGAAAACTTTATGAACGACATTTCCTGGCTGAATGAATTCAAACTTAAAGCATCTTACGGGGAACAAGGTAATGATAACTTAAATTTTCCCGTATATACTCCTTACGAAAGACATTACACTGTAACTCAAACTACTGACGCTAGTCTACCTTTATCATACGAACGTTATTATAACGGTAACAAGGACATCACGTGGGAAAAAATGAAGAATTTAAATGCTGGATTTGAGTTAGGTTTGTTTAATAAGAGATTAACTATAGATGCTGAATATTTTGAAAGAAATGTATCAGATATGCTCTTTCAAGTTCCTTTATCACCCTCAATTAGTGGTGGTTGGACTTCGTTACCAATGAATGTTGGTTCAATGGAAAATAAAGGGGTTGAAGTTTCTATTGATGCTGATGTGATTAAATCTACTGATTTCCGCTTAAACATTTTTGCAAATGCAACGCATTATAAAAATAGAATCACCGAACTACATGGTGGCCAGTCTGAGAACAGGGGATTAGGATTGAAAGTTGGAGAGGATAGATATGTTCATTACATGAGAGAATTTGCAGGGGTGGATCAAGCTACTGGTAACGCTCTTTTCTATAAGAATGTAACAGATGCAAATGGTAATGTTATCGGTAAAACTATTACAGATAGCTGGGCTGATGCAAGTATCAATTTCTTGGATAAAACAGCTACACCAGATGTTTACGGAGGATTTGGTCTACGGGCAGATTATAGAGGTCTCGATTTCAGTATTGATTTTGCCTATCAATTAGGAGGTTGGGGTTATGACACTAACTGGTTGGGAACTATGGGTGGTGGACTCGGTCAGTCAATTCACGAAGATTTCTACAAAACTTGGACTCCGGAAAACCCTAATGCAGAGTTACCTAAATTCTCGGTAGAAAATAACATGCAGGCATATAGTGGATCTTCTTTGGCACTGATTAAGTCTGATTATTTGAGCATTCAAAATATAACAGTAGGCTATTCATTAAAAAGGGATTGGTATGATGGTCTAGGTCTTACTGCTGCGAGATTTTATTTTGGCGTTAACAATGCAGCTCTTTTTTCAAAAAGACAGGGTTACGATCCAAGATTGTCGATTGCCGGTACAATGGGTTCTGGAACGTACAATCTTAATAGAACGCTGATTTTTGGTACAAATATTTCATTTTAAATTAAAAAAAGTATGAAAAAAATTAAAATATTTGGATTATTAGTATCCTCGATGCTGGTATTCAATTCGTGTGGAGAAGAGATTTTGAAGGTTGATAATGAATCAACTTTATCTCAAACAGATCTTCAAGATTTTGTTCAAAATAATCCAGAGAAAGCCTTCACTTTATTAGGTGGCTTAGAAGCTGGTAATATCAGAACAATGTCAGATTTTGGTTCTTTAGGTAATTATCATGATGATTTCGGCTATAATGCTTATAAATTAGGGTTAGATTTTATGACTGATGATATTACCATGACCACCTCCAATTGGTTCGTTCATTATTTAAACTATACTGCGAGAGAGCAGGCGAGTTTGAGAACTCGAATGATATGGCAGTATTTTTATAGAGTAATTGGAGTAATGAATGATGGGCTTAATTTGATTCCGACAGAGGGAACTTTAGCTCCGGAGATAACGCATATTAAGGCTCGATATTTGGCCATGCGTGCGGATTCTTATTTTAATCTTATTAGAATTTACGCTAACGGATCTATTGGTGTTCCTTTAGCACTAGAAGATCCAGCAAGTTCAACGCCTAGCAGAGTTCCTACTTCTGAGATATATGCTCAAATAGAGGCAGACCTTCTAGAAGCATACTCTCTTATTGATGGCTACAACAGACCTAGTAAGGAGTATATTAATAAGAACGTAATCGCCGGTATGCTAGCTAGATACTATCAGCAAGTAGAAAATTGGCCTCAAGCCGCAGTCTATTCGCAAGCAGCTCTGGCTGGTTTTAGTCCTATGAATGCTACTCAATTAATGGATGGTTTTAATAAAATTAGTAATCCTGAATGGATGTGGGGTGCGGATATTAACACATTAACTTCTAGTTATTATGCTTCTTTCTTTTCTAACATGGGTAACTTAAATAATGGCTATGCAGGACAGCTACAAAGTTATAAGACTGTTGATAAGAGGATTTTTGATCAAATCCCAGCTAGTGACGCAAGAAAAGGATGGTTTTTAGATGCTGGTAATCCATTTGGACTTCCAAAATACTCAAATGTAAAATTTGTTGACGATACCGATTTTGAAGGTGATTATATTTATATGCGTGCTGCTGAAATGTATTTAATCAATGCTGAAGCTAATGCACATATTAATCCTACGTTAGGAGCGCAAGTACTTGAGAATTTCGTGAAAACAAGAAATCCTGCCTTCGTTGCATCTACTACAACCGCAACCTTACTTGACCAAATATACTTTCAGAGATCTTTAGAGCTTTGGGGAGAAGGTGGACATGCCTATTTTGATATGAAGCGTTTAGGGCAAGGAATGAACAGGGCATATCCGGGAAGTAATCACACTATTAATCAATTCTCTTTCCCTGCAGGTTCTCCTAAGTTTAATTTTCAAATTCCATTAATCGAGGTTGACAATAACCCTGATTTAGGTCCACAAAATCCACTTTAAAATTAATACAACAATGAAAAATATATTTTTAATTTTATTTGCGGCTTTCCTCTCGGCTTTTTCTCTACAATCCTGTAAAGAGCATGATGATATTCCGGTGTATGAGGGTTCATCGCTTCATTTTATAAAAGAAACTCAAACTGGAGTTTATGATGGGGCAACTGCTAGTGGTAATAATACTATTGAGTTTTCTACTACAAGGCCAGTGTCAACAACTCATTCTGTTAATTTGGTCTATGTTGCAGCTGAATCAAATGCAGTATTAGGCACTGATTTTACTATTGTAAAAGGAACAGATGATGTTATGGCTGGAGAAGCAAAAGGAGATTTTGTTATAAACGTAACCTCTGATGCAGCCATTGCTGGTAAGCATGCTGTTTTTACTCTAGCTTCCTCATCACTTGAGTCTTCTGCTTTTAAACAAAAAATTAAAGTTACATTTAACGCAGTATGTCCATCACAGCTTCAAGGCGACTATACTTACTCTACAGTGAATTATGGTGTACCTGGCTCTGGTACACAAACAACTCCTCTTACTGGAACAGGCTCACTAACCGTAAGTTCACAAGGTGAGTATAACATCACAGATGCTGCTTTTGGTGTATATTTAGCAATGTGGAGTCCACCGGATAACATTGCAGTGACCGGAATTAAACTAGTTGATTCTTGTGGAAAATTATCTTTTACCGGCGCAAACTCTTATGGCGATACGTGGTCGATTTCCAATGTAATTGTAAGTGGAAGTAATTTGACTTTTGATTGGATAACATCTTATGGCGAATTTGGTACAACCACGCTTACTAGAGCAGACGGAAGTAATTGGCCTTCTAATCTTCATTAAATCAAAAATGTAATACTTTTTGAAAGTCCGCATAAAATGCGGACTTTCTTTTTTAAAGAACATCCAGTTATTTCCTTTTTTCCTATTTTTGTGGCCACACACCTGTCCATGAAATATTTTTTTTTAGTGTTTTTTTTTACCGGTCTTATAGTTAACGCTCAGATTGTTAACAAAACGGATTCTAACCGGATTCAGACTCAAGATTCTGTCATAGTGGATTCCGGTACGAAGGATTCTCTTATTATTTTTAAACCTACCATTCAAGACTATAACTTTTACACTCAGTTTTCTGAGAAAAGAATTTTGGATACAGTGCTTTCCTATGATAAAACTTATATTTTCACGCAATATAACAACCGGGATAATTTCGGAAAAATTCAGTTTGCCAATATCGGAACAGGGTTCAATCCGCTGGTTTATGAATATGATCCGGAGCAGAACCTCACGTTGCTTCCTTCCAATAAAGCACACAATATTTTAGGGATCAGGGATATTCGGTATTACGATGTCAAAACTCCTACTGCGATTTTTGTATATCACAATGCGATGCGAAATGGCGCAGCATTAAACAGCACTTATACTCAGAATATTGGGAAAACATTCAACTTTGCCATAGAATACATGGGACTTCGATCGCTTGGAAATTATAGTAATAATCTAGCAGTAAATAATAACACGATTTTTTCAGGGCATTATAAGTCCAGAAATAATAAATATGAAGCCTTTGCTCATTTTATCCACCAGAATGTAAATAATGAGGAAAACGGAGGAATTGTAAATGACAGTCTTTTTATCGATGGTGCAGACGCGTACAGCAATCGGGCCAATATTGAAGTTAATTTGCAAGGAGTTAATTCCAGGTTTTCCTATCGGCGATATTACCTTAGCCATCAGTTTTCCCCTTTTAATCCGGAACGTTTTCCATTCAAACTTCAACATACTATTTCTCATCAGGGAAATAAGTATTTCTTTAGTCAGACAGCACTTCAGCCTTTTTTCTATGAGCAGTCTTCACAAATTATTCCGGGATTTCCAATATCGACGGGCAAATATTCAAACAACCTGAGCAATACAGTGGCCTTGATTTTTGATTATGAAAAATTTCAGCTGAATGCAGGAGTTCGTCATCAGAATATTGCTTTTGGTGTTTATGACCCTTTGGAAACTGCAGTATTGAATGTTCCGCAGGAGGTTCGGGAAGACAGGATAGGAGCTGTAGGAAATTTAAAAATACATCTTTGGAACAGAATAGCACTTAATGCAGATTTGGAAGTTTCACAAGGTGAGCAATTTGGGACGTTTATTCGTTCTGCCAATGTACTCCGTTTTCAGCCATTTACTGGGTATTTTTTAGATGCTAAAGTTAATTTTCAGTCGGCTGCACCTACTTTTAACTACCTGCTCAATACTTCTCCTTATCGGCAATTCAATTACAATTTCATGGATTTTAAAAACCAGAATATCCTAGAAATTGGAGGAAGTATGAATTTGAAATGGTTTAATTCCCAATTATTTGCCAAGTATTTCAGAATTGATAAATTTGCTTACTTCAATGCAGATGGCCGGCCGGCTCAAAGCAATACTTCTGTTAATATTTCACAGATTGGAGGGGAAGCAACATTCGGGTATAATAAATTCAGACTTAATACCAGACTTCTATTTCAGAATACGCTCACCAATAAAGATCTTTTTCCGGCTCCGAATGTCATTGGAAGGGCTAATCTTTTTTATCAATCGAAAGTTTTTAATAATGCTGCTGAACTTCAGGGCGGAATAAAAGTACATTATTTTACGAAATTTAATTCAAGGGAATATTTCCCTGTGCTAAATGAATTTATTCTTCAGAATTCAAATCCTTTCTCAATTGGCGGAAAACCCATTGTGGATGCCTACATCAATATGAAAGTAAAACGGATGTTTTTCTTTGTTGAAGGTCAACACCTGAATACCCTTTTTGCTAATAATGCTACCTACACCGCTCCCCATTATCCATTTTATGATTTCCGAATTAATATCGGAATCGTATGGTATATGATTAATTAAACCTATCATTTTGAAGTTACTTGAGAAAATATCATTTACGGATCTTGATAATATTCCCCAACTGATCAAGGATTTCTTGGCTGGAAATATAAAGGATTTCCAAGATGAAAGTTTTAATCTGAGAAATGTTGAGGATAAAATCAGAGCCAAGAAAAAATATTTTTCTTTCGAAACGCGTGAGACTATTTCTCGCATTTTGGAAAAACAAATGACTGCGTTGTCTCTATCGGAAAAACAGAGTGATAACCTGAGGCTCATTTCCAATCAAAATACTTTTACCGTTACAACAGGACATCAACTTAACCTCTTTTCAGGTCCGGTTTTTTTCATTTACAAAATTCTGCAAACTATAAAGACCTGTGATTTTCTGAAAAAGGAGTTTCCTGCATATCAGTTCGTTCCCATATTTTGGATGGCGACAGAAGATCATGATTTTGAAGAAATTAATCATTTCAAAACTCTGGATGCATATTACGAGATAAATGAAAGACATGGCGGATATACTGGCGAAATTTCTCTAAGTGAAACAATTTTTATAGAACATTTTGAAAGAGAATTTAAGAACTCTGTTTTTGGAACTGAGCTGATTTTGATGATGAAGGAAGCCTACAGAGAAGGAAACACGCTGGCACAAGCTACCCGTAGTTTAGTCAACAGGCTTTTTTCTGAATTTGGCCTCTTGATGCTAGATGGAAATGAGGCCGATCTCAAGCGACTGATGATCCCGGTGTTTAAAGACGAACTCAATAATAATTCTTTGCTGAAAGAATCGAGGAAGAATATTGATTTTCTCATTAAAAATTACGGTAAAGTACAGGTAAACCCTCGTGAAATTAATCTTTTTTATCTTTCCCAAACCCGCAACAGAATCGAATTTGACGGTGAGAAATTTAATATTGTCGACACAGATCTGGTTTTCGATAACAATCAATTAATGCAGGAGCTGAATGCTCATCCAGAAAAATTCAGTCCCAATGCGCTCATGCGGCCGGTGTTGCAGGAAACGGTGTTGCCCAATATTATGTACATCGGTGGAAATGCGGAAATCATGTATTGGTTTGAACTTAAAGATTATTTTAAATCACTACAGTTGCCTTTTCCAATATTGGTGCCCAGAAATTCTATGCTTTGGATTTCAGAAAAAACTTTTAACAAAATAAAAAAACTTGAACTTTCCCCTATTGATTTCCTTAATGATTTTCAGAAAACTACAGATCGGAAAATTTTGCAAAACAATGAAATTATCAAAGAAATCGGGCAATTGGAAATTCTTTTAAAAGAAAATTTTAATCAGCTAAAAACAACAGCGGAACTCACAGAAAAATCCTTCGGAAATCTCGTGAAAGCAGAAGAAAGCAGACAACTGAAATCTTTTGAAAGAATGAAAAAGAGACTTCTGCGCGCCGAAAAGAGAAAGCAGCACGAATTGCTTTTCCGACTTCAGAAACTTTATTTCACTTTAAATCCTGATGGAATCTGGCAAGAAAGAGTGTATAATTTTAGTATCTTTTATGCCGATGAAGGCCGCACTTGGCTTGAAACTTGTTTAAAGGAAATGGACATTTTGCACCCCAATTTGCTTATTCTTGAGAATTGAGTTGAAATGGTATTTTTGTAAATATGCTATACTGTACATGATAAAGAAACTATTTATATTGTCAGGATTACTATTATTTGTAAGCCTGTTTGCCCAAAAAACCCACACGGTAGAAAAAGGGGATACGCTATTTGGTATTTCCAGAAAATATAATGTTTCTGTGGACGAACTTCTGCGGTGGAATCCAGAAACAAAAGGAGGAAATATTAAAATCGGTGATGTTCTCCGGATTGATGGAAAGGACGGTTCAAAGCCGCTGGGTTATATTATACTGAAACCTAAAGAAACAATTTATGGTATTTCAAAGCAATACCGTATTTCCGAAGCTGAACTCAAAGCACTGAATCCTGATCTAAGCAACCAGATGAAAGCAGGTTCGCGGGTTATTCTCCCATTTGAAAGCATAAAAAAATATGGAAACGGAGAACGTTCTCAGGAAATTGTAACGCCGAAAGCACAGGCTAACATTCCTATTTCATCCAATACTTATACTACCACCGGCGTCTCGTCCGATGATTATGTAACCTACACGGTACAAAGTGGAGATACTACTTTTGGAATTGTCAATAAATTTGGAATTGCGCTGGACGAACTGATTCAGCTGAACCCGGAACTATCCTCAGGACTTAGACCTGGCATCGTTCTTAAAATTAAAAAAGCAGATCCTGCGTATGTTAAAAAGTCCGGAGATGAATTGAACGTAGCCATTATGTTGCCTTTTGGGTACGATTCCAATGATAATAAGTATCGAAATGTTTCTCTTGATTTTCTTTCCGGAGCCAAACTGGCTATAGAACGCAATGCAAGGAAAGGACAAAAGCTGAATGTAAAAATCATTGATGCCGGAAATGAAGCTACTTTCAAAAACTCACTTACCCAAATTAATAAAGATAATACAGATCTCATCATAGGCCCTTTTTTTAAATCGAGCGTTTTGGAAGTTCTGGAGTATGTGAAAACATCAAAGATTCCTATCGTTGCGCCTTTTGCCAATTCGGAGGATTTGTATGGATACAGTAATTTGATCATCATGGAAACTAATGATCAGGTGTATGCTGACCGTATCATAGATGAAGTAAAAGCGGTGTATTCCGATCAGAGAATTTATATAGTGGCAGATTCCGATAAGTCAAGAGCCAATTACATACGATCCGGGTTAATGAAAACGCTCAAAGCTCCTCAAGTAATTATTGTAAATTCAGCTAATGAAATTCAGGCAGATACCAATATGATGACCGGTCAGAAAGCACCTGTCATCGCTGTGCTCGCCAACAATAATGATGCAACCGGCGAAGCTTTTGCAAATAAAATGATTACTCTTTCCCAGGAAGTTCAAGGTGTCAAAGCTTTCAGTATGTATTATGTTCCGGCTTTCGAGAGGAATGTAGATCAGCTCAGTGCCGCAAGTTTAGTATACCTGATGGATAGAAAAATTAACACTGAAGGCCGTTTTGAGAATGAAATCTTAGCAGCGTATAGGGATAAATATTGTAAAACACCCTCCAAATATGCAGTGATCGGGTTTGACGTGGTGAATGATATGCTGATGCGGGAAAATACTAAGGGAGAAATCTTCAAACAAATCAGTAAACCACAAACTCAGTTGGCTACAAAATTTGAGTTTTCCAGAGTTCAAAGAAACGGCGCGTACATCAATACCGGATATCGCATTGTTAGGCTACTGCCATAGTTTTACTTCTGTTTGTTGATTACTGTCATATTTTAGGAAATATTTTTTGCTTAAATTTGCTGTCAATTTTTAAATAAAACTAATGAAAGCACTTGTATTTCCTGGTCAGGGATCTCAGTTTGTCGGGATGGGAAAAGAACTTTACGATTCCCGGAAAGACATTAAGGATCTGATGGAATCTGCCAATGATATCTTGGGTTTCGATATTCTCTCGGTAATGTTCAGCGGAACAGAAGAAGATCTTAAAAAAACTGAAATCACTCAGCCTTCTATATTCATTCATTCCTTAGCTGCGCTGAAAGCAACTAATACTATAGGTGCTGAAATGGTGGCGGGACATTCTTTAGGCGAATTTTCTGCCTTAGTAGCCAATGGAGTTCTTTCTTTTGAAGACGGACTGAAACTGGTCTCCGAAAGAGCCAAAGCGATGCAGGAAGCGTGCAATTCTAATCCAAGTTCAATGGCAGCCATTTTAGGGCTGGAAGATCAGAAAGTAGAAGAAATTTGTGCTTCTGTGGAAGGAATTGTCGTTCCGGCGAATTACAACTGTCCGGGCCAATTAGTGATTTCCGGCGAAACTTCAGCTGTAGAAAAAGCCTGTCAGGTGCTGAAAGAAGCTGGTGCCAAAAGAGCGCTGATGCTTCCTGTGAACGGCGCATTTCATTCCCCTTTAATGCAACCCGCGCAGGATCGTTTATCCAGCGCTATCGAAGAAACAAAGTTCAGGAAAGCCATGATTCCTGTCTATCAAAACATTACTACCATTGCAGTTACGGATCCGGAAGAGATAAAACAAAACCTGATTGCGCAACTCACCGGCCCGGTGAAATGGACACAAAGTGTACAAAACATGATCAAAAACGGAGCTACCCAATTTGTGGAAGTGGGCCCGGGAAAAACACTTCAGGGACTCATCAAGAAAATTAATGCCGAAGTTGCGGTAGCTTAAATAAAAGAAAAGTGGGGCGCATTTTTTCACCCGGAAAACTATTACTCACTTCCGAATATTTCGTTTTAGACGGAGCTCTTGCCCTGGCTGTACCCACAAAGCCCGGACAAGAGTTTTTTTTTGAAGAAATTCCCGATCGTAATTCCGAGATCATCTGGCATGCTTACCATCAGAACAAACTGTGGCTCACCATAAAAATAAATTATAGAAACTGGACGATTCTGGAAACCAATCTGGAATTTCCTGCTCTATTTGTAGTCAATGTTTTGAAGCATGTGCAGGACCTTTCCAAAGTGAAATTTCATTCAGAAAGTTCTTATTTTTTGAAAACCATTCTCCAGTTTCCTCCCGATTTTGGTTTGGGAAGCAGTTCTACATTAATGAATAATCTCGCAGAATGGGCAGAAATTGATGCATTTCAACTCAATGAAATGGCGCTGGGAGGCAGCGGATACGATATCGCAGTAGCACTCGAGAAATCTCCGATTTTGTATCAGACTTTGCCGGAAAAGAAAATTTCCAGGGTGGAATTTGATCCCGATTATAAGAACGAACTTATTTTCATCCATCTCAATCAGAAACAGGACAGCAGGGAAGGAATCGCGTTGTACCGTTCCAAAGCTAAAAATAACAAAATTATTCATGAGCTTTCTGAACTTTCCAAAGTTGTTTTGAGGTCAAGAAATTTAGATGAATTTGCGCTCTACATGAATCGTCATGAAATGTTGATTTCTTCTTTTTTAGGAATCGAAACCGCTAAAGAAAAATATTTTTCGCAATACGGCGGATTGGTAAAAAGTTTAGGAGCCTGGGGTGGAGATTTTGTATTGGCCTCAAAATTCGGGGATTACAAAAAATATTTTTCGGATAGAGACTTTACCACCATTTTCGAGTGGCAGGATTTAATACTCTGATAATCAATTACTGAAGCAGTTTTTGAATGCTGATTTATATCAGTATGCTTTTCTCTATATAGTGCCGTTTTTTTAATTAAATTTGGAACTCTTCAACTAAAAATTAAACCCTTTCAAATATGAGAAATTTCAAGATTATCCAGGATCTGAAAAACATGGGAATTACAGGTGATCACGAGGTGGTATACAACCCAAGTTTTGAACAATTATACCAAGACGAAGTAGCGGAATCTAATAAAGGTTTTGAAAAAGGTGTTCTTACGGATTCTGGCGCCATCGCAGTGGAAACAGGGATCTTTACTGGACGTTCACCTAAGGACAGATATATCGTTTTGGATGATGTGACTAAAGAAACCATCAACTGGGACGGAAAAGTGAATCTTCCTACAACTCCTGAAGTATTTGCAGATTGTAAACAGCAGGTACTCAAGCAGCTTTCCAGTTCGGAAAAACTGTATGTTGTAGACGCATTCTGTGGAACCAATCCGGATACGAGGCTGAAAGTCCGTTTCATTATGGAGGTTGCATGGCAGGCTCATTTTGTGACCAATATGTTTATCCGCCCTTCTCATTATGAACTGGAAAACTTTGGAACGCCCGATTTCACAGTAATTAACGGTTCTAAAACCACCAACGAAAACTGGGAAGCGCAGGGTCTAAATTCTGAAAACTTCATCATGTTTGATCTTACAGAAAAAATGCAGATTATAGGCGGAACATGGTATGGCGGTGAAATGAAAAAAGGAATGTTCGCAATGATGAATTATTACCTTCCGCTGAATGGGATGGCCTCTATGCACTGCTCTGCCAACGTAGGCGAGGAAGGCGATGTTGCCCTATTCTTCGGCCTTTCCGGGACTGGCAAAACTACC
This sequence comes from Bacteroidota bacterium, assembly GCA_023411265.1. Classification (GTDB taxonomy): domain Bacteria; phylum Bacteroidota; class Bacteroidia; order Flavobacteriales; family Weeksellaceae; genus Chryseobacterium_A. The sequence continues at coordinate 6,003 of JAEYOX010000063.1, read as the reverse complement.
TTGTCTGCAGATCCAAAACGTTATTTAATAGGAGATGATGAGCATGGTTGGGATGATAATGGAGTGTTCAACTATGAAGGTGGTTGCTACGCCAAAGTTATTGATCTTTCAGAAGAAAAAGAACCGGATATTTTCAGAGCTATAAAAAGAGATGCACTTTTAGAAAATGTGGTAGTAAAAGAAAATGGTGAAATAGATTATACTGATAATTCTATTACTGAAAACACGAGGGTTTCTTATCCTATTTATCATATCAATAAAATTGTATTGCCTTCTAAAGCTGGTCATGCCAAGAAAATCGTTTATCTTTCAGCTGATGCTTTCGGAGTTTTGCCTCCGGTTTCTGTTTTGAATGAAGATCAGGCACAATACCATTTCCTTTGCGGCTACACCTCCAAACTTGCGGGAACTGAACGGGGAATTACTGAGCCACAGCCTTCATTTTCTCCTGCATTCGGAGAGGCGTTTCTGACCCTTCATCCTACAATGTATTCCAAGACACTGATTGGAAAAATGAAAGAACACGGAGCCAAAGCTTATCTTGTCAACACAGGCTGGAACGGAACTGGGAAGAGAATTTCATTGAAAGATACCCGCGCCATTATTGACGCCATTATTGACGGGTCTATAGAAAAGGCACCTAAAACAGTAATCCCTATTATGAATCTTGAAATTCCTACAGAACTTCCAAATGTTTCAGAAGGAATCCTGGATCCGAGAGAAACTTATGCAGATGTTGCTGAGTGGGAAGCGAAAGCAAGAGATTTGGCTGCGCGATATATTGAAAACTTCGAACAGTATTGCGATAATGAAGAAGCCCGAAAACTGATTGCGGCAGGGCCTCAGTTATAATATACATAATTCTAAAGATATAATCCTCAGGCCAAGAAACTTGAGGATTTTTTTTAACAAATCAATGCCGGTTGAGTACACTCAGGATGGCGAGTCGGTATCCGTTCAAGCCAAAGCCTGAAATTAAAGCGTCGGTGTACATCGCCGTCACCGATTTTTGGCGAAATTCCTCCCTTTTATAAATATTGGATATATGGACTTCAATTTTTGGCTTTCCGATGTTTTTCAGACAATCGGCAATGGCGTAAGAATAATGAGAAAAAGCTCCGGGATTGATGATTAAGGCATCAAAAGTACTGTTCTGCAAATAATCTATAATTTCACCTTCATGGTTAGACTGGAAAAGAGCTATGTCATTTTCGGGAAAACTGTTCCGTAGTGTTTCCAAAAAATTCGGCATACTCGCTGTTCCATAAATTTCTGGCTCGCGGGTTCCCAGCAGGTTCAGATTGGGACCGTTTACTATTAGTATTTTCATTGGTTTTTCTGAAATTTGATCAAAGATAAGGAAAACGGGAAAACTCATTCAGTGAATTCGTATGGTGCTTTCAATATTAAAAACTGGTTATTAATCCAACTCCGGAAAAGGAATTTTCAGCTGCACCGAGACTTGTTTTTTTTCTTGTGTATTGAGATTGGAAAGCGACAGCCCGAGCAAGCGTACAGGTTTATCAAGAGGGCGCAGTTCCCAGAGTTTCTTAGCAGTTTTGTAAAAATGTTCACTGTCTTTATAATACATTTCCTGAGTTTTACTACGGGTATAAACAGAGAAATCACGGTATTTTATTTTCAGCGTCAGCGATTTTCCACGAATTTCCTTTCGGTGCAGCCTTTCCTCCAAATCTTCACTGATGAGTTTCAGTTGTTGGAAAACTGATTCTTCGTCCAGAAGATTTTCCCAATAGGTTTCTTCTACACCGATACTTTTCTGAATGCGGTGCGGTTTCACTTCGCTCCGGTGAATTCCGCGGACTACGTGATAATAATAATTTCCTGACTTTCCAAAGATGCGAATAAGTTCTTGCAGAGATTTTTTTTTCAGATCCGATCCTTTGAAGATATGCATTTGATGCATTTTGTTGGCTGTCACTTTTCCTATTCCGTAGAATTTTTCAATAGGAAGTTCTTCCATAAAACGATGGATCTGGGTGGGATGAATGGTTTTCTGGCCGTTCGGTTTGTGATAATCGGAGGCTACTTTTGCTAAAAATTTATTAACGGAAATTCCTGCTGAAGCGGTAAGTCCGGTTTCTTCAAAAATTTTCTTTCTGATTTCCTTGGCAATCTGGTTCGCAGATTCAATTCCTTTTTTATTTTCTGTGACATCCAGATAGGCTTCATCCAAAGAGAGCGGTTCCACCAAATCAGTATATTCGTAGAAGATCTCACAAATTTTTTGAGATACTTCCTTATATCGCTGGAAGCGAGGTTGTATAACAATCAGCTCGGGACATTTTTCCAATGCCAGTCTTCCCGGCATTGCAGACCGAATGCCAAATTTTCGGGCTTCATAACTGGCTGCAGCTACTACGCCATATGTCCCACCGCCTACGCAAACAGGCTTTCCACGAAGTTCGGGATGATCGTGCTGTTCTACAGATGCATAAAATGCATCCATATCCACATGTATAATCTTGCGCTGCGGGAAATCCATCATGCAAATTTATGGCTTATTTTTGAACCAAAAATTCAGATAACAACAATAAAAAATCCGCTCGTTGGAGCGGATTTATATAAAGGTAAAAGACGAGAATTATTTCAATTCTACTTCAGCACCAGCTTCTTCAAGTTGCTTCTTTAGAGCTTCAGCTTCGTCTTTAGAGATTCCCTGCTTGATAGGAGCAGGAGCACCATCTACCATATCTTTAGCTTCTTTAAGACCTGCTCCGGTTAAATCTTTTACTAATTTAACTACGGCAAGTTTAGAAGCACCGGCAGCTTTAAGGATTACATCGAATTCTGTTTTTTCTTCAACAGCTTCTCCGGCACCTCCACCAGATACTACTACTGCAGCAGCAGCAGGCTCGATTCCGTACTCATCCTTAAGGATAGTAGCTAATTCATTTACGTCTTTTACTGTAAGGTTTACAAGCGTTTCCGCTAAGTTTTTTAAATCTGACATTGTAATAATGTTTTAAATGTTGAACGATTATGATTTTTTGAGTGTGTATTATTCAGCCGCTGGAGCTTCGCCTTCTGCAACTTCTGCAGCGGGAGTATCTTCAGCTTTAGTTTCTTCAGAAGGCGCCGTTTCTTCAGTAGCTGCTTCTTGTCCTTCGGATTTGTTCTGGAGAGCAGAAACAAGTCTTTGAATTGGAGATTGAAGTAATCCGATAATTTCTCCTAGCATTTCTTCTTTCGATTTGATGCTGGCTAAAGTTTCCAGATTTTCATCACCTACATAGATGGTTTCCTGAAGATAAGCAGATTTTAAGGCTGGCTTTTCTTCTTTTTTTCTGAAGTCCTTGATCAGTTTTGCCGGAGCATTTGCTGTTTCAGAGATCATGAGGGCAGAGTTCCCTTTAAATGAGACGAACATTTCTGAGAAATCTACGTCCATCTGCTCCATTGCTTTCTGTAAAAGTGTATTTTTTACTACTTTTACTTTGATGTTGTTCTTAAATGCCTGTCTTCTGAAATCTGATGACTTCGCCGCATTCAAGCCTTCAAGATCTGCCACATAAACCACTTTCGCGTCTTGTAACAGGTCTTTTATTTCTTGTATAACCAGTACTTTATCTTCTTTAGTCATTGTATTCAGATTTTAGTTTACAGATTTGGTATCAATTGCAATTCCGGGACTCATGGTAGAAGAAAGATAAATAGACCTTACATAAGTTCCTTTTGCGGCAGTAGGCTTCAGTTTAATCAAAGTTTGAATCAGTTCCTGTGCATTTTCTTTGATTTTATCAGCCTCAAAAGAAACTTTTCCTACCGCAGCGTGTACTATACCGTATTTATCTACTTTAAAATCAATCTTACCGGCTTTCACTTCAGAAACGGCTTTTCCGATTTCCATCGTTACTGTTCCCGATTTTGGATTGGGCATCAGTCCTCTTGGACCTAATATTCTACCTAATGGCCCCAATTTACCCATAACTGCGGGCATGGTAACGATTACGTCAACATCTGTCCATCCACTTTTGATTTTATCCAGATATTCGTCTAATCCTACATAATCAGCACCGGCAGCTTGGGCTTCGGCTTCTTTATCCGGAGTTACCAATGCAAGAACTTTCACGTCCTTACCAGTACCATGCGGTAGAGAAACTACACCTCTCACCATTTGATTCGCTTTTCTTGGGTCTACACCCAAGCGTACTGCGATATCTACGGAAGCGTCGAATTTTGCTGTATTTACTTCTTTCACAAGGGCAGAGCCTTCTTGCAGATTGTAAATTCTTCCCTTTTCTAATTTGCTTAAAGCTTCTTTTTGTTTCTTCGTCAGTTTTGCCATTTCAATCCGTTTTAAGCGTTAGTGGGTTTTGTTCCTGTTACTCTGATACCCATTGATCTTGCAGTTCCTGCGACCATCGTTAATGCAGAGTCCAAGGTGAAGCAATTAAGATCGCTCATTTTGTCCTCAGCAATTTTTTTAACCTGATCCCAAGATACAGAACCTACTTTATTTCTGTTGGGTTCTCCAGAGCCACTCTTTAGCTTAGCAGCATCCATCAGTTGGACGGCAGCTGGAGGAGTTTTAATTACAAATTCAAAAGATTTGTCTTCGTACACTGTAATTACTACAGGCAAAATTTGCCCGGGCTTATCCTGGGTTCTTCCGTTAAATTGTTTACAAAACTCCATGATGTTCACCCCTGCAGATCCTAAAGCGGGACCTACCGGTGGCGACGGGTTGGCAGCACCACCCTTCACCTGAAGTTTTACCATTTTAAAGACTTTTTTAGCCATTTTTTGTTTTTTAGATTTTGAATAATGATGAATTTGGAAGCATTATTATTCTACCGATTGTTTATCTCACCTCACAAAACGGTATTTGAGGTTGCAAAAGTAGGAATTATTTTTGAAATGACAAGTAAGTAAATGATTAAATATCAAAAGAGTTATCCTTTTAACTTACTGAAATATAGAAAATAGCTTTCCGCAGGATATTGCGGAATGTGCTAGAGCCTCTCCAGACGTCTTCCACAGGCAGCTACTTCAGAGGCTTTCGATTTCCTTAAGGTTTCTCATCAGATAGACACCATTGAAATTATTATATTCAATAACGGCAAATAGTGCTGGTTTTTCAACACATTTATGAGGATGTAACAGAGAAAAGAGGAATGCGAGAATAAAAAAACCGCCTCTTTTGAAGACGATTTATTTAGATGTTATACTTTTTCCACTTGCATGAAACTGAGTTCCATGGGAGTTTTTCTTCCAAAGATGAGGACGGAAACTTCCAGTTTCTTTTTGTCTTCTAGGATTTTTTCTACTGTGCCAGTAAAACCGTTAAAAGGACCATCGGTAACTTTTACACTTTCTCCTACTACAAATGGTATCTCAAGTTCGGTGGCAAATTCTGACAGTTCGTCCATTTTCCCCAACATCCTGTTGACTTCCACTTTTCGCATCGGAACAGGATCTCCGCCTTTGGTGAGACTTAGAAAAGAAATAACTCCCGGAATGTTTTTTATAATATGTGGTATTTCTCCCACCAGGTTAGCTTCAATCATCAGATAGCCGGGATAATAAGGTCTTTCTTTTGGAACTTTTTTGCCGTTTCTCATCACGATAACTTTTTCCATAGGAATAACTACCTGAGTGACATAAGACTCCATATTTAAGTGCTTCATCTCATTCTCAATGTAGGTTTTCACCTTATTTTCCTGTCCGCTGATAGCTTTCAGCACATACCATTTCAATTCACTCATTTTCAGGAAATACTTTAATTAAATAAGTCTGTCAGTAAGCTAATAATATTTCTGATCGACTTGGAGAAAAGTTCATCCACGCCGAAGGTAAATAAAGCCAAAATAATGGTAGCTACAGTAACGACAATCGTGGAGGATTGCAGATCCGGCCATTTTGGCCATTCTACTTTATCTTTAAATTCGGTGTAGGAACCTTTAATAAAATCTACAAATGAACTCATAATTTTTATTTGCACGGGCACTAGGATTCGAACCCAGATCAACGGTTTTGGAG
>JAEYOX010000038.1 GCA_023411265.1 Bacteroidota bacterium | reverse complement strand
GCTCCAATGAGGTTCAGATCAAAAAGTTTTCGGATATCTTCTTTCGTGGCATCTTCTACAGCTCCAGCCATTCCCATTCCTGCATTATTGATAAGAACATCGATTCTTTTTTCTGTAAGTAAAATTTCAGTTATGGCATTTTCGACAGCTTTGGCATTGGTATTATCAGTCGGAAAGGTTTTGAAATAGTCGCTTTCCGTATCTTTTCTGCTTAGTCCGTACACACGGTGGCCTTTTTGGCCAAAAAATTCAGCTAGATGTTTTCCGATTCCGGATGATGTTCCTGTAATGATAATGGTTTTTTTCAATTTAAAATCAATTTATGGGATCAAGAATCTCTTTAATATCTTCCCAAAATCTCGGATAAGATTTTTCCACCACATTTTCGTCTTCAATAGTAATTTCTTTTTTGAGACAGAAAGGCGCAAAGCTCATGGCCATGCGGTGATCGTTGTAGGTGTTAATAAAAATATTTTCTTCAGGCTCAAAAAAACGGACTGAAGCGATGGAGTTTTCAGTAATTTCTGTTTCGCAGCCAATCTTGAACAGCTCCTGATGCAGTGCATGAAGTCTGTCGGTTTCCTTTATTTTTAATGTTTCGAGGCCTGAAATGGCAAAAGGTATCTGCAATGCTGCTGCGGTAACGCACACGGTTTGAGCAATATCCGGGCAGTCATTCATGTCAATCTGAATCATGTCAGGATAAGCGAAAGGTTCCGGGCAAATAGAAATTCGGTGTTCCTGAGCATCCGAAATGGTATTAATGCCGAAATAATCCCAATAAATTTCTTTTACTCTGGAATCTGCCTGACAAGAATGCGGCTGAAAATTTCGTAAGTTAATAATCTTCCTGCCCAAAGCGGCTATGGCGTAGTAATAGGAAGCAGAAGACCAGTCACTTTCTATTTCAAAATAAAAAACATTCGATAATTTTTGATGTAAATCTAACGGTGATATTTTGATAATTTTCCTGTTAAATTCACATGAAATCCCCAGACTTGTTAAAATATCCAGAGTCATTTCTATATAAGGGCGGGAAGCTATTTTTCCTTCCAAATGAATAGTTAGTCCGTTTTCCAATTTCGGAGCAATCAGCATTAATGCAGTAATAAACTGGCTGGAGATTCCTGAAGAAATGATAACTTCATCTCTGATCAGTTTTTTTCCGCTAATTTTCAAAGGTGGATACCCTTCTTCGCCAAGATATTGGATGTCCGCACCTAAAAACAGTAATGCTTCTGTCAGTTCTTTTATGGGTCGTTGCAGCATTCTTTGCGAACCGGTGAGAATTACATTGCGTCCTTCTTTTTGGGCGAAATATGCGGTGAGGAATCGCATCGCAGTTCCGGCGTGATGAACGTTAATTAATTCATCTTCACTTTCCAGTGCTTTTTTCAGGAGAGAAGTATCCTGCGCATCAGAAATATTCTCTATTCTAATGTTTTCAAAAAGAGAATGCAATATCAGCAAACGGTTCGAGATGCTTTTCGAACCGCAGATTTGTATGGTTTTATTGGGAAGTAAAATGGATTTTTTTAAAAGCATTTACTCTTATTTCAATTTTTGGTTGTTCTGATGCCTTTCTGCGTCCCGCTGGGTTTTTATTTTCATTTTATTGTCAAAAGATTTTTGCAGGTCAATTCCGGTTTGGTTGGCTAAACATAAAGTGACAAAAAGTACATCTGCCAGTTCTTCGCCTAAATCTTTCGTTCTATCTGTTTCTTTTTCGCTTTGTTCGCCGTATCTTCTTGCCATAATACGTGCAACTTCTCCTACTTCTTCTGTGAGGATCGCCATATTCGTCAGTTCATTAAAATACCGCACGCCTACTTTCTTTATCCACTCGTCCACCTGTTTTTGGAGGTTTGTAATTTCCATGTCACAAAAAATTATTGATAGGCTCCTAATGTCGGATTCGCAGTCCGGGAAATTTTCTGTAGATCCAAAGGTACTGTGGCAGCAACAGAAGTGTTCCCTTTTCCTCTTGCCGGAGATGTTGCTTTCACCCTCATATTCAGTTTTTCGGTATGATAATTTTCAAATTCGGGATCAAGGTTTTGAAGTGAAGCTACAACATTGGGATTTCCGTCAAAATTAAATCCGGCTGAAGCGTCGTATTTCAACAGAGAATTTTGAATTAAATACTGAAAAGTCTGTCCGGATACAGGTTTGAAACTCACTGCATTTGGATATTTGGAATACAAGATAGAATTTCGGATGTTCAGGATCAGCGGGGCAGTTTCCGTTAGTCCGTTTGCATTGGTCCATTCATTGGAAGCATACAAAACCTGACCGTTTCCTAACGTCCCCAGATTCCAGTAATTGGCTAAAGTAACATGGGTAAGGTTGTAAGAACCGCCTTTATAGATGCCAAAATCTGAAAACCGACAGTTGTTCATCACCATATTTTCCGCATTCACAATAGAGTTTATTGCTTTTATTCCATGTTCATCAAAGGTATGGATAATGGAATTTTTTATGTTGGCCTGCGCTTCTTTCATTTCTATTCCCGTTGTCCCGCCGTACACTTTGGCATAATTCATATTCAGTAGCGAGCCGGCTTCCATTCGGATAGAGTTCCAGTTTTTTGGGATTGTGTCGTAGCGCGGATCATTTCTGTCGCCCCGAAAAACCACTTCGCTGTTCAGGTCTCCGTTCACATTTAGTGTAGCGCCGTTCTGTATTTTCATTCCGCTGTTTCGGAAAAAATAAACTTTCGTGCCTGCCTGTACATTCAGTGTAGCACCGGGTGCCAAGGAAAGATCTCCGTAAACGAGTTTTACTTTATTGTTGTTCCATGTATGATTTCCGGTCAGAACATTGGAACCGGGAGTGTTGGTTTGTACATAAAATTCGGCATCCTGAACTACTGAAAATAAAGTAACATGCTGAGAAGCTGCCGATGTCGTGAAAGTTATTCTATCCTCAGCTACCATTTCCGGCCCGGAAGCTGTAGGTGCAATTTCAACAAAAATATACAGACTGTCTTTCTTCCTTAGCGGAACATCAGTAAAAGAGTAGCCTGAAGTGCCGTCAATATTTATCCTGTACAGAGAAGTTCCGCCGCGTCCCAGCTCAATTCTGGGAATCAGAATATCTTTATCTTCATCATTATATATTTTTACAGCATATGTTTCCGAACGCACCTGATGATAAACGGTATCACAAAAAACAGTATCGGTGGAAAATCTCAGCTCTTGGGAAGGCGAATCAAAATGAATATCATCACGGTTACAGGAAATAGCCAGAATTCCTGCCCAAAACAGAACTGCCAGAATTGTTTTGTATTTCATTGGGAGTAAAAAATTTAAACAGAATCCAAATGTAGCGAAAAAAGCTGTAATCTTCTGTTTTTAAATTTAAAAATAGCATTGCTATATTGAAAATATTTATTAATTTTGCCATCTGAAATTTAGCAGAGGAATATCCATTACTATTTCTGAAGCAAAACTTTTATTTTTAAAAATTTTTATTATGAAAAAAGGAATTCACCCAGAAAATTATAGACTTGTTGTCTTCAAAGACATGAGTAACGACGAGATGTTTCTTTGCAAATCTACTGCAGAAACAAAAGACACTATCGAATACGAAGGAGAAACGTATCCACTAATCAAAATGGAAATTTCTTCCACCTCTCACCCTTTTTATACAGGAAAAATAAAGCTGGTAGATACCGCAGGTAGAGTAGATAAATTTATGAACAAATACAAGAAATTTGCAAAATAAATTTCTTATTCAGGAATATTTTAAAAGCCTTTTCCACGTCGGGAAAGGCTTTTTTGTGTATTTTTGAATATCTTTTCCACCATTATCTTAATTTTCA
>JAEYOX010000026.1 GCA_023411265.1 Bacteroidota bacterium | reverse complement strand
CTTTCCATTCCTCATAATGTGGAAAAAAACATTACTGTAAATCCCAACGTAAATCTGGTAGATGTGGATGAACTGTCTGCACACATCAGCAAAACCATGGAACAGCGGAAAAAGGAAATCCCGAAAGCGGAAAAAATCATCAAGGAAATGACAAAAGATTTTACTGAATGGGAAAAGAAAAGGAAACTGGTGCCTAAAATTCATCATTTCAAATCTGTTTTAAAGAATATGGAAAGGAATGAAATGCACAATATTCACAAGAAACACAGGTATGTGGATGTGAACGATATGGTACTTTCCGAAAAACTGGTACAGAAAATAACCAATCGATTCGCAAAATATATTATCGACCATCCATGGAAGGCAGATGAGATCAGTCAGTTAATGAACGAGATTTTAGTAGAACACCCCAATAACGAATTTAATGAAAAGCATTAGAATCGGTACCCGAAATTCGCCTTTGGCGCTTTGGCAGGCGCGCGAAGTGGCAAGACATCTTCAGAATCTGAATTATACCACTGAGATTGTCCCCATTATTTCTGCCGGCGATCAAAACCTCACGCAGCCTTTGTACGCTATGGGTATCACCGGAATTTTCACTAGGGATCTCGATATTGCCCTTTTAAATAAAGATATAGATATTGCAGTACATTCTTTGAAAGATGTACCTACACAGTTGCCAAAGTTTATCAACCTTGTCAGCTATTTAAAAAGAGACTTCCATCAGGATGTTTTGGTAAGAAAATCATCTGCACAAACCCTTGATCTACAAGACCTTAAAATTGCTACCAGTAGCCTGCGCAGAAGAGCATTCTGGCTGAAGGAATTTCCGGATACTGAGTTTTCGGATATTCGCGGCAACGTACAAACCCGCCTTCGGAAGTTGGAAGAAGAGGATTTCGACGCTACGATTTTCTCTCTGGCCGGACTTAAAAGAATCAATATCAACGTTTCTCACGAAGAAATTCCGGGCATGATCTCGGCAACGTCACAAGGAGTAGTTGCGGTAGCCGGCCATGAAGACAACGTCGAAATCAATGAAATATTAGCTCAGATCAATCACAGAGAAACCCAGATTTGTGTCGAAATAGAACGGAGTTTCCTCAGCACCCTGGAAGGAGGCTGCACCGCTCCTATCGGGGCTTTTGCTGAATATGAAGATGGGAAAATCCGCTTTATAGGAAGACTTTGTTCTCTGGACGGAAAAAACTGCATTCAAACTGATGAAATCTTTGATTACGAAGAAAACAGAAACTTCGGCGAAGAACTGGCGCAAAAAATCCTCAACAATGGAGGAAAAGCCGTAATGGAAGAAATAAAACAACAGTTGGGCTGAAAGCAATGAAAGTTCTGTTCACGAAAAACAATCTGGATACCGAATATATTTCTGAAAAAATCGGAAACCGTTATTCCTGTGATTTCGTGGAAGTCATCGCTATAAAACCTTTATCTGTCGCCCCTTTTGATCTGAAAGATTCATCTCTGATTTTCACCAGTGTCAACGCGGTGGAAAGTTTCTTCCAGAACGGGTTTCATCCCAATGAAGATTTCACAAGCAAAAATTTTAACAAAATATATTGTGTAGGACAGAAAACTAAAAAGCGAATTCGGGATTATGGTTTCGGAACTTTCAAAGTGAAAAAAAACGCACGCGACCTCTGTGATTTTATCATCGAACATTCCGGAAAAGAACGTTTCCTTCATTTCTGCGGGAACCTCGCCCTGGATGTTCTGGACAAAGCACTTCCGTTGCAAAACATTTCGTACCGTAAAATTTTCATGTATGAAACTACGCTGCTCTTTCCTAAAATTGAGAATAATTACGATGCTGTGGTTTTTTTCAGCCCGAGCGGCGTACGAAGTTTTATGAAAAACAACAGTTTGGATAACAAAAAAATATTTTCTATCGGATTGACCACTTCGGAAGAAATCAGAAAATACACCGACAGCAATATAATTACCAGCAAGGAAATGAATCTGGATGATGTTTTGAAACTGATTTCAAAAGAAGCTGAAAAGCATAACAAAATTTAATTATGATTAAAAACGATTTATATTTACGGGCATTGCGAGGAGAAACTGTTGAACGTCCTCCCGTATGGATGATGAGGCAGGCAGGCAGATATCTTCCTGAATTCATGGAGATTAGAAAAGAATATGACTTTTTTACACGCTGCCAAACTCCTGAGTTGGCCTCTGAAATCACCGTACAACCGATTCGGAGATTTCCGCTGGATGCCGCCATTTTGTTCTCAGATATTCTCGTAGTACCACAAGCGATGGGAATTGATTTTAAAATGAAAGAGAACACGGGTCCTTGGTTGGATGATGCTATCCGCACAGCAGAACAGGTTCAGAATGTTATTGTTCCGGATGTAAATGATACTTTAGGCTACGTTTTTGATGCTATCGAACTTACTTTGCAAAAACTGGACAACGAAATTCCATTGATCGGCTTTGCCGGTTCGCCCTGGACCATCCTCTGTTATTGCGTGGAAGGAAAAGGTTCCAAAGCTTTTGATATCGCTAAATCTTTTTGTTTCCAACAGCCGGAAGCTGCGCATCAGCTTTTACAGAAAATTACCGATACCACTATTGCGTACCTGAAAAGGAAAGTAGAAAAAGGGGTATCGGCTGTTCAGATTTTTGACAGCTGGGGCGGGATGCTTTCCCCCGAAGATTATCAGGAATTTTCCTGGAAATATATCGACCAGATTGTAGAAGCCTTAGCTCCGCTTACTCATGTTGTGGTTTTCGGAAAAGGATGCTGGTTTGCGCTGGAAGAAATGAGCCGTTCCAAAGTATCCGCTTTAGGTGTGGACTGGACGGTTTCTCCTGAATTTGCAAGAAAAACCACCGGAGGAAAAATGACGCTGCAGGGGAATTTTGATCCCGCAAGACTTCATTCATCGCCGCAAACGATCAGAAAAATGGTTCATGAAATGATAAACAGATTTGGAAAAGACCATTATATTGTGAATTTAGGCCATGGGATATTGCCCAATATTCCTGTTGAAAATGCGGAAGC
>JAEYOX010000019.1 GCA_023411265.1 Bacteroidota bacterium | reverse complement strand
TGCTAACGCGGGAGAGTAGGTCGCCGCCAGTTTTTTTTAATCCTTCATTCGTAAGAGTGAAGGATTTTTTTGTTTAATAATGTAGGAGAAACAAGAGAAAAGAATTGACAACCAAAAGTTCAGATATCATAGATTGCATTTGAAGTTAGAATAGCTTTAGCTGGCAGTCATTCGGCGAGAATACATAATTATAGCTTACAGCATACCGGATAGCCTCCACAACATTTTAAAAGGGGAAAGTATTTACATTTGCTTCATTTACAAATTTATAGATAATTACCTTTTAGGATTGCATGTTGCGACTAGATGAGACTCCAATCATCTTCATAACTTTTTTGCTAAGGATTTTTGCATACCTCCATGCTGGATTATTATAAACTGTGGCGAAAGCATCTTTTAGGATATAGTTTATCCTATTGACTTTATCTATTGGGATTCGTAGATATTTTAAAACCTAGTGAGAATTCCCCAGTGAATCTTGGTGTCACTGAAACGGATTTCGTTGCCGAATTCGCTTCCGTTCGAGATCTGGAAACTCATGAGTCCGATGGGTAAAAAGAAATTGAATCCCATGCCGAAACTGTAGAGCTTAGGTCTCAAGCCAAGTGCTTTGGTACTAAGTTCACCGTACTGTAAAAAAGTGTCAAAAAACGCCTGATTGCTCACTAAATAACGGTATTCTGCTTTGCCGTAATAATAAAAATCCGCGAATAAAGATTCTTCATTGAAGCCCCGCATAGAATTCCATCCGCCAAATCTTAGGAGTTCGTTGGTACTGAGTTCGTTTTCGGAATGTAACAAGGCCGATTCTCCCTTTATATTTAGATAATGGCGACCACCTAAATTAAAATTTCTTTCGGCTAGCAGGTAATATCGGGTTTGTCCCGCGGTAAATTCTTCTTTGGTATAGTATGTTGAAAGCAGGTCTGCTTCTGCCCGAATCCTCGTTTTATATAGAAAAAGTTCTATTTCTGTAGGTTCAGTATAATCGTACCAGATTCCGATTCCCTTTTTGCTGTAATCTTTTCCCTGAATATAAAGTGAATCCAATACTGTAGAAGTTTCAAAAGTTCCCCGAAACCCTAATCTCTGACGATTATTCAAATGATAATAGACTGCCGGAAGAATTTTTACATTCGCATAGGTGGAATCCTGCCGATAAATATTGAGGTTCATGTTAACGCCAACGTTCGATTTAAAAAGATAAGGAATATCGGTTTGCAAATCGAAAGTCTGACCTCTGTCTGGATTTCGTTGCCAAAATAATGATATGCTTTCAAAGCCATTAAAGATGTTTTTAAAATTTAGGTTCAAAGTGCCATTGAAGGTGAATTTTTCCGATTTATCATTTCCGAAGCCCACCATTCCGTCAAAAGAATTGACCTTTTTCTTCTGAAGAAAGAGATATATATTGGTGGAGTCTCTTGTGAAGAGCGTTTGTGGTGGACGTTCCAACGATACAAATGGGTGATTTTGCAAGCTCCGCTGAATGGACAGAAGGTTTTTCTCGTCATACTTCTTCCCCAGGAATTCTTTTTGTATGTTTTTGACAAATCTTGAAGGAACTTTTTCGTATCCTTTGATGACAAATCCGTCAATCACACGTTTCTGATCCTTCACTACGGAAAGTTCTATTTTTTGTTTTCCATTTTGTTGTCCGAGATATTTCGATTGAATCCGGCTAAACGCAAAACCCTGATCGATATACTTTTTGTTGATTTCTTTTTTTAAAGAATCGAGATTCGCGGTGTAAAATTCTTTTTCTATTTTCAGTTCCAAAGATAAGCTGTCTGAAAGGTGAACTACAGCCTCATTGAAGTTTTGGCCTTTATCATAATAGATTTCTGTCCGTAAACCCTCTTTTTTTACCTTTTTTAATTCTGTGAAAATGAAATGATTTTTGGAAAGAGAATCCAGAAATTTTACCGCCGATGCGGAATCTTTCACCAATTTTCTCTTTTGAGTTTCGATATCAATCAGCCAAAATTCTCTTTCCTGTGCCTGAAATACAACACCTGTAAAGAATATGAAAAAGAATAAAGCAGATTTCAATTTTTGAAGTATAGATTATAAACGCAGCGTTATGGGGAATATTCTGTTTCAAATTTCATGAAGAAAGTTGGTTGTATTTTCTCATCAGTTTTTCAAAAGTTCGTTGGGGTAAAATCCATTTCAGTGGAACACCAATTCGTTGTCCGAGTTTCCCGAAGTAATAATGGGCTTTCCAGTTTTCCTTTCTCAAAAGACGTTCAATATAGGTAGCTACATCACTTGTTTCCGACCCTTGATTCACGTGAGAATTCATCAATGAATATACTTTATCAAATGTACTTCTGTACGGTTCCGAAACCGCGCTCATCACCCTATGATCGGCTATATTGGTTTTAATATCGCCGAGATGGAGCGAGCAGATATCAATATGCCAGGGCGAAACTTCGTATCGAATCGCCTCTGTCACCTTGTCTAAAGCTGCTTTGGAAGCAGAATAAAATCCCCGAAAAGGCAATCCCATTTCACTACCAATGCTGGAAATATTAATGATTTTACCAGATTTTTGATCGCGCATTTTCGGCAAAACAGCATTCATCACCTGCACAGCTCCAATGAGGTTCAGATCAAAAAGTTTTCGGATATCTTCTTTCGTGGCATCTTCTACAGCACCAGCCATTCCCATTCCGGCATTATTGATAAGAACATCGATTCTTTTTTCTGTAAGAAAAATTTCAGTTATGGCATTTTCGACAGCTTTGGCATTGGTAATATCAGTCGGAAAGGTTTTAAAATAATCACTTTCCGTATTTTTCCGGCTCAGTCCATACACGCGGTGTCCTTTTTGGCCAAAATATTCAGCCAGATGTTTCCCAATTCCGGACGATGTTCCTGTGATAATGATTGTTTTTTTCAATTTGAATCAATTTATGGGATCTAGAATCTCCTTTAAATCTTCCCAAAATTTCGGATAAGATTTCTCAACGACATTTTCGTCCTCAATGGTAATTTCTTTTTTGAGGCAATAAGGCGCAAAGCTCATGGCCATGCGATGATCGTTGTAAGTTTTAATAAAAATAGGTTCTTCAGGCTCAAAAAATCGTACTGAAGCGATAGAGTTTTCGGTAATTTCCGTTTCGCAACCGATCTTCTGAAGTTCTTTGTGCAGTGCCTGAAGCCTGTCAGTTTCCTTTATTTTTAACGTTTCGAGTCCAGTAATTTCAAAAGGAATTTGCAAAGCTG
>JAEYOX010000096.1 GCA_023411265.1 Bacteroidota bacterium | reverse complement strand
TTCACGAAGGGTGTGGGCTCCTACATACGTACACGTAGAGCGAATTCCGCCCAGAAGATCTTTTACTGTTTCGGAAACCGCTCCTTTATAGGGGATTTTTACCGTTTTCCCTTCCGATGCACGGTATTCAGCGACACCGCCGGCATGTTTTTCCATCGCCGTCCTGGAACTCATTCCATAAAAAAGTTTGAATTTTTTCCCTGATTCTTCGCTGATGTCTCCGCCGCTTTCATCATGTCCGGCCAGCATCCCGCCCAGCATCACAAAATCCGCACCACCCCCGAAAGCTTTGGCCACATCGCCGGGAACCTTGCAGCCGCCATCTCCTATGATATGCCCTTTCAACCCGTGGGCAGCATCAGCACATTCGATAATCGCAGAAAGTTGAGGATATCCCACGCCGGTTTTCACCCGGGTAGTGCAAACCGAGCCGGGGCCTATGCCCACTTTGATGATGTCTGCTCCCGCCAAAAGAAGTTCTTCCACCATCTCACCCGTCACAACATTGCCGGCCATAATGGTTTTGTCCGGAAATCTGTCACGCGCTTTTTTTACGAAATTGACAAAATGCTGCGAATAACCGTTGGCCACATCAATACAGAGCAACTGCAGTTCAGGATTCTGGCTGAATATTTCTTTTATTTTTTCTTCATCAGAAGCTCCTGTCCCTGTGCTCAGTACGATATGCTGATAAAATTCTTCCGGCTTTCCTTTTAAAAAGGTATTCCATTCTTCGGGCGAATAATGCTTGTGAATTGCTGTCATCATCCCTTCGGATGCCAATGCTTCTGCCATCTCAAAAGTTCCGACAGTATCCATATTAGCTGCAATCACCGGCACCCCTTTCCACTGGCGGCCGGTATGAAGAAAAGTGAATTCTCTTTCCAGAGAAACTTCTGACCTCGATTTCAGAGTAGAACGTTTCGGGCGAAACATTACATCTTTAAATCCTAATTTAATATCATATTCTATTCGCATGAGATGGGGTTTTTGTGATTAAAAAAGATTAAAACAGCCTTATGATGCTGAAACCGCTTTTAGTCCAACAATGGATCCGATGAGCGTGATAATGAAAAAAAGTCGCCAAAAATCTGCCGGTTCTTTAAAAAAGAAAATACCCACCAAAACCGTTCCTACAGCGCCAATCCCTGTCCATACGGCATAGGCCGTACCAATGGGCAGGGTTTGCGTGGCTTTCACCAGTAGGGCCATACTGATGGCCAGACAAACAAGGAATCCCGCAAACCACCACCAGGAAGCGGTTCCCGATGTTTCTTTGGCCTTCCCGAGACAGGATGCAAAGCCCACTTCAAACAGGCCGGCAATAATGAGCAAAATCCAGTTCATAATAAAAATTTAATTGCTGTAAAGGTGTGAATATTTTTCCGATACCAAAAGCTCTTTAGCGTGAAAGCTGCTTCAGGCCGTCTTCCACTACCTTCAAAGTTTTTTCCCGAAGCTCAGGATTTCCTAGGTCTAAGGTTTGGAGGATTGTTTTTACTTCACGCAGATAAACTCTCGCGAAATCCGGATCGTACGGAATAATTTCCAAAGAATTGTCCAGAATGTCTGCATATTTGATGGTTTGCGCTTCCGGAGAAACAGTACGTAGGCGTTCCAGTTCTTTTGCTTTCCGGGTACGGCGGTTGAGCTTGGGAAAATTTTCCTTCACGTAAACATCTGTAAGTTCAATCACGTACTTCAACGTATCTTCTGCCTGAGTTTGCGGCATTACCGTGAGGAGATAATTTTTCAATTCTTCTTCACCTATCGGCGTATCTTCCAAAACATCGTGTAGCAGGGCTGCTGCGAGAACCGTGACATCCTGAGTATAATTTTTGCATTGTTCCATTACCCTCACAGGATGCACCATATAAAGATCAGGCGTATATTTTCGTTGCTGATTGCCGTGAGCGTGGTAGCCAAATTCGGTAATCTTCCGGAGTATTTCTTCCATAGCGGTATTTTGCAGAATCTCTGCAAAAACCTTTCCGAATCCTTGTTCTAGCTGATCACCCCGCTGCCCAGCAACTCGTCGTCCCAATACCAGGCGGCAAACTGCCCTTCTGCAACGGCTGACTGTGAATTCTGAAATTCAATGAAAAAAGTATTGTCATATTGGTGAAGAACGGCTTTTTCCAGAGGTTGTCGATACCGGATTCTTGCCATAACATCCATCGTCTGGCCGTTATTTAAGCGGAGATCTTCCCGAATCCAGTGTACTTCTTCCGGTTGAATTCTGATCACTTTGGTAAAAAGTCCGGGGAAGTTTTTTCCTTCTCCCACAAAGAGAATGTTCTGTTCCATATTCCGGGAAATGATGAAACAACTCTCCCGATGGCCTCCAATGCCAAGGCCTTTACTCTGCCCTATGGTGTAATATTGCGCTCCCTGATGGGTACCAATCACTTTGCCGTCAGATTTGTGGTATATTTTTTTTGCTGACAGAAATTCCAGTTCTTCTTTCTTGGATGAAAATTCAGGTATTTCTTTTGAAAATGCTTCGAAATCCTGGAAAATTTCAACAATCTCGCCTTCTTTGGGCTGCAGTTGCTGTTTCAGAAATTCGGGCAAACTTACCTTTCCGATAAAACATAAACCCTGGGAATCTTTCTTTTCGGCAGTAATGAGCCCCTGCTCTCTCGCAATTTCTCTGACTTCAGTTTTTGTGAGTTCGCCAATCGGAAAAAGCGCTTTAGAAAGCTGTTCCTGATTCAGCTGGCAAAGAAAATAACTTTGGTCTTTATTCTGATCTTTTCCTGAAAGCAAACGGTAAATTTCGGTGCCGTTTTCACCAGTGAAAGAATCCAAACGGGCGTAATGGCCTGTAGCCACTTTTTCTGCGCCCAGTGCCAAAGCCGTTTGAAGAAACACATCAAATTTTACTTCACGGTTGCAAAGTACGTCCGGATTGGGAGTTCTGCCGTTTTCATATTCACGAAACATATAATCTACAATGCGTTCTTTATAGAGTTCGCTCATATCGATCACCTGAAACGGAATTCCCAGTTTTTGAGCTACCATCAGCGCATCGTTACTGTCTTCAATCCAGGGACATTCATCTTCGAGAGTAACAGAAGCATCGTTCCAGTTTCGCATGAACAGACCGATGACTTCATGCCCCTGCTGCTGAAGCAGATAGGCAGCCACCGAAGAATCCACTCCTCCCGAAAGACCTACTACAATTTTCATTCATCAGAATTTTGTGCAAAGTTACGACTTAATAATGGGACATTACGGACAGGTTTTGTATACATTTTCCAGGAAAGCAATGAGTTTTTTTCCCTCGTGAAAAGAAATATCGCCCGGTTTACCGTGCTGTAAAACTTCTGTAACGGAATGGTATTCCTGTTTCAGATTTTCCATATTATCAGGAGTGGCAATGATGGTAGGATCGAGCAAATAGTCTTTGATATGGCATACTTCCACGGTATCGAAATATTGGCCGGAAATTTTGACGTTGCCGTTTTCAGCCACGATGGTCATCGAACTTTCGAGATTTTTATCATAAGCTGCTGTGGTAAAACTGATGCTTCCCATCCCTCCTTTCACAAAATCGAAGGTTGCGATTCCGGTATCTTCTATCTCAATCAGGTTTTTGTGTCTTAAAGTTTTCAGTCTTGAATGAACATTTTCAATGTCTCCGAAAATCCAGAAAATAAGGTCGGCAAAGTGGGTAAACTGCGTGAATAGCGTTCCGCCGTCCATGTTTTTGCTGCCTTTCCATGATTTGGGCAGATAATAATTTTCATTACGATTCCAGAAACAGTTGGTCTGCACCAGATAAATATCTCCGAGAATTTCTGACGATACCAGGTTTTTTAACCATACCGAAATGGGAGCATACCGGTTCTGCATAATCATAAAAACACTTTTCCCGGACTGCAGGGAAACCTGTTCCAAAATTTCGGCTTCTTCTACCGACATACAGAATGGTTTTTCAATGATGACATGATACCCGCTCAGAAGAAGTTCCCTGGCCTGTTCGAAATGCAGATAATTCGGCGTTGCGATTACCACAACATCCGTATCCGTATCCTGTTCTATAAATGCTTCAAGCTGGGGATAAGTGGCATAGGAATTCTCTAAATGTTCTTGAGAATGATGGTCGATCACGGCATTAAGGTGAACGGTATTGAGGTTTTTAATAATCTCAATATGCTTTTTCCCCATGAACCCTGATCCTAGGACGGCAAAATTTAAAACGCTGCTCATTTTAATCATAAAAAACCACCGACTTTCATCAGTGGTTCTGTTGTTTGTGAATAATAGGTTATATTTTTTCTTTTTTTCCTTTAACGATCTCTGCTTTTTCCAACCCGTCTTTAGCTTCGTTCAGCTGCAGGGTCACTTTATCGCCTTCTTTCAGCTGTTTGTTCACCAGCATTTCGGCAATCAGATCTTCAATATATTTCTGGATGGCACGTTTCAGGGGACGGGCTCCGTAGTCTTTGTCCCAGCCTTTTTCGGCAATGAAACCGGTAGCTTCTTCTGTAAGTTCCACTTTATAGCCTAATTTTTCAATTCTGCTGTACAGTTTATTCAGTTCCAGTTCAATGATTTTTCTGATGTCTTCCTGTTCCAGAGAATTGAAGATAATGATATCGTCTATTCTGTTCAGGAATTCCGGTGCGAATGCTTTCTTCAGTGCATTTTCTATGGTGGATCGTGCTCTTGCATCGCTGGTGGATTTCTTCGCTGTAGTTCCGAATCCGACACCATCACCGAAATCTTTCAGATCTCTTGTTCCGATGTTGGAAGTCAGAATGATAATCGTATTGCGGAAGTCGATCTTTCGTCCCAGACTGTCTGTGACATGGCCTTCGTCCAGAATCTGAAGCAGAATATTGAACACATCAGGATGTGCTTTTTCAATTTCATCCAGTAGGATAACCGCATACGGTTTTCTGCGAACTGCTTCCGTGAGCTGTCCTCCCTCTTCATATCCCACATACCCCGGAGGCGCACCTACAAGACGGGAAACAGCGAATTTTTCCATGTATTCACTCATGTCGATTCTGATTAACGATTCGTCAGAATCAAAGAGTTCGCGGGCCATTACTTTTGCCAGTTCCGTTTTACCCACTCCTGTTGTTCCTAGGAAAATAAATGTTCCGATAGGACGGTTAGGATCTTTCAGCCCGGCGCGGTTACGCTGAATGGCTTTCACTACTTTCTTCACAGCGTCTTCCTGTCCGATGACTTTTCCGTTCAGCTGATCATCCATTTTGGCCAGCTTGTCCAGTTCATTTTTGCCTACTTTGGTTACAGGAACTCCGCTCATCATAGATACTACCTCAGCCACATTTTCTTCCGTTACGGTTTCTTTTTTCTCCTTCACATCTTTATCCCACTGTTCCTGTGCAGCAGAAAGTTCCATGATCAGGCGTTCTTCTTCATCTTTCAGCTTTCGTGCTTCTAGGTAATCCTGTGCCTTCACTGCTTTCTGTTTCAGTTCTTTGATTTCTTCGATTTTCTTTTCATTTTCGATAATCTCTGTCGGAACCTTCATGTTTTTGATATACACTCTGGATCCTGCTTCGTCCAAAGCATCAATGGCTTTATCCGGAAGGAATCGGTCAGTAATATATCTTGCTGTTAAATTCACGCATGCATTAATGGCTTCATCCGTATAGGTTACATTATGGTGATCTTCGTATTTATCTTTTATCTGATTAAGAATCAATACTGTTTCCTCAATAGAAGTCGGCTCTACCATTACCTTCTGGAATCTTCTCTCCAAAGCCCCGTCTTTTTCGATATACTGTCGGTATTCATCCAGCGTGGTAGCTCCGATACATTGAATTTCGCCTCTTGCGAGTGCAGGTTTGAACATATTGGAGGCATCCAGACTTCCTGTTGAAGAACCTGCACCTACGATGGTGTGAAGTTCATCAATGAAAAGAATCACGTCTCTGTTCTTTTCCAGTTCGGTCATAATGGCTTTCATACGTTCTTCAAACTGCCCTCGATATTTGGTTCCCGCTACCAAGCTCGCAAGATCCAGTGTAATGACCCGTTTTCCGTACAGCACTCTGGATACTTTCTTCTGGTGAATACGCAGTGCGAGACCTTCTGCAATAGCAGATTTACCTACACCCGGCTCACCGATAAGGAGCGGATTGTTTTTCTTTCTTCGGGAAAGAATCTGAGAAACCCTTTCAATTTCCTTTTCGCGGCCGATTACCGGATCCAGTTTTCCATCGCGGGCCAGCGAGGTAAGGTCGCGGCCGAAATTATCCAGAGTCGGGGTTTTACTTTTTCCGGTACCGATATTACCGGTTGGTTTTCTCATCTGTCCGTATTCTTCTCTTTCTTCATCATCATCATACGCGCTCATCTTCGGTTGTTCACCGGAGTTTTTCAGCATCGTTTGGTATTCTTTAGAAACCTTTTCATAATCCACATCGTAGGCCCCTAAAATACTGGTTGCCGGATCTTCAAATTTATATAAGATACCCAATAGCAAATGTACGGTGTTGATTTCTGTAGAGCGGTACTGCCGGCATTCGAGTTCAGACCGGCGAATAGCCTGGTCGGCCATTTTGGTAAAGGAAATCTTTTGTTTTTCTTCTGCCAGAGGATTGATGACAGCCACATTCATGGTTTCAATCTTTCTCCGGATTTGTGTTAAGTCAGCGTCCAGATTCTGAAGGATTTCCTTTGCAGAGTTTTCTGTTTTTATAATACCCAAAAGCAAATGCTCCGTATTCAGGAATTCACTTTTCAGCCTGCGCGCCTCGTTTCTGCTGAGTTTGAACACCTGGTCCAAACCATCTGAAAATTTATAATCCATAATAAAATCTCGTCTTTTATAAAAGGTGGAAATCGCCCACCTTTTCACGGTGAATAAGTTACAAATTCTTTACCAAAAATAAATAATGACGATATGGCAGAGATATAAAAAGTAATCTTACTGAAAATGACTACATTTGCAACCCTAAAATCATTCATTATGAGTCCCGAACTAACCAGTTATATAGGGTATGCCGCCTCATTTTTTGTAGTACTCAGTTTCATACTGAAAGATTTAAAAAAAGTCAGGATTGTGAACCTTATCGGATGCATCCTTTTTGTAATCTATGGCATTTATAACGATATGCTGTGGCCTATTATTATTCCTAATGCGATTCTGGTGTTTATTCAATCCTATCATCTGATCAAAAAAGATTAAATCCTAGAACTATACGATAATTTCAGTTTATGAAAATTCTGGTGTCAGCATTCAGCAACCTTTATACCGACCAGCGAATAGAAAAAGTGTGTGATACGCTCTATCGTAACGGATATCAGGTAGAACTCATCGGCAATACCTGGGGAGGCGAACCGATGATGGAGAGACCCTATCCTTTTGTAAGAATAGACCATTCCCAAACTTCACTGCGCCGTGCTTATGTTGAATTTCAATTTAAACTGTACCGCGAACTGAAAAAAAGAGCGGACAAAAACACCATATTGCTTGCCAATGATCTGGATGCATTGCTTCCCAACACCCTGATGGCAAAAAAACTGAACATTCCTTTAGTTTTCGACAGTCATGAAATTTTTACTGAAATGCCGGCCATCAAGGGAAGATTCACCCAAAAAATATGGAAGTATCTGGAAGAGCGGCTGGTGCCGGGCATGAAATACATGATGACCGAAAGCCAGAGTTATGCCGACTGGTTCCGCACAGAATACGGAGTACATCCGGTGGTGATCAGAAACATTCCGCGAAAAATAACGGAAACGATTGATATTCCGGAAAACAGTCCGAAAATCATTCTCTATCAGGGAGCCATCAATCAGTCGCGAGGAATCCCTCAGGCCATTATGGCGATGAAGAATATAGATAATGCCGTTTTTAAAATTATTGGTGACGGGCCCAAAAAGGAGGAATACGAAGCTCTTGTCAGGAAAGAAAAGCTGGAAGAAAAAATTATTTTTCTGGGAAAACTGCATCCCGATGTGTTAAGAAAAGTAACGCGCACTGCAGATATCGGCCTCAGCGTGGAAGAAAACGGCGGTGTCAGTTATTTGTATTCCCTACCCAATAAAGTGGCAGATTATATCCAGTCGAAAGTACCTTTAGTCATGATAAATTTTCCGGAAATGAAGAGAGTTTATGAGTGGTTTAAAGTAGGGGAACTCATAGAAAACCATCACCCCGAAACCATGGCCGCCGCCATCACAGCAGTTTTGAAAAGAGGACGGTCTTTCTATCTTCCCGAGTTGGAAAAGGCTGCCAACGAACTTTGCTGGGAAAAGGAGGAACCTAAAATACTATCGCTGTTTAAAAAAGTGGAAAAGGAAAACTTTCATTAATTTTGCAGCATGACAATCAAAGAAAAGCAGCAGGAAGTTATTGATGATTTTGAGTTTCTGGACGACTGGGAACAAAAATACGAATACATTATTGACCTGGGAAAACAACTGAAAGGCTTGCCGGAAGACAAAAAAACAGACGAAAATCTCATCAAAGGCTGCCAATCGCAGGTGTGGATTGACGCTTCGTTTAAAGACGGTAAACTTTTTTTTAATGCCGACAGCGACGGGATTCTTCCCAAAGGCATCGTTTCCCTTTTAGTATCCATCTACAGCGGCCACAGCACCGCAGAAATTCTGGCTTCCGATTTTGATTTCATTTCAAAAATAGGCCTTCAGGAATTTCTTTCCCCTTCCCGTGCCAACGGACTGATGGCGATGACCAAGCAAATAAAATTCTACGCCGTAGCTTATCAGCTGAAATCTTGACGAAGATCCTCACATACCGATTTTCCGCTTTTGGCGATGTGGCCATGGCCGGACTGGTGATTCGCGAATTTCTGGAGCAGAATCCCGAAGTAGAACTCATCATGGTTTCGCGAGAACATTTTGCCGATCTTTTTAAAGAAATCCCCCGGCTCACTTTTAAAGGAATCAGCCTGGACGATTATAAAGGAATATTCGGCATGCACAAACTGGCCCGGGAACTGATTACGGAATTCAGCCCCGACCTTGTGGCTGATCTTCACGATGTGATCCGCACCAAAATCCTCAAAAGAATTTTCAGGAAAAAAGGGTACATGGTTTCTGTCATCGACAAAGGAAAAGAAGAAAGAGAAGTTCTGACGGACGTGTGGAATTTAGACAAAAAACCGATCCGTTCCACTGTGGAGAAATATGCGGATGTTTTTCGGACTTTGGGATTTCCTCTGGAACTATCGCACCAATATAGAGTTCAGCAGATCCGAAAATCCGGAATAGGCCTTGCTCCTTTTGCCCAACACCGCGGGAAGATGCTCCCTTTGGAAAAAAGCTATGAACTTGCCAGGGTTTTGGCAAAGAAACATCCTCTTTTCTTTTTTGGGGGAGGGAAAAATGAAACGGATATCCTGGACGAGTGGCAGCACAAAATTCCGAACACCACCAATCTGGCGGGCAAACTCACCCTGCAACAGGAACTTCAGAAAATTGCAGAACTGGAGATCATGATCTCCATGGATTCTGCCAATATGCATTTGGCCAGCCTTGCGGGCACGAGATGTATTTCCGTTTGGGGATCTACGCATTACTACGCAGGATTTCTGGGCTATGGCCAGAAAACAGAAGATGTAGTTCACGTAAAAGATCTTACCTGCAGGCCGTGCTCTATTTTTGGCGACAAAGAATGTTACCGTGGCGACTATGCCTGCCTGGAGGAAATAGACATCCAACAGATTATTGATAAAATATAACCTGCGGAACAGAAAATTACTACAGAATTCTAATAAATTCTCCATTTATCCAATTGTTTGTAGTTCTCATTTAATAATCTTTTTACCAAGTCATTTGAGATCTATCTGATCCGTTAGAGTCTCTTACAGTCATCATTCAGTTTTTGCAGAATCTGTCAAATATCAGTTTCGGATATTCTCAAAATCCGGCGTCGTATTCAAATCTTTTGTAACTTTATTTGCCGGAAAAAATAATATCGGTTACCTTTTTTTCCGCCTTCCTCTGAATCATTAAAAACCATCATATTATGAATGCACATACCCAAGATTTACGCAATGTGGTTTTGCTCGGCCATTCGGACAGCGGCAAAACTACGCTCATAGACACCTTGCTTTATGAAGGAGGTGCCATCAAACGCCGGGGAACCGTAGAAAGCCGGAATATGGTTGGCGATTTTACCGATATTGAACATGAAAAAAAGAAAACCATTTTTTCGCACCAAATGTTCGTGAACTGGAGAAAAAATAAAATCAACATAATTGATACTCCGGGATTTGACGATTTCGTTGGCGAAGTGATCGCTTCCCTGAAAGTAGCCGATACTGCTCTCATTGTACTGAATGCTGCTTCAGGAGTAGAGGTAGGCACAGAACTGGTTTGGGAATATGTGGAACAATACCGAACGCCGGCTATATTTGTAATTAATCAGATGGACCACCCGAAAGCGGATTTTGAGACCACTTTGTCTCAGGCCAAAGAGAGATTTGGACCCAAAGTCATCCCTGTTCAATATCCATTGAATCCCGGTGAGAAATTCAATCAGATTGTTGATGCCCTGAGAATGGTGATGTATGAATTTAGGACAGAAGGCGGAAAACCGGAGAAGAAACCCATCCCCGACAGCGAGATGGAAAAGGCCAATGCCATGCATAATGCTCTGGTAGAGATTGCAGCCGAAAATGAGGAAGGCCTGATGGAAAAATATTTTGAAGAAGGAAACCTCAGCGAAGAGGAATTAGCAAAAGGGCTTACCATTGCATTGGCACATCAACAGTTTTTTCCAGTCTTCACAGCATCCGGACTGAAAGATATGGGAAGCGGAAGAATCATGGGATTCATTGACGATATTGCCCCTTCTCCTGCCGACAGGCCAAAACGCATCATGCAGGACGGAACTGAAGTGGCCTGTAATCCTGAAGATAAGACTACAGTTTTTATCTATAAAACCACTTCTGAACCGCAGGTAGGACAACTTTATTATTTTAAAGTACTGAGCGGAACCCTGAAATCGGGAGATGAACTTGTGAACGCTGAAAACGGCGAAACCGAAAGAATTTCTCAGCTTTTTATAGCAGAAGGAAAAGACAGAATTCCTGTCTCGCAACTGGAAGCCGGAGATCTGGGTGTAACCGTTAAACTAAAATCCTCTCACACCAACAATACGCTGAATACCAAAGGAACTGAACGCAAGGCACGCCACATTCAATTCCCGGAAAGCCGCATCAGAAAAGCAGTATTTGCAGAAAGCACTTCCGAAACAGAAAAACTTTTTGCCGCTCTTCATAAAATCCGGGAAGAAGATCCTACCCTGAAAGTAGAAATAGACCACGATACCCATGAAGCCGTACTTGGAGGACAGGGACAGCTCCATCTTGAACTGATTCAACAAAGGCTTGAAAAAGAATTCGGCGTGAAAATGCAGATGAAAAACCCTAAAGTGTCTTATAGGGAAACCATCACCGGGAAGGCTGATGCGGATTACCGCCACAAAAAACAATCCGGCGGAGCCGGTCAGTTTGGTGAAATTTTCTTAAAAATAGAAAATTATTATGAAGGCATGGACGAGCCTTCCGGCTTAAACATCAGACAGAAAACGATTGATGAACTTCCATGGGGAGGCACCTTAGCTTTTTACTGGTGCATTGTCGGGGGTGCTATCGACAGCCGCTATATCGGCGCCATTAAAAAAGGAATCATGTCCCAGATGAAAAACGGTCCGCTCACAGGTTCGCCCTGCCAAAATATTCGGGTATGCGTTTATGACGGCAAGATGCACAGTGTGGACAGCAATGATATTTCCTTTCAGCTGGCTGCTGCAGGTGCTTTCAGAGAAGCTTTCCAACAGGCCGGACCAGAACTGCTGGAACCTGTGTACCATCTTGAAATACTCTGCCCGGACGAAGCAACAGGCGAAGTAATGGGAGATCTGCAGACCCGCAGAGCCATCATTTCCGGAATGGACAGTGAAGGAACTTACCAGAAAATCATGGCAGAAGTTCCCTTGGCTGAGCTGGATGATTACGGATCTACATTGCGTTCCATTTGCGGAGGAAAAGCCAAATTTACCATGAAGTTTTCCGATTATCAGCTTGTTCCCTCCAATATCCGCCAGGAACTGGTGAAAAAATACGCTTCGGAAAAAGCCGAAGCGTAATGGTCGCCTCTTATATGGCAACCATTCAACACGGCGGCTTTCCCTTCCGGACGGATTTAATTTTCGGAAGGCAGGGGAAACCGCTGTTGTTTTCACCAGACAAATATTGACTTTTTTTCAGGTAAAAGATGTATCTTTGCCGGCAAGAAATAAAGGGGTGCTATAAAAAGCTGAGATCATACCCGATGAACCTGGAACAGGTAATGCTGTTTAGGGATTATCCCAACCGTAATCATTACGGATACGGACAAGTATATCTTTATTAACCCCTTTTATTCCAATAAATTTTAACCTTAAAAATTTAAAAGAATGAAAGGATTGTTTTTTTTGGGGCTGTGTGCAGGCCCGTTCTATTCTGCACAAAATGTTCCGCAGGACTCCCTGAAAGTTCAGGAAATTCAGGAAGTAACCTTCACGAAACGCTTGCCCGTTGCCAAGGAAATCGTTAATGTAGAAAAAGATCTGGGGCATAAAAATCTGGGCCAGGATCTACCGATTTTGCTTAAAAATCAAACTTCTGTGGTCGCCACATCCGATGCCGGAAACGGCGTTGGATACACCGGTTTCAGAATTCGCGGTGTCAGCGGGACCTCCATTAATGTTATGATGAACGGAATTCCCTACAATGATTCAGAATCGCAGGGAACTTTTTTTGTGAATGTACCGGATCTCACCAGTTCCGCATCGCAGATTCTCATTCAGCGAGGGGTAGGAACTTCTTCCAATGGGGTTTCCGCTTTCGGAGCAAGTGTCAATGTTATTTCCAAAGATCCCGAAGAACGGTTTTATGTAAGATCTGACAACAGTTTCGGATCGTTCAACACGTATAAATATGCTGCAGAAATAGGCTCCGGAAAATTCTGGAAAAACCGTCTATCCGTGATGGGAAGGTACACCGGAATTCATTCTGACGGGTATATTGACCGGGCTTCTTCCGACCTGCAATCCTATAATTTCACCGCTCTTTTTGAGGAAAATAAAACCCGGATCCGACTTCTCGCTTTTGGGGGCAAAGAAAAAACTTATCAGTCCTGGAACGGAATCGACAAAGAAACCTGGGAAATTCAACCTAATTTTAATTATTCCGGGGCAATCTATGATGCCAACTGGGAAAATATCGTAGGTTTTTATGATAACGAAACCGATAACTACCGCCAAAACCACTTTCAGTTGCTTTGGAATCAGAACTTTGGGATGCACTGGGATTTAGAAACCACGCTGCATTATACCAAAGGGAAAGGATATTATGAAAATTACAAACAGGAAGACCGCTTTTCCAAGTACAATCTCCCCAATCAGGGAACAGCCACGCGTACAGATTTCATTAGAAAAAAATGGCTTGACAATGATTTCTACGGGATGGTTTCCACTCTTTACGGCAAGTTCGATCACCTGAATCTGCAACTGGGTGTAGTAGGAAATCAATATTACGGAAGACATTTCGGGCGGGTGAGCGGTGTTTTTCTGCCTGAAATTAAAAATCACGAATATTACCGGAACAATGCTGTGAAAAATGAAATTTCCGGTTTTGCCAAAGCAGTGTACCAATGGAACCGGCTGGAGTTTTTTGGGGATCTGCAACTGCGGAACATCGGGTATGACAGCTATATCGTAACTGAAGGGGACGACGAAGGTTTGAATGTGAATAAAAAATGGAACTTTTTTAATCCTAAAGCCGGAATCAGCTACAGAATTCCAGCTGGTAAGCTGTTTTTCTCCTATGCCCTTGCACACAGAGAACCTACCCGTGACGACCTTCAAGCCGATCCGGATGCCCGGCAGGAGCAACTTCATGA
Source organism: Bacteroidota bacterium (assembly GCA_023411265.1). Lineage (GTDB taxonomy): Bacteria > Bacteroidota > Bacteroidia > Flavobacteriales > Weeksellaceae > Chryseobacterium_A. The sequence goes on along the minus strand of JAEYOX010000096.1, from coordinate 6,766 downwards.
TTTTGAACTGGGGCTCGAAAAACAAATCGGAACCCGTGCATCCATCACCGCAAATGCCTATTTCATGAATTATAAGGATCAGTTGGTTCTTTCCGGAGTCATCAATAATATCGGAGAATTTATCCGTGAAAACGCAGAAGACAGCTACAGAATGGGAATCGAGCTGGGAGCGCTCTGGAAGGTGACAGAACAGTTTCAGGCAAATGCCAATCTGACTTTAAGCAGAAATAAAATAAAATCGCTGAATTCGCAGGATGAAAACGGAACACCTCTGTTACTGAAAGATACCGATATTTCTTTCTCCCCTGCCGTTCTTTCCAACCTGAGATTCCAATATCAGGCTACACCGCGGCTCGCATTTGGCATTACAGGTCAGTATGTAGGAGAACAATATTTGAACAATACCGCTACCGAAGCACTGAAACTGGACGCCTACTTCACTTCCGATTTCGACGCACAATATACGCTGCTGCTCCGGAGAACAGAACTCCAGCTTAAATTCCTGCTGAACAATATTTTCGATCAGAAATACATCAACAACGGTTATGTGTATGGTACTGATCCATATTACTTTCCACAAGCAGGAATGAATTTCATGCTCGGCATGAGTGTTACTTTTAGGTAAACCACTGCCAACCATTGCAAAAGGTTCCTTTCGGGGAACCTTTTGTTTTTGCTGAAAATAAATTAAATTTGCCCGACATGAATATTTCAGCCGATATACTTGATTTCGTAAAAGAAAACGGACATGCTCCCGTACCCGGATTTGGAATCTTTTCTTTTGAAAGCACCGCAGCACAACTGGATCCCGACACCAAAACACTGTTGCCGCCTGCTGGACGCATCGTTTTTGAAAGCGATTATACTGTCACCGACAACAGAATCATTGATTTTATTGCTAAAAAAAATAGTATTTCTCTGAATGAAGCGCAAACAGCACTTGGGAAAACGACTGCTTTCTGGAAAAACAAAACAGAACTTGCAGAACCCTTTGAAGCTGAAGGTTTAGGTGAATTTCAAATGCAGGAAGACCGGCTCATCTTTAAAGGAAAACGTGCCGAGCAACTTCACCCCAATTTTTACGGTCTGGAGCAGATTGATTTGTCTGACCTGAAGAACTCAAGGAAAAAACCTAATGTCTCAACCAATTACCGTTTTCGAAAATCCTTTTGGTGGTGGTTTCCTTTGCTGATCATTGCAGGCATCTTATCCTATTTTGCAATCACCCAAAAAGAGCTGCTATTCGGAGCTCCCACTTTTACACCATCACAGGAAACTCCCGAAGTTCCTGCAAAAGAGAAAGAAATTCCAACCGTGTCTGACAGTGTGAAAGCAGACACCATGCAAACGGAAAAATTCATCCCCCAAACTCCCGAACCAACATGGAAAAAATAAAAAAAGCCAGCGGATCTCTTACCGTTATGACGAATATTGTGCTTCCCAACGAAACCAATTCGCTCAGAAATTTATTCGGTGGTGAACTTCTGGCCAAAATGGACCGCTGTGCCTCTATCTCGGCTGCCAGACACTGTGCAAGGCGGGTGGTAACGGCTTCTGTAAATCATGTTTCATTTAATCACCCTATTCCTGAAGGAGGAATTGTGGTTCTGGAATCAAAAGTTACCCGCGCTTTTTCCACTTCTATGGAGATCTATGTGGATGTTTGGCTGGATGACCCGATTGGCGGAAAAAAAATTCATACTAACGAAGGTATTTATACTTTTGTAGCTGTAGATGAATATAATAAACCTGTTCCCATTCCGCAACTGGAACCCGAAACAGAACTAGAAAAACAACGGTATGCAGCTGCGCTTCGCCGAAAGGAACTCTCCCTTATTTTGTCAGGAAGAATGAAACCTCAGGATTCTGTGGAACTTAAAAAACTTTTTTCAAGTTAAAATACATTCATAAAATGATGAGTTTCATCCCTTCAACGGAAATTGACCACCTCAGCAAATGAAAGTACTTCAGTTGGATACCAATCATCCTCTTATTACCGAACAGCTTTCTGCAAACGGCTTTCAGATAGATGAAGATACGGTATCTTCTTATCATGAAATTTTAGAAAAAATAAATAATTACGAAGGCATTATCCTACGGAGCCGGATTCCTGTGGACAGAAATTTTCTGGAAACAGCCAAAAGACTGAAATTCATTGCCCGTGTAGGAGCCGGTATGGAAAACATTGACACAGAAACCGCAGAGAAATCTGGTATTATCCTCTTTAATGCTCCCGAAGGAAACCGCGATGCCGTAGCGGAACATGTTGTAGGAATGTTACTTTTACTCATGAACCGGTTGCGGATCTGTTCAGATGAAGTGTGCAACGGCATCTGGAAACGTGAAGAAAACCGAAGCGATGAACTATTCGGAAAAACGTTCGGCATTATCGGCTATGGGAATATGGGGAAAGCAGTCGCCAGGAGACTTTCAGGATTTGGAGTTCGGGTTATTTTTTATGATATTCTTCCCGGTCTTTCTGACGAATTTGCAACGCAGGTTTCTGTTGATGAGCTAAAAAACGAAGCCGATATCCTGAGCCTGCACGTTCCGCTGACGCCGGAAACATTGTTCATGATAGACGAAAAATTCATTTCCGAAATGAAAAAAGATTTTTATTTTGTCAATACCGCACGCGGAAAGAATGTGAAAACCAAAGACGTTGTAACAGCTCTGAAATCGGGGAAAATAAAAGCCGCCGCTCTGGACGTTCTGGAGTACGAACGCAGTTCTTTTGAATCTCTGGACGAGATGAACGAGGATTTGCAATTTCTTCTGCAGTCGGAAAAAGCGTTGGTAACCCCTCACATCGCCGGCTGGTCGCACCAAAGCAAAGAAAAAATGGCACAGATTATTGTAGATAAAATCCTAAAAAAATTCCGGAAGCACTAACGCCTCCGGATTTATTTTATACCGCAAGTTCGGCAATGGTAAGTTGTTGCACCTCTTTTTCGCAGTGTTCCAGTTCATTGATAATCCTGCTTTGGTCTTTCTTGAAAAATGCAGTGTTTCCAAAAACTGTTTTATAATACGAAATCCCATCCAAAAGATTTTTCCGGAAGGCTTCCAGTTTCTTCACCTGCTGAGGCTTCAGCTCTGCGTTTTCGGATATTTGAGTGGCCAGATTTCCGATATACAATTTCAGTTCCTTTATAAACATATTCGGACGCTGGCTGTGATCTTCCAAACTGATTTTTCCATAAATATGCTGTATCATTTCCTTCAGAGAGACCGTTTTGGAAAAATACGCCATGTTCGGTCCGGGACACACCACAACACCCTGTTTCTGCCCTTTCACCGGGAAACCAAGTTCCAGATGCGATGAATTGGCCAAACCTACACACAGACAGGCCTTTTCGGTAGCGGCTGTATGTTCTTTATTATATTCTTCAAAAGAAAGTTCGTTTTTGCGGGCTTCCAGATCCTTCAGTTTTAAATCCTGATACTTCTTGGAAGCCGTACAAATTCCTTCGTTCTGGCCATATTCCTTACTGAGAGCAAGGTATTTTTTCGGACATGAACTTCCCGCTTTTCCGGCGGCTATTCTTTGATTTTTATGAAACTCATTGGTGGTCCCGCGAACGGTATTAAAAGGAATTCCCAAGGGAGAGATATTGCTGAGAAACAGGTCTTTTTCTTTCGCCTCAGCCAATAATTTCCGCGTATCGTCATCCACGGAAGTGGCTTCGGGAACCAAAAGGAAAGGCGAACCCCAACCTACTGAATCTACTCCGTAATAATTGAGTAAAAAATCCTGTTCTTCTGCAGTTCCCACACCACCTTGCACAGTAATTTTAATGGGCGGAAATTCCGCAGGAACCGTTCTGCCTTTGCTTTCCAGTGCTTTTGAAAACAACTCGTAGGCTGATCCTGCAAGCTCCTGTTTCTTTTCTTTAAACTCTTGAATAATCGGTCCCAATAACAAGCCGTCGGTTGCAAAAGCGTGTCCGCCACAGTTCAGGCCGGATTCAATGCGGTATTCGGAAACCCAAAGTCCTTTTTTGGCAAGGAAATTTCCCTGTACCATTGCCGAACGGAAATCACTCACTTTCAGAACAATTTTCTTTTTGAAATGATGATCAGCGTCCGGATAAAAATCATCAAAAGATTCCAGATAACTGTACAATCTTGGGTTCATTCCGGCAGAAAAAATCACGGAAGAACGAGCTGTACTATTGGCAAAACCGCGTAAAGCTGCGTGGGCGTCATTGTACATAGCAGGCAACGGTTCACCGTCTTTGAAGTTTTCCTTATCCACTTTAGTCATGATGTTCACGTCAATACTTCCGGGATGAAAATATTGATCCAGCGCAGCCTTAACTTCAGTGATGTTGTTTTTTCCGCATTGGATAAGTTCTTCCAGTTGGTTTTTCAGTTCAGAAGTGGACGGAAGAATGGTGAGAAACTCCTCAATTTTATCCTTCTTCTCAATCATTTCCGATTTGAAAGCTTCAAATTTTTCGGTTACAATTTTATCCACAAGATTCAGATAGTTGGTAATTCTTTTGGCTTTGGAGTCTTCGGATTTGATGCTTACTTGTTCGTAAGGTTGCTTGAATTTGGCAGCGTAAAAAGCCGTCATTCTTTCGATGAGATCATCATCCATAATAGAAATAACAGAATCGATTCCATACTGGGCTACCCGTACCGGACTGTCGATTGTGAAAGCGAGCCCCATAACAGGAATATGAAAGGTGTGTAAGTGCTTAGACATGTAAAAAAATATACGTTTAAATGTTGAGTGCCAAAGGTAAGAATTTAGAAACAGTTATAAATATGATTTAAACCATAATAAAGACCTTCCCTCATTGTTCCTCAACCTTATCCACAGATACTTTTAGATTTTCTGAAAATTACTTAAAATTCCTAAAGAAATGCCAATTCAGGAAAGGCCTTCGAAAAAAGACAGAATTGAATTCATTTTGGTTGTTAAATAAATCTTAATGTTACTTCGGTCATACACTTCTTTCTGATAATTTGTTAAATTGCCGCTCATTTGAATGAAGGAAAATGAAGAAAATCTTATGGCTGCCTGCCTTTCTCGTCTTGCTTTTATTTTCGTGCAAGAAGGATACTGAAACTGTAAAAATAGAAAATGAAACCCTACTACCAAATTTCGGAAATATAGAACTCCATCAGGTTTTTCAACGAGCGGACAACCGACTTGCTCATGAAGATTCCCTGCATACCATTATCCATCATTATTATCAAAATATTTGGGAAGGCGGAAATCTTTGGGGCGGATTTTTGATTGCTAAAGGCGACAATATCCTGTACGAAGGTTATCGCGGATTCACGCAAGACCATCAGCAGGATCCTATCACCCGTGATACTCCGCTGCACGTAGCTTCCATCAGCAAACCCATCACTGCGATGGCCATCATGAAATTGGCCGAAGCGGGAAAACTGAAACTGGAAGATACCGTAGATCGGTTTTTCCCGGAATTTCCTTATCCCGGGGTTACCGTTCTCTCTTTGCTGACACAACGGAGCGGGCTTCCGAAATATGAATATTTTATCGAGAAAATAAAACCTGCACCGGCAGAATTATCTAAAAAATTTCTGAGCAATCAGGATATTCTTAATATCATGATAAAGTACAAACCCGATGTGATGCGTGCACCAGACAAAGGGTTTGCGTACTGCAATACCAACTATGCACTGCTAGCACTTATTATTGAAAAAATAACCGCAACTCCGTTCCCTTCTGCTATGGAACAAATGGTTTTTAAACCTCTGAAGATGAAAAACTCCTTTGTTTTTCAGGAAAAAGATACTTTATCGGCAGCGAAATCTTTTTACCGCAACGGCCCTAAAGTTCATCCCTACGACAGGCTTGATCTTATCTACGGTGATAAAAACGTGTACACCACACCCCGCGATCTGCTTTCCTTTTCAAAAGCAATGCAGGCCGAGAATTTCCTTCGCGAGGATCTGAAAAACATGATATTCGAACCTTACAGCAATGAAAGAAGAGGCATCAACAATTATGGTATTGGTTTTAGAATGAAAGTGTATGACAACGGATCGAAACTCATTTACCATACGGGCTGGTGGCATGGCACCAATTCTGTTTTTGCACATCTCCCGGAAACGGGGGTAACGATTGTTGCCATTGGAAATAAATTTTCGCGCCTGCCTTACTCTGCGCTTTCTCTGGCCAGTCTTTTCGGGTCTTATCCCATAGAAGCGGATCGGCTGAAGAAAAGCCTGACGAACTCTCGAAATTCCTCCGCACTGGAAGCTGCACATTCCCATACCGTTGACGAATAATCCTTAAATTTGTACAAAATTCTTTTATGAAGAAGTTGTTGCTTCTGGTTGTTTTTGCTTTGGTCTTACTTTCCTGCGCTCGGGTGGGATCGCCAGTTGGTGGTGACAAAGACACGATTCCGCCGCGATTCCTTGGTTCCAATATTGACACACCCAGAGTTTTGGTTCCTCAGGATTTCAGAGAATTGAGACTTTCTTTCGACGAATATATTACACTGAAAGATGTAAACAAAAATCTGATTATTGCTCCGCCCATTACAAGAATTAAAAAAATCCTTCCAGCTAATCTGGCAACCAGAGAGGTCATTATTCAATGGGAAGATACTTTGCAGGCCAATACTACGTACAGTTTCAACTTCGGAAATGCCATTCAGGACAACAATGAAGGAAATCCGCTGCCTTACTTTACTTATGCCTTTTCCACCGGCGAGAAAATCGATGATCTTTATATTAGCGGTGAAGTCACTGACGGTTTCCAGATCCGGCCTCCCTC
>JAEYOX010000103.1 GCA_023411265.1 Bacteroidota bacterium | reverse complement strand
CTGCCATTACAAAAAACATCAAACTGACCAGCGCAGTGACGGTGCTGAGTTCCGAAGAGCCTGTCCGGGTCTATCAGCAGTTTGCAACAGTAGATCTTATCTCCGGCGGAAGAGCCGAAATCATGGCAGGGCGAGGTTCCTTCATAGAAAGTTTTCCTCTTTTTGGATATGATTTGAATGATTACAATGAACTTTTTGAAGAAAAGCTGGAACTGTTACTAAAAATAAATTCCTCAGAAAAAATAACATGGAGCGGAAAACTCAGGTCGCCCATTCATGACCTTGGTGTGTATCCCAGAGCGGTAGAAGGAGAAATTCCCGTCTGGCTGGCTGCAGGCGGAACACCTTCCTCTGCTGTGCGCGCAGCCAGACTGAAGCTGCCATTAATGCTCGCCATCATCGGCGGAATGCCGGAAAATTTTATCCCGTTCATTGATCTGTATAAAAAGACAGCTATTGAAAGTGGGGTATCTGTGCAAGACGTACAGGTGGGAATCAACAACCACGTTTTGATCGGCGAAAATGATCAAGAAACTGCCGATGCCTTCTTCCCGCATTATGCTGTCATGATGGACAGAGTAGGAAAAAGCCGGGGCTGGCAGCCGATGACACGACAGCAATATGAGTGGATGAGAAGTGAGCGAGGCTCGCTAATGGTAGGCAGCGTAGAAAAAGTAGTGAATAAAATCGTGGCAGAACATCAGATGTTTGGCTTTACACGATTTATGGCACACGGCAGTTTGGGAACCACCCCGCATGAACTGACGATGAAATCACTGGAATTGTACGGCAAAGAAGTTATTCCCGAAGTGAAAAGAAGATTGAATTTTCTATAACATTGATCTACCGGATTTTCCCTACATTGTAGAATTATTTTCAGTAATTTTCATTATAATTCTAAATGAGTATGTCAAACATTGAATTGATCATCGAAGAAAAAGCCGCCGATATCGGAAATTTCCTTGTGGGAAGGCTGCTGCCCTTCCGGGAAAAAAGAGCGGTAGGTCCGTTCGTATTTATCGATCACATGGGACCTGCGAAACTCTCGGAATTTCAAAATCTGGATGTGCCGCCTCATCCGCACATCGGGCTTTCAACGCTCACTTATTTATTGGAAGGCTCCATATTTCATCGCGATTCCATGGGCAGCGCCATTGAGATTCAGCCCGGTGCAGTCAATTGGATGACCGCCGGAAAAGGTGTGGTCCATTCCGAGAGAACACCGGAATACCTCCGCGCGTCCGACAAATCGCTGCACGGCTTTCAGATTTGGGTGGGCTTGCCGAAAGATCTGGAGCAAATGGAACCCGAATTCCATCATACCGAAGTTTCAGAAATTCCGGTTTGGGAAAAAGAGGGAGTACATTACAAACTGATAGCGGGAGAAGTATTCGGAAAAAAATCGCCCGTCCCCGTTTACAGCAAACTGTTTTTCATAGAAATTAAAAATAAAGAGAAAATCAAACTCAACATCGGACCCCACCTGTTCGGTGAAGTGGGTATGTATGTTCTGGAAGGAACGGTAAACCTGGAAGGGAATGAATGGGGTACGAAGCAGCTTCTCGTGGCTAAAAAATCAACCCTTTGCGAATTTGAAATGAATGAAAACACCACAGTATTTCTCTTCGGCGGCGAACCGTTTCCCGAAGAACGGTATATTTTCTGGAATTTTGTCAACTCCAGTCGCGAGGTTATTGAACAGGCCAAGCTTGACTGGCATGAACAGAATCTGGAAGCCTTTCCGAAAGTGGTTGGGGACGAAGAGGAGTATGTAGCGCTACCCAAAGCCATTTTAAAGCATCGATAAGATAAAACCGATCATTATGTCAGAAATAAAACACACCAACAACGAGAAAAACGGCAAGTTCGAAATCTATTCTGAAGGCGAGAAAGCCGGAGAAATGACCTATACCTGGGCCGGAGACGATAAGTTTATTATTGATCATACCGAGGTAGATCCTGCATTCAGCGGAAAAGGACTGGCTAAAAAACTGGTGGTAGCCGGTGTCGAATTTGCACGCGCTCATTCTAAGAAAGTAATTCCGCTATGCCCGTACGCAAAAGTAACGATGGAAAGAAATGCGGAAATGCAGGAAGTCTTATTTCGTTAATATTTCTTAACTTTTTGAATAAATAGCCAAAAAAAACGATTAAATTTGTGTAAAACATCAACGAGATTTTTATCCTGATGCCTATTCACTAATTATAATCCTATGGCACACCTTCCGGAACTCATTGTGGATCTTGCCCTCATTCTCCTCGTGGGAGCATTGGTCACTATTCTGTTCAAAAGAATCAAACAGCCACTGGTATTAGGCTATATTATTGCCGGATATCTGGTGGGCCCTCATTTTACATTTATTCCAACCGTAGTAGATAATGAGAATATTGAGACTTTTGCTGAAATCGGAGTCATCATGCTTCTCTTCAGTCTGGGGCTGGAATTCAGTTTTAAAAAGCTGATGAGTGTAGGTGGCTCTGCCTCCATTACTGCGGTGGTCGAGATTCTTTTCATAGGACTTGGCGGTTATCTCACGGGATATCTTCTGGGCTGGAATTCGATCGACAGCCTCTTTCTGGGAGGAATGCTGGCCAGTTCCTCCACCACCATTATTCTGAAAGCCTTCGATGAATTAGGTTTGAAAACCCGACAGTTTGCACAGATTGTCTTCGGAGTGCTGATTGTGGAAGACATTATTGTCATCCTGCTGATGGTATTGCTTTCTACAGTAGCCGTTACCCAGCAGTTTGAAGGAATGGAAATCATCTTTACCATTCTGAAACTGATTTTCTTTCTGCTTCTGTGGTTCCTCGTCGGAATTTATTTACTGCCGAGTTTCCTGAAAAAAGCAAGAAAACTGATGGATGGCGAAACTACCCTTATTTTTGCCATCGGCCTGTGTTTCGGAATGGTCGTACTGGCTACTCAGGTGGGTTTTTCTGCCGAACTGGGCGCATTCGTGATGGGATCCATTATTGCCGAGACCGTGATGGCTGAAAAAGTGGAACATATTACCATGCCCGTCAAACAATTATTTGGGACCATATTTTTTGTATCCGTGGGAATGATGATTGATCCTAACGCCATGGTAACGTACGCCTGGCCTATTCTGGTGATTACCGCACTCACCCTGTTCGGAAAATTTTTCTTCAGCGGTCTGGGTGCTTTGATTTCGGGGCAACCTCTGAAACAGTCTATTCAGATTGGGATGAGCATGGCTCAGATTGGCGAATTTGCATTTATTGTAGCCACCCTGGGATTATCATTGGGGGTTATTTCAGAATTCCTCTTTCCGATAGCGGTGGGGGTTTCTGCTATTACCACTTTTACAACGCCTTATATGATGAGAATGGCAGATCCGTTCTACGATTGGCTCATGACCAAACTGCCGGCATCATGGGTAGTTCGGATCGAAAACTATTCACTGGAAACTGAAAAAATGAATGCCAATCCGAAGTGGAAAAATATCACTAAGGAATATCTCCGGATTATTATTCTGAACACCATTATTCTGATTGGAATCATCCTCACTTTCAGGTTCTTTATTATTCCTTTCATCAACCGGAATATTGAAGTCCCGCTCTATCAGAATATTATTGTCATTATTCTGGGCACGGTGGTATCGTCACCATTTTTATGGGCGATTCTTACCAAAGCTCCAAAAATAGCAGAGAAAGACGCACTGAATGACACCGTCACCCTTGCCCTGAACATCATCAGAATTCTTTTAGGCACCTTCCTGATCGGGCTTTTTATCGATCAACTGACCTCTACAAAATACGCCATTATCTTTGCACTGCCGGTGGTCATTTTCCTGCTGTGGTTTTTTTCTACCAAAATTCAGGATGTTTACCAGCGGATTGAAAATCAGTTCATCAGCAATTTTAATGAACGTGAAACCCAGGATTATCTGAAAAATAAAACCGTGAACGATCTGCAACAACGCAACCTGGAATTCCGGGAAAAGCTGAAGACCTGGGATGCGCACATTTCAGTAATGGAAGTGGATCCACATGCCAAATTCATCGGTGTCCGCCTCGAAGAACTGCGTTGGAAAGAAAATTACGGCATCAACGTGGTGTACATTCGAAGAGGTGAAAACCTCATCAGCCTTCCCGGCCGCGACAATCGACTGCTCCCCTACGACAAAGTCGGCATTCTGGGAACCGACGAGCA
>JAEYOX010000034.1 GCA_023411265.1 Bacteroidota bacterium | reverse complement strand
TTTCACTGCGGAAGGAACCCAATCGACACGGGAAATCTGGTTTCTGAAAAAAGACGGAACGCTCATTGAAGGTACCGGCGAATATGATGAAACAGGCCAACGGTTCAAACCCACAACTGTACAATTTTCCGGAGGACGCATTTTGCAACCCGCAGATTGTAGATAATCCGGACTTAATAATATTAAAAAATCCGCCTTACAAAAGCGGATTTTTTGTTGTTATTCCATGTCTTCCTGTAGTTCTTTCGCCTGATAGTTCTGTACCAATTCTATAGCATTCGACACCACATCACTTAGTGCCGTTATGTACGTACCTTCTTCGGCCAGGCTTATGGCATGCTTCAGTGCTTCAATTTCCTTGGGAATAATTTCAAAGCTTGGATTCCGGCCTGAAGAATGAATGCCCTCGATCACCAGACCGTTGATTTCTTCTTCTGTACGGCCACGCAAATGTTTCTCGTTTCTGATAATGATATGATCAAACATTCTACCTGCAATTTGTCCGCATTTTCTGATATCTTCGTCTCTGCGATCGCCGACACCGGAGATGATTCCAATCTTTTTCGGGCTTTCGATGTTTTTTAGGAAATCTTCTATGGCTTCGTAACCGGCAGGATTATGGGCAAAATCAATAAGGACTTTGAAGTTTTTAAACTTGAATACATTGAGTCGCCCGGGGGTCAGTTGTGCACTTGGAATAAAAGTTCGGAGTGAATTGGCAATATCTTCAATTTCAAATCCGTAAAGATATGTTGCCAGACTTGCAGCTAATACGTTCTGGATCATGAATTTAGCTTTTCCTTCTAAGGTAACCGGAATGTTGATTACCTTTGCTATCCGAATTTTCCAGTCACCCTTTTTTATAGTGACATATCCTTCCTCCAGAATACAGGTAGTTCTTCCCTCTTTGGCAAATTTTTTAATAAATGGATTATCTTCGTCCAAGCTGAACAGGGCTACTTTAGCATCCAGATCATTGATTAATCTCATGGAATACTCATCATCGGCATTCAGTACGCACCATCCGTTTTTTTTCACACTGTCCAGCACTACTCTTTTCACTTTGGTCAGATCTTTCAAAGTATGAATATCACTAATGCCGAGATGATCTTCATTAATATTGGTAAGCACTCCTATATCACATTGCCCGAATCCCAGTCCCGAACGAAGGATTCCTCCGCGTGCTGTTTCCAGTACTGCAAATTCGACAGTGGGATCTTTTAGAATAAATTCTGCGGATACCGGCCCTGTGGTATCACCTTTGGCCAGCATGGTATTCTGGATATAAATTCCATCTGAAGTGGTGAATCCTACCCGGTAGCCGTTATTTTTCACAATATGGGAAATCAGTCTGGTAGTCGTGGTTTTTCCGTTGGTTCCCGTTACGGCAATGATGGGAATAGTGAACGGTTTTCCGGGCGGATACAGCATATCTACTACCGGTCCTGCAACATTTCTTGGAAGTCCTTCGCTAGGAGCGAGATGCATTCGGAATCCGGGGGCAGCATTCACTTCGAGGATCACACCGCCACTTTCTTTCAGAGGTTGAGTCAGATTTTCTGCCATAATATCGATACCGCACACATCCAGCCCGATGATTTTAGAAATTCTTTCACACATGGTAATGTTTTCAGGGTGCACCATGTCGGTCACATCTATGGAAGTTCCGCCGGTAGAAAGATTGGCAGTAGACTTTAAATAGACGGTTTCGCCCTTTTGCGGAACTGTTTCTAAAGTATAGTTTAATTTTTCCAACAGTTCCAGCGTATCCTTATCCACAGTTATTTCCGTAAGCGCATTTTCGTGGCCGTATCCTCTTCTTGGATCCTGATTTTCAATATCAATAAGTTCCTGAATAGTAGCGTAACCATCTCCCACAACATGGGCGGGTACCCTGCGTGCTGCGGCTACCATCTTATGATTAATAACCAAAACCCGATAATCAAATCCGGTAACATAGCGCTCTACAATAACTTTATGCGAAATTGTTTGCGCATATACCAAGCCTTCTCTGGCTGTGTCCCAATCTTTTACATTAATGGTCTGGCCACGCCCGTGATTGCCGTTCAGTGGTTTAAGGACCAATGGATATCCAATTTTTCTGATCACCCTTTCCAAACCATCCTCGTCTGTAACCAGATCGCCGGAAGGAACGGGAATAGCAGAATCTTCCAGCATTTTCTTTGTTATTTCCTTGTTGCAGGCAATATCTACTGCGATAGAACTGGTTTTCCCTGTTATTGTAGCCTGAAATCTTTGCTGATTGATTCCATACCCCAACTGAACCAAGGAATTTTTCCCAAGCCGTATCCAGGGGATTTTTCTGGATTGTGCTTCTTCTACAATACTTCCCGTAGAAGGCCCCAACCTTACCCGTTCCCGGATTTCTCTTAACTGTTGGATACAGGCATGTATATCATATTCTGTATTATCAATTAAAGCTTGCGCAATTTTTACTGATTCTTCTGCAGCGTAAATGCCCGCATTTTCTTCAATATAATTAAAAACCACGTTATAAACACCGGGAGTTTTGGTTTCTCTTGTTCTTCCAAAACCGGTTTCCATTCCGGCCAGAGACTGTATTTCCAAAGCAATATGTTCAATAACATGCCCCATCCAGGTACCTGTTTCAATGCGATGAAAAAAACCTCCTTCGTATCCTTCGGAACAGCGATGAGTGATGAGAGAAGGGATGAGTTTTTCTATCCGTTCCCGAAAACCGTCTATTTTGTTGGTAGGAAATTGTTCCAATTCTTCCAGATTGAGCCTCATTTGAATCAGTTTCTTTCTGCTGATACTCCATATATTAG
>JAEYOX010000011.1 GCA_023411265.1 Bacteroidota bacterium | reverse complement strand
GCCATGATAAGGGTAGGGGCTGATTTCATAACACTAGTATTTAGATGTGCTTTTATCTTTAATAAAAATAGGACAATTATTTTTATCAAAAAATAGCTACAGGTAGCTATTTCAATCATCCGCAATGAAAGTCATGATCCCGTTCAATACTCAGTGTTTCGGCATTGTTTTGAAAACCTAGAGACATAAAATTAATTGTAGCGACGGAAAGAACCACCCCTTCGGTTCGCCGGTGCGGATCCCCACCCCTCGAACGGAGGGGAATGTACATTCTTAGGTTGTTAGCGAGGATGTGTTACAGTCCACCTTATTCTCCTGTAAAAAAGAAGACGAAAAAACTCCCCTCCCATGGAGGGGTGGCATCCGACGAGTAGGATGACGGGGTGGTTTTTTGCAGGTGAATTAGTTTTTCTCTTGTTATTTTTACTTTTTGCCTTGACGCAAAAAGTAACAAAAAGGTCAAGACTGGACCTTTTTGCTAAAAAAAGCAAAATTTATTCTAAGAAAACTTACAAACTTGCGCGATAAGATGCTTGTTGCTTCAGGTCAAATTCTTGTATCGCGCTTCGAACACTGTAAGTTTTTCTGTAGTCTATAAAAGTGAATGTAATTAAGGAATAAATTTTACTTTTTTCTTTACGCCAAAAGCTCCTAGGTCGTTGCCTTCTTAGAGGCTTGGTTTGTTAGTAGCGAATTTGCTGATTTGCAGATTTGCAAATTTGCTTTTTAGCTTATTAGCTCATCCCCAATCTCTAACCTCTAATCACTAAAGGCGGTTAATCGATTAATCGATTCATCAGTTAATCAGTTAAAAGCGAATTTGCTTATTCGCTTATTCGCAAATTTGCTCGTGAAGTATTCCCCTCCGGTGGAGGGGTGGCATCCGACGAGTAGGATGACCGGGTGGAGATCACGATGTTTTGGAAATTTTTATAGGCATCTTCATACTCCATTCGGATGTTCATATGGTTGGTTGGGGCAACAACAGAAGTGGCCGCTCACACAACAAACAGAAACAGTATGATAGCTTTGTTTCACTCTCATTTTTCCTTTGTTAAATATGTCCATCAACAACAATTGTAAGCAAAAATGTTTATATTTGTACTATGCTTAGTCAATTTGAAAAATATAAAGGAATACATCCGGGAATTGTACTTGATAGAGAATTAAAAAAACGTTCTATCAAGCAACGTCCTTTTGCCTTGTCTTTAGAGGAACATCCTCAAACGTTTAATGCTATTACCAAAGGGAAAAGAGGAATTAACACTGCACTGGCATTGAAGATTGAGCGACAACTTGGGTTGGAAGAAGGTACTTTGGTGATATTGCAGGCCTATTATGATATCCAAAAAATCAAAGAAAAAGAAATCAAAAGAACTCCTGATCTGCATATCCTGAATAAAGCTTTGTTTTGGGATACGGATATTCAGAAGATAGATTGGGAACGACAATACAGAGCTGTTATTCAACGAGTTTTTGAGCGTGGAAATGAGAATGACAAAAATGAGATCATTCGTTTTTATGGTGCTGAAAAAGTAAATCAAGGTTTGCAAGAGTCCAGTATCAGAAATCCGTATACCATATACAGATCCAATACAACTACAGACTACTTGTGATGTACTATAATACTGTCAGTGATCTTTTGAAAAACACATTGATTACACTTATGGAGTCATCGGTGTTTGGTTCTTTTCGTTTGGTGGGCGGTACAGCATTAAGCCTTCAATTAGGACATCGTTTGTCGGTAGATATAGATTTGTTTAGTGATGCCCCATATGGTTTTATTGATTTTAAAGCTATTGATGAATTCATAGAGAAAACATTTCCCTACCATCATCATTTTTCAAATCTTGACCCGACAATGGGTAAATCGTACAGTGTGGGTACAGATGTGGACAATGTGGTAAAATTAGATGTATTTTATACGGATACTTTTATACAACCTCCTTTGATTGCGGATGAAATAAGAATGGCTACTACCGAAGAAATCATTGCTATGAAAATAGATGTAGTACAGCGTATTGGTCGAAAAAAAGATTTCTGGGATTTGCATGAACTGCTATCCCAATACAATATTTCTACCATGCTTTCTCTCCATCACCAACGTTATCCTTACACACACGATCAAGAACTAATATTGAAACACCTCATCAATTTTGAGCTAGCCGATGATGATTTCGATCCAATCTGTTTAAAAGGGAAATATTGGGAATTTATAAAGGAGGATATTGTTCATGCAGTAAAAGCGCATAAGGCCTAATCCATATATCCGAAAACATTCCCTAATGATTATTCCCACAAATATTATTTTATCCCCGCCGTATCAGCTTCCATGATACTGTTTTACCACAATACAATGGCATGAGCTGATTTTTGGATAGGATAACGGTGGAGGCATGAATTCCTACCGTTTCCCATTCTCCCGAAACAGGACATTTTTTTCCGCTCTCACGGGTTATGGATGCCTGTTGAACTGCTTCTGTCTGATTTTTCTTCACGATCATTAATACTTGAACAGCGGTCGTCTCCGGCGTGTGGTCTTACGGTTTTATCTCCCGAACCGGAGCCAGGCCGCTGTCAATGTTTTAAGGGTTTCTCCAATGCTGTTTATCCTTTTTCGGTTCTTCCTCGTCATCTCCTCCGTCGTCAATGCCTCCGTTAACGGGCGAAGAAGAAGTGTTGTCCGAGTCTCTGCTAAAATGCGACACGTCAGCCACGACAGTCTCCTCTATAGGGTTTTCGGAAATCAATTCCTGACGGCAAGACACCGTAACCAATAACACGGCAGCAGCCATGAATATCCAATACTTTTTCATTTTTAAAAATTTTTAGTGGTTTTTGTTTTATTACCTGAAGATGTATTTTCTGCTCTCGTAACTTTAGGAGGATTGAGAATTTCGCCAATTCTTTTACGGCATTGGTCACTAATAAGGCTGTTGTTCTTCCAAACTT
>JAEYOX010000031.1 GCA_023411265.1 Bacteroidota bacterium | reverse complement strand
TAGCATCCATAGCGTGTCCACCGATTTTACCAATACCAAGGCCTACCCCTAATACTGCTAAACCGATTCCTACATAAATTAGTCCTGCTCCAGTTGTTAAATCCATAATAAAAATATTTAGGTTGTTCTATTTTTTTAAATTTTAATTAAGCGACAATGGTATCTTTTCCTGCACTGTCGTGGTCGTTATGTGCGTGATCATGATCATGATCTTCCACTGCCATTCCGATATATAATGCTGAAAGCACCGTGAAAATGAAAGCCTGAAGTGCGGCTACCAAAAGTTCCAGAAGAAACACAAACAAAGCCAAAGGAACTGCTGCCAATCCTAACGCTGCATTTTTAAAAATGAAGATTAGGGAAATAATGGCCAGAATCATAATGTGTCCTGCGGTTACATTGGCAAAGAGACGCATCATCAGTGCAAAAGGCTTGGTGAAAATTCCGATAATTTCAATGGGCACCATAATCGGATACAGCGCAGCAGGAACCGGCGGCATAAAAATATGCTTCCAATAACTTTTATTAGCACTGAACAAAGTGATGATTAGAGTAATAATAGCCAAAGCTGCAGTTACCGCTATGTTTCCTGTCAGGTTAGCACTTCCCGGAAAGAATGGAATCAGCCCGAAAAGGTTGTTCAGCCATACAAAGAAAAATACAGTAAGCAGATAAGGAAGATATTTCTGATATTTGGCACCAATATTTGGGATAGCCACTTCGTCTCTTATGAAAAGCACCAAAGGTTCCAGTAGTTTTCCTGCTCCTTTGGGAACTGCATTGGTCTTGTAATTTTTGGCCATGCTGATAAAGATAAACAGCATAAAAATTACCGACAGAAACATAGAGAATACATTTTTCGTAATAGAAAAATCAAAAAAGGAATTCTCGGAAGTATGATTCCCTCCAATCAGATTGAATAAAGACGCTTTGTGTAAACCATCGGTATTTTTGATAATACCGTGATCCATAGTATATCCGTTTACAATTTCTCCATGAGCCACATCACTTGACATGAAAAAATGCCAGCCATTCGGATCTTTCAGAATCACCGGTAAAGGGATGGAAACATGCTTTTCATCCGGAGTACCCTCATTCCATGTGAAAAGATGCCATTCGTTAGCATCCCCAATGTGGTGCATTATCATCTCAACTGCATTGAATTCTTTTTCTCCTGATGCCGCATCAGTACTGCTCGCTGCAAAGGCTGAAGAACTGAATACCACAAATAAAAGCACAAAAAATAAAGAGTAAATTCTCTGAATCATGATTTAATTTTATCGGTGTGCAAATATAGTTCTTTTATTTAATTTTTTACCAAGAGCTAAATTGATTTTTATCAGCCGCTATCAACTTTTATTCAGCTGGCGAATCACTTTATAATATAGTATAAAAGAGCCCACTAAAAAAGTGAAAATCAAAATAAGGAAATGCGGCGTAGTTTTCTCCAACAATTGCAAACCTAAGATGAGCCACGTAATATCTTTTATCACATTAACGAAAAGAAACTTCATGCCCGCGTTCGGACTGTTCAAGAAAAATTTTGTGAACATAAAAAACAGAGCAATATTGGCAAGAACCAACAGGAAAATCACCCCTAAAATTGCTGTAAAATCCATGCTGCAAAATACAATTTTTAATAATTACATAAAATCCTTATTTTTGCACACCTTTATATATTAAAACAACACTATGTTCAACAGTTTACAGGATAAATTAGACAAGGCTTTACATAATATCGCGGGACGCGGAAAGATTACCGAGATCAACGTAGCGGAAACAGTTAAAGAAATTCGCCGCGCCCTTGTAGATGCCGACGTCAATTATAAAGTTGCTAAAGATCTTACAAAAAGAGTTCAGGACAAGGCTTTGGGGCAAAATGTCCTCACGAGCGTGACACCGGGACAACTGATGACCAAGATCGTTCACGATGAACTGGCCGAACTCATGGGAGGAACTCAGGAAGGGATCAACCTTTCCGGAAAACCTACCGTTATTTTAATAGCCGGGCTTCAGGGATCGGGTAAAACTACTTTTTCCGGAAAATTGGCCAATTATTTAAAACAGAAAAGAAGTAAGAAACCGTTACTTGTGGCGTGTGACGTATATCGTCCTGCGGCAATTGAACAGCTGAAAGTATTAGGTGGACAGATCGGCGTGCCTGTTTACACCGAAGAAGGTTCGGTAAACCCTTCCCTGATAGCAGAAAATGCCGTAAAATTTGCGAAGGAAAACCAACACGACGTCGTGATCGTCGATACCGCAGGGCGTTTGGCGATTGATGAGCAGATGATGAACGAAATCAAATCGGTACATTATTTTATCAAACCACACGAAACTCTGTTTGTAGTTGATTCCATGACTGGTCAGGATGCGGTGAATACCGCAAAAGCATTCAACGAAGCATTGAATTTTGACGGTGTTGTGCTTACCAAACTGGATGGTGATACCCGAGGCGGAGCGGCTTTAACGATCCGATCCGTGGTAGAAAAACCGATTAAATTTATCTCGACGGGAGAAAAAATGGAGGCACTGGATCTCTTCTATCCCGAAAGGATGGCCGACAGAATTCTCGGAATGGGTGACGTTGTTTCCCTCGTAGAAAGAGCTCAGGAACAGTTTGATGAAGAAGAAGCCAAAAAACTTCACAAGAAAATTGCAAAGAATGAATTTGGTTTTGATGATTTTCTGAAGCAGATTCATCAGATAAAAAAAATGGGAAATATGAAAGACCTGATGGGCATGATTCCTGGCGTAGGAAAAGCGATAAAAGATGTTGAAATCAGCGATGATTCTTTCAAACATATTGAAGCCATCATTCATTCCATGACACCGGAAGAACGCAGAAAACCTTCCATAATTAATACCCAGCGCAAAAACAGAATCGCCAAAGGTGCCGGAAGAAAAATAGAAGATGTGAACCAACTGATGAAACAGTTTGACCAATTGGGAAAAATGATGATAGTGATGCAGGGACCCCAGGGCAAGCAACTAATGCAAATGATGGGCAAAGGAATGCCGAATATGCCCGGAATGGGTGGAGGATTATTCGGAAAAAAATAAATCTACGAGTGATATTTACCAGAAGATAAACAATAAAACCCGGATTGAAATTCGGGTTTTTATTTTATACTTTTCTGTAATATTTTATTTACTTTTATTCCATCATAAATTAAATATTTTGTTATGGGATTTATTCAGGAATTTAAACAGTTTGCCTTCAAGGGCAATGTGATGGATCTTGCTGTGGGGGTTATTATTGGGGCCGCATTTGGGCAGATTGTTACCTCGTTAGTAGAAGATGTTATTACCCCTCTCCTTCTGAACCCTGCTTTAAGTGCTGTGAATGCAGACAAAATCGCAGATCTGAGCTGGAATGGTGTGAAATACGGGAGTTTTCTTTCCGCAACGATTTCGTTTCTGTGTATTGCAATGGTACTGTTCTGGCTTATTAAAGGTGCCAATAAAATCACCCGAGCGGCACCAGAAGCAGCCGCCGCACCCGCTCCGCCCTCTTCTACGGATGCTTTGCTGATGGAAATCCGGGACGAATTGAAAAAAAGACATTCCTCCTGATTTTGATTGTTTTATTCTACTCTGCCTGATAAACCGGGCAGATTTTTTTTGTCCTTCCAAAGCAGTTTGAGGAAAACTAATACATTTCTCTAAAGGGTCCACGGCGTTGACGGTCAAAAAAAACGCTCAGTGTGAGGTCAATTGCGGAACGAGGACAATCGGACTCCCGTATTAGGATTTTAAATGCATTTACTACTATCAATCCTGATGACCAATTTTCCTTGGTTCTTATTTTTTCCTACATTTGCTGAAAATCATCAGTATGAAGATTAATCTACCGGATAAATTGTATTATTCTATTGGTGAAGTGGCCAAGGCCTTCGACGTAAATACTTCTCTGATCCGATATTGGGAACAAGAGTTTCCCATCCTGCGACCGAAAAAAAACAAAAAAGGAAACCGCTATTTTACTCCGGAAGACATCAAAAATCTGAAGATTATTTACCACTTGGTAAAAGAAAAAGGATATACCTTAGATGGAGCCCGAATTGCATTAACCACCAACAGCAGAATTTCTGAAACTGTTTCTCTGATCGATAGGCTTGAATTTCTGAAAGCTGAACTGCAAAAATTGAAAGATTCTTTGGCCGAACCGCCAATATAAAAAAATATTTCTAAATAAAAAAAGGGATTTTTTCTGATATTATTTTCATCATAACTTATTAGTTTTACATTGAAAATAATGCACTATGAAAAATACCTTACCTATGATGGACCTAAAAACTAAATTATGGTTCATTCTTTTGGCTGTTTTGGCTGCCGGTGCGGTCATACTCATTAACAACTCACCGGATTCGCCACAGAAAATTCCTGATGAAATAGTTTCTTTTTCTGAAATGCCGCCCGTTAAAAACCGGCAACTCACGGATTTTGACCCCAATGAACTAAATGCTGAACAATGGCAGCAACTTGGTTTTTCTGAAAAGCAAACAGCCACTATTCTTAAGTACAAAAGCGTGGTAGGCGGAACCTTTATTTCCAAAGAACAGTTGAAAAAGTGTTACTCCATCTCAGATGAAAAATTTGCTGAACTGGAACCTTACATCTTGCTGCCCGAAGCTGCATCCTCCAAAAATTTTAATTCAAATCGTCCATTTTATAGTCAAGCATCTTCAAAAAATAAAATCAATATTCGAGGGAAATTCAATCCGGATCATTATACCCAGCAGGATTGGGAAAATTTAGGCTTCAGCGAGAAACAAGCCGCCGCCATTCTGAAATATAAAAACTATCTGGGTGGAAGTTTTCAGAGTAAGGAAAAATTCAGAGAATGTTTTGTTATCAGTGAAGAAAATTACCGGGCACTTGCGCCCTATCTGTTGCTTCCGGAACGACAGACCGAAAATATGACCGAGAAAAGCAAGGTCACGAAACCTGATCAATTTAAAAATCAGCTCAAGCCCTTCAATGCCAATGATCTGGATACTGAAGGCTGGAGAGCGTTAGGATTTTCAGAAAAACAAGCTGCTGTGATTATCAATTATAAAAACCGAAATCTAAAAGGAAAATTCAGCAATTTGGAAGAAATCCAGAAATGCTTTGTGATTTCGCCGGAAAAATTTGAAGAATTAAAACCCTTTATTGTTCTGACCACCGAATCCGCAAACATTACTTCCGTTGCCACAACCAAAAGCACTTTAAAAGAATCAGTTACCAACTTTTCAAAAACAGACCTGAATGAAATCACCTATCAGCAACTTATCGAGTTTGGTTTTGATGGAAAAGCAGCAGGAAGTTTCATCGGTTTCAGGAAAAAGCTCGGCGGTTTTGTCGATAAAAATCAGGTATTTGAAGTGTATGATATCGACCGAAGTCTCGCAGAGAAACTAGTTTTGACAAGTCCGCTGAATCCTGCACTTGTTGAAAAATATACGCTTGCAGATGCCCCGGAAAGCTGGTTGAAAACCCATCCTTATTTCCGTTATTCTGCAGATAAAATCATTTATTACCGAATCTCAAATCCTGACGAGAAGAAAATCTGGAAATTCATCAAGACAAAACCCGAATATGAACGAAAAATGAGAATGTATCTGAAAGATTAATCGTTGGTTTTGCTGGAATCTTTAATGAGTTCTTCCAGCCCTTCTCGTTCTTCTGCGGTGAGATTCCTCCATTTCCCGACAGGAATATCAAGGTAAATGTTAAGAACTCTTACGCGCTTCAGTTTTAGAACCTTATAATCCAGATATTCGCACATTCTGCGAATCTGTCGGTTGAGGCCTTGTGTCAGCACAATCCGAAATGACATTGTGTCGAGCTGTTCTACTTCACATTTTTTTGTCACGGTATTCAGAATCGGAATTCCGTTCCGCATTTTCTGCAAAAATTTCGGAGTGATGGGTTTGTCTACTCTTACCAGATATTCCTTTCCGTGATTATTTCTGGAGCGGAGTATTTTGTTTACAATATCACCATCAGAGGTCAGCAGAATTAATCCTTCACTGGGTTTATCCAGCCTGCCAATCGGAAAAATTCTTTTCGAATGTCCGATAAAATCAATGATATTGTCTTTTTCCCGCTTTGTATCCGTTGTACAGACAATTCCTACAGGTTTATTGAAAGCAATATAGACATGATCGTCTTCTTCTGTTTTGGAAATTGATTTCCCGTCTACCTTAATATCATCCTGATCAGAAACTTTGGTTCCCATTTCAGGAACTTTTCCATTGACAGTAATTCTGCCCTCTTCCAGAAGGGTATCGGCAGCTCTTCGGGAACAGTATCCTACTTCGGAAAGATATTTATTGATTCTAATTTTATCCATGATCAGAAAAACGAAAATCGCTGGTTAAATAATCGGAAGATGCCTCTTCTACGGAAAACTTTCCTATTCTGGTTCTCCTCAGTTCTGTTAAATAGGCACCAACACCCAAAGCGGTACCAATATCGTGCGCCAGACTGCGAATGTAAGTTCCTTTCGAGCAGCCCACAGTAAAATAAACGTAAGGCAAATCTATTTTAATATCCCGAATATAATGTACAGTCGTTTTCCGGGGTTTCATTTCAATTGTTTCGCCCGCTCTCGCCATGTTATAGGCTCGTTTTCCGTCAATTTTGATCGCAGAAAAAACCGGAGGTCGCTGCTCGATTTCTCCAACAAACTTTTCCAGCGTTTCCAAAATAAATTCTTCTTTAATATGCGAAAAATCCTGATGCAGAATTTCAGGTTTCTCTGTATCATAAGATTCGGTTTGCACGCCTATTTTGATTCCGGCAAAGTACTCTTTCGGCGCCTCCTGAATTTCTGGAATTTGCTTGGTAGCTTTCCCTGTGCAGATGATTAGCAGGCCTGTTGCACGCGGATCCAAAGTACCTGCATGTCCTATTTTAAATTTCTTCGGTAGCTGTGGAAATTCTCTTTTTAGCTTAAACTTGATTTTATTTACCGCCTGAAAAGAAGTCCAGTCCAGAGGTTTATCTACCAGCAATACCGTTCCGTTTTGCAGTTTTTCGCTCGTCAATGAATATTATTTAAATTGCGTAAAATAAATCAGCAGCACAATCCCAACGACTATTCTGTACCAACCCCAGGGTTTAAAGCCATACTTTGTAAGCACACCGATAAAGAATTTTATAGCCACCACAGCCACAACAAAAGCAACGATATTTCCCACAAGAAACATCATGAGATTATCTCCCTGCATCAGCATTTCGTAGCCTTTCTGTTCCACTCCTTTATGATTCCAGTTTTTCACAAAAACAGAATAAACCGTCACTGCAAGCATGGTAGGCACTGCAAGAAAAAAAGAAAATTCTGCAGCCGCTTTCCGGGTAAGTTTCTGCTGCATTCCCCCGATAATTGAGGCAGCACTTCGGCTGGTTCCCGGCATCATGGCAAGGCATTGCCAGAATCCGATAATAATGGCACTTTTATAGGAAATATCTTTTTCGTCATCAATGGTATGAACTTTAAAAAGTTGGTCAATAAAAAGAAGGACAATTCCACCCAAAATCAACACTATCGCTATGGGAACCGGATCTCCCAGAACCGCTTCTATTTTGTCGTCAAAAATATAGCCTAAGACTAAAGCGGGTAGCACAGCCACGGCCAGTTTAAGGTAAAACTTGATATTGGAAAGATCGAAAAACTTTTTCCAATAAAGGAAAACCACAGCGAGAATAGCTCCAAACTGAATGGAAACCTGAAACATTTTCACGAATTCATCCTCCTGAATCCCAAAAATAGAACTTGTAAAAATCATGTGGGCAGTGGACGAAACGGGAAGATATTCCGTGAGGCCTTCGATAATGGCAATAATAATGGCTTTGAGTAAATCCATGGCAGCAATGAATAACCATCAGGTATTCTGACGGTTTATTTTAAATTATTTCGTTTATTTTGTATTTCTTCTTAAAATAGCGTAAACCTGTACCACAAATCCTGCTATGACCAGTAAAGGTGCGAGCCTAATTCTTCGAAAAGAAAAAATTCCTTCATTCCATACTTCGGGATTGTAAACGCCATCTACTGTATTGGCATCCGCACCCATCATCAGGAGAAATCCGGCCACGATCAGCAGTAGGCCAATCATCATCCATTTGAAGTTCTCTTTGCCAAAGTAGAACGGGTGATTTTGGGAGCTATGATCAGACTTCGGTATCCCATATTTTTCTGCAGAGAACGCAGTATTTTTTTTTGCCATTTTAGTTATAATATAAATCATCAATATTGCTCCTCAGGAACCTCCAGGTAGCAAAAATAGTACTTGTAACGGTGATCAGAATACCGATTCCAAAAACTAGCAACAGCAGCCATACATATTGTTGCGTATCTTGAACAAAAGGAGTTTGAATGGTGGAAGTAAAATAATACCAAACACCAAACAACGCGAGCAGTCCTAGCAATGAGCCTAATACGCCCAGAATTATGGCTTCGATAATAAAAGGCTTCAGGATAAATCTTCTTTTGGCCCCCACCAGTTGCATCGTTTTAATAATAAATCTTTTTGAAAAAATCTTCAGCCTGATGGAATTATTGATGAGAACAATGGCCAGTACCAAAAAAAGAAGAGAAAAGGAAAGAATCCATTTCAATATTTTATTGAGGTTTTCGTAAATCTGCTGTGATTCGGAATTATTTTTCACATCTACAATTCCAGGTGTTGCCGCAATTTGTTTAATGGCATCATCTACTTTGGTCGGATCCACAAATTCGGGCTTCAGCGCAATCTCTACTGATGAAGGGAAAATATGAACATCGAACAATGCTTCTGTTTCAATTCCTAAACTTTTTTTGGCTTCCTGTGTAGCTTGTTCGCGGGAAATATAAGTGGCTCTTTTCACGGATGGTAAACTGCTTATTTTATCCACAGCTTCCTTTTCGCGCTGGGCCAGTTTCAAGGAATCTTTAGGGTCATAATCCTGATCGAAATAGGCATTTACCACCAGCTGCTCTTTCAGATAATCAGAATACTTCTGAGCGTTCATCAGAATTAATCCCGAAAGCCCAACCAGAAAAAGAACTAATGCAATACTGACCACAACGGTGATGTTGCTGGATCTGAGCCTTCTTCTGTTAAAGTCCTCCACTGTTTTTGCCATTACATCAAAATTTTTGGCTAAAATAGAAAAAAACTTCCGAAATTTGCCGGAAACACCGGATAAAAAGGTGTTAAAAAAAATATAAAACAATATCTTCGGCTGCGGTGCAAAAGGTATTTTTGAAGTAAGTTTTTCTAAGAAAATCATCATGAGCATCAGAGCAAAAAAACATCTAGGCCAGCATTTTTTAACCGATGAAAATATAGCCAAAAAAATTGTCACCAGTCTCAACTTTCAGGAGTACCATCATGTTCTGGAAGTGGGGCCGGGAATGGGTATCCTTACCAAATATTTGCTGGAGCAGGAAGATCAGGAAATTTATCTTGCTGAAATTGACGATGAATCAATAGCCTATTTGAAACAAAATTATCCGATACTTACTGACGGACACTTTATCGGAGATTTTCTGAAGACGGATTTTTCTTTCGAGGATGAAGACCAGATTGCTGTTATTGGGAATTTTCCCTACAATATTTCCTCTCAGATTTTATTTAAAATAATCGATTATTACAAACGTGTTCCGGAAATGGTGGGTATGTTTCAAAAGGAAGTTGCCGAAAGAACAGCAGCGGTTCCGCGCACCAAAGAATATGGGATTTTATCGGTTCTTGTTCAGGCGTATTACGACGTGGACTATCTGTTTACTGTTCATGAAAATGTGTTCAATCCGCCACCCAAGGTAAAATCGGGCGTGATAAAATTGTTGCGTAACCCAAAATCCGGCTTGGAAAACCATGAAATACTTTTTAAGCAAATCGTAAAAACAGGTTTCAATCAAAGAAGGAAAAAGCTTTCTAATGCGCTGAAATCTCTCGTTATTCCTGAAGTTTTAAAATCGCATGAATTTATGGACAAAAGAGCCGAGGAACTTTCGGTAGAAGATTTCATTGAACTGACACAACTCTGGAAAATGAATCAATAAAAATTGCCCTCCGAAAAGAGGGCAAATTTTATAAACTTTCGTGGGAATTACTCTCGGTTCTTCAGGAGCACCCAACCTTTTCTCAGAACCATTGTGTCAGACACCGGATCTTTGTATTGTACTTGATACCAGTAGGTGGCTGTTGGAAGAGCTCGTCCCTGGAATCTGCCGTCCCATGTGGGTGAATTTTTAGCTGCTTGCCAAATTTTCTTTCCATAACGATCGAACACAAACACTTCAAAATCCTCAAATCTGCTGATGGCACTGAAATCCAGCTCATCATTTTTCCCGTCTCCGTTAGGTGTAATAATGTTCGGGATGTGCAGCGTAAAGAAATCTTTAATGGTGACACATGAAGTATTTTTAATTCTTGCCATCAACATCAAGGTTGTATTATCCTGAACATTGTTGAAAACATTAGATTCCTGCCAAGTGAACCCATTATCGATAGAATATTCCAAAGGATTGGTAAAACTGGGATTGGTAGCGGTAATCGTCAGTGTTCCCGACTGGTAATCGGCATTGGTAATCTCCGGAAGCTGTGCTGTGATGACTTTTGTTTCAAAAGTGGCTTCACATTCTCCATTTTCGATGGTCACCGTGTAGGTACCAATTTGATTTACTGTGATGGTTTGCCCTGTTCCAATAACGGTAGGAATAGAATTTTCCACACGGCTCCAGGTGTATGTATAGGCTTCATTAAATCCTGCATCAAGGGTAATTTCATCTCCAACACATATTTGTCCGGAAATTGGTTGCAAAATGGTACTAATTGCCGGAATTACCTCTATGGTAATCGAAGCAGGTGTAGTGGACTGGCAACCGTTTAGCCCTACAGCATACACCGTATAAGTAGTAGTTTGTGTTGGATTTACGGTGATATCTGCTGCTGTCGAAGCGCTGTGCGACCAGACAAAATTCTGACCTCCCACTCCGGATAAAACAACAGGGTCTCCCGCACAAACTCTCATATCAGACGCAGTTACTGTTACTGATGGCGGACTGAAATCTTCATGAACATCTACAAAAGCGGACACTGAACATGCGATATCTCCTATCGCATAGGCTTTGGTTATTGTCAACGTATAGCGCCCTCCTGCAGTAACTACCGGTGTCAATGTATTGGCACCAGAAAATATATAACCTCCGTTGGAAGCTTCCCAATTGATTACGGAACCTGCAGGGAATACAGAAGCAGTTGCATTGAGTGTAACTTGTGGCTGAATACAATTGATTCCTGGCGGTTGAGCGATATCCGCAATCATTTCCGGAGCTTTTACCAAATCTATCTTAGCAATGGCAGGACAAAAAGTGGATTTTACCAGCGCATACACGCTTACACCTCCAGGACTCATAAAATTATTCGGATTAGGAATAGTATTGCCATTTTGCGCCTGAGCATCCGCTAGATCTTCATAGTACGCGAAAGTAACGCCGGGAGTGGATGTAACATAGGGCTGGGTATGGGTTAGGTTATAACTCACCATATTAGGGCCATAACATTGTACAAATTCTACATCCTGAACGATAGGAGCATTGCCCCCTACAATAGTGATACAAGCCACAGCAGGACACTGATTATTCGGAACCATAATTTCCAGACAATACTCTCCTGGCTGAGTTGCAACATAAGTAGGATTAGTAGCTCCGGCAATATCCTGTCCGTTGAGTGACCACTGGTAAAGTGCACCGGGAATCTGTACGGAAGATATAAGCGTTTTAGGCTCATTATCGCACATCTCAATTTCAGAAGGCAATGTTGCTCCTCCCGGGTCTACTAAAGTCAACCCGATATCGAAAGAACCTCCTTCAATAAAAACACCGGAATTAAAAGAACTGTCTGATGCGTCAGCAATGACCATTTTAAAAGTATAGGCCTGTCCGGGAACTACAGTAGCAGTCGCAGTTAAAGGAATGGTACGTCCTGCAAAATTCGTTTCAATATTGGCTGTATTATGTCCGGCAAAAAAGGCAGCATTAATAGGACCGCAAGAATAAGGAGTGGCCGGAACAATATTGGTAACACTCACAGGCCCGCCGCCTCCTGGGAGAATCGCCATATTGGTATAGTTTGCTGCTCCGACCGGTTTGATCAGCAATGCAAATCCGTCAGAAAAATTCCCACAGGGATAACTGGAAGTATATTCTTCGGAAGCAAAGAGATAATTGAACGTAATCTGAGTACTGGAAGGAATAAAGTCAAACTGAATAAAAGTACTGTTATGCAAAGGTGCCAAAGGGTTAATCGCTGCAATCAAATCCGGATCGGGGGTCGTAGTAGGTCCTCCTCCTAACGCACTCGAAATAAAACTGTTTCCGGCTTCATGAGCAGGTCCGCTCACCATTACGATTCCGTCGTCAAAAGGAAAATTCGTCGTTCCCTTATTAAAATAACCCCAGGTTCTGTCGGGATCGGATGGAGAAGTATTCGGGGATACAATAACATTGGAAATATTTCCACTCACACAACTAGAATTCCCTTTGATAAGAATATTTTCTATAAGCTGTGCTGGCGTGTAGGACGAGGCCGGATAGGGCGGCACATTCACATCTATAAAAGCGCCGGCTTTCATGGTGAGTGCAGACGGAGTAGCTTTATTTACTGAAGGATCTCTTTGCGAATACAACGTGGCAAAAGCAGATAGGAAAATCAGGAAAGTAAAGTAGTTTTTTAATCGATAAGAAAACATATTTGCTGGAATTTATTAGACATTAATTATTTAAAACACATTTCTAGGTATAGGATGCAAATTTTAGAAAAAGTTTCGCTTCGAACAATAATTTTGTATAGTTTACAACAAATATAAAAAAAATTATTACCCTTATGTAATTATTCTTGTCTTTTTTGAAACATAACACTGAATCTGCGAAAAATTCCTATTTGTCTTTGTGCTTCCCTTTTAATCGCTGTTTATCTGGTGAAAATTCATATGCTCGGTAATAGCCTTAGATAGGCAGGAGAATACCGGGAGCTACGGTGGAAGTATGAAGAGCAAATTTGCTGTTTTGCTGTTTTGCTTTCTAGCCCATTAGCTCATCCCTAATCCCCAATCACTAGTCACTAAAGGCGTTTAATTATTTAATCGTTTAATCGATTAGTAGCGAATTTGCTGATTTGCAAATTTGCAAATTTGCCTATTCGCTTATTTGCTCCTCACGTTTTGTTCGGGTGTTGTTCGGGTCGTGTTCGGTAAACCTTCGGTAAA
>JAEYOX010000107.1 GCA_023411265.1 Bacteroidota bacterium | reverse complement strand
ATTCAAAGGTGACATTTCCGTCTTGATCCGTTAAAAGATTCGGATAGAAAAAAGCGGTTTCGTTCAGATTTTGGCGGATTGGAATTTTTGTAAGATCATTTTCTTCCTCTGTATTTATATTTTCCGAAGTTGAATCAGCATCCACTAAGGAAGCCTGAACTTCTATTTTCGGCGCACGTTTAGCCTCAGGTGTGACAGCATATGCTCTTTCGTAACCCGCTGAATCTACAATAATATTATTACCTATTATGCTCTCTTCGTAAATTCCGCCATCAAACCAATTGAATTCAGGGACAGCCACGTTATGGTAGGTCAGGTACGGAATTCTTTTTGAGAAATATTCCTGATCCAGATCGGTATGAAGCTGATATCCGACAAAGCGGTACGGTCGGTTCCAAAGTGTTTGCCAGGAATATTGATTTTTCGCGAACTGATCCAGAGACATGTCATACATATTCGCCAAAACCTCAGCACTGATTTTTTTGTTATCGTTTCCAAGGATTTTTACCGTCCATTTCTCTTTGGAATTCGGTTCTAATTTGTCCCGGAAGGTAACGGTTTCAATGCGCAGATCTTTTTTCTCATTTTTAATTGTAAGGTCAACGCTTTTCGTCTGCACGTCATTGAAGGCCACCATCTGAAACTGAAGATTCAAGTTCGTTATACTTTCATCATCGGGAACCGGAATTTCGTACACAAGAACGCCGTTTTTCAGCCTGCGCTTTTCTGTTTTCGTTTCGCCGTTGCCGGTTTGCAAGAACACAGTTACGCCGGCATCTGGAACTGCCGAATACACGTAAACACGGGCTTTAGTTCCACGCTGCACTTCTTCTTTCGGCGCGATGATTTCGAGGAAGGGTTTCTGCGAATTTTTTAAAAATCTTTTGTCCCACACCTGAAAATGCTGAACCGATTTGATGGTATCCTTTCCTTCAATGTTGAACAATTCAAGCTGATACGTTCCGGCATCGAGTTTCCCCAAATCAAGTTTTTCCACTACGCCGACTTCCTGTTTCTCATTTCTACTGGAAGACGAGGAATTTTCCAGCCGATTTACTATTATTTTCTCTACTTTCCAATTGGCTATTTCGTCGTTTTTATCAAATCGGTCGTGCGGAAACTTCTGAATAAAGTCAGCTTTGGAAAGCTGAGGAAGATCCTGGATTGTTGATTTAAAATTATCCCTGAAAATACGGTCCGGTTCCTGAAGTTTCGAAAGTTTTACATGATACGGCCTGTACAGATTCTGATCGTTGTAGTTTTTGGTCTCCACTTTTAGCTTGGCATGTTCATCAGTAAAAATGTTTCCGAGATTTTCTGCCTGAATATAATGAGACACCGAGGCCACTTTCACGTTTTCCGTTGCACTTTGGGTTTCTCCGTTAATATCAGTAACACTGGCCTCAATTTCGTAATTATCAATCTGAATTCCCTCCAAAGTTTCGTCTTTTTTCAGCTCAATTCTGATGGCAAATTCTCCCTTTTCATCGGTTTGCACTGAACCCAAAATTGAATTTTCATTGTCCTCACCTTGCGGAAACCACCCGAAGTATCTCCACCGGATATTGCGTTTTTTGATTTCGTAATTCACCGAGGCATTGCTCAGCGGAACTCCGGAAAACATCATCGCTTTTCCTTTCAGTTCGATGGTTTCGCCATATTTGTATTCGTCTTTTATCGGCTCGAATGTCACTTCAAATTTCGGACGTTTGTATTCTTCCACACTGAAATATTTGTGGCTGCTGATATTGACCGTTGCTACAGTTCCTTTTACTTCGATGCGAAAACTTCCGTTCAGTTTGCCTTTGGGAAGCGCAAAACTTCCGTGTACAGATCCGAAATCATTGGTAGTTAATGTTTGCTTCGAAATCTCTTCGCCGTTGGCATCTTTTAAAATTACGTTCAACTGTACTTTTTCGGCCACATTTTCTTTGGTTCCTTTTCCATTGAAAGCGGTGGCAATCGCCTTAAAATAAACGGTTTGTCCGGGTCGATATATTGCCCTGTCCAGAAAAATCTGAGCCGTAGCACGATCTTTTATATCATTCGCCAATTTGTTTCTGTTGTCATAATGATTCACCAACTGATAATTATTGCCGGCCGATTTCAGCAGATAATAGCGATAATAATTTTTATTCGCCGATTGCGGAAATACAAATTTTCCTTGCGAATCGGATTTCCCTGAAGCTTTCGTTAATGGTTTTCCTTGAACATGTTCATAAAAATCAATATTGGTGTTGGGTATTTCCGCACCATTTTCACGTTTCATCAGTTTTTTAATGTCATCGTTTTTATTAAAATCATTTTTTTGAAAATCAATGACTCTGTTTTCGGAGGCGATGAAATAAAAACTGTCCTGAATTTTGTCTTCCACGACAAATTCCACCAGATAAATTCCGGAAGGAAGCGGTTGGATTTCGTAAGAGGTTTTGTAACTGCGGTAATCCTTTTTGTTATGAATTTCAAAGATTTCTTTCCGAACCAATGTCTTTTTCACGGATTCAAAATCATGCCTGTAAGAATCGTACACATAATTCATGAATCCCTGCACATCATCGGTTTGATAAATATTCAGTGAAAAACGGTCCACATTTTTGTGTTCCGCAACGATGTGAATGGGTTTTTGGCTTTGCGTTTCTTTTTCGTAATGAAAAAGAAGCAACGGATTGACAATAGCGTTTTCACGGTTGATGATATTGTTCAGGAATTTAGATTTCGGATAGGTTTTTTTCACCGTTCCTATGAGTAAAAGAGCTTCGTTATGTTGGTTTTTCTGAAGGAGTTCTTCAGCAATATCATCAGCGATCATTACTTTATAATCACCTTCGGCAGAAGATCTGAACAGGTTTTGCAGCTGTTCCAGACGATTTTTACAATTGGTAAATTCGCATGTATAATTGATTTTCTGGTGCTGAAAGTACAGTTGAGAATTCCCGGGATGATGGGCAATCAATTCATCA
Organism: Bacteroidota bacterium; assembly: GCA_023411265.1. GTDB lineage: Bacteria > Bacteroidota > Bacteroidia > Flavobacteriales > Weeksellaceae > Chryseobacterium_A. Next base: position 3,533 of record JAEYOX010000107.1, on the reverse strand, counting down.
AAAAGAGTATTGATTTTATCATGATTCGCATGAAGTTCATTGGGTGTGAATAACTGCTGATTGCGCAGAAACTGTATTTGCTGGCTGGAACTCCAATCGAACAGCGTAGGAAAATACTCCAGATTTTCAGTATTTTGGAAAATCTCTTTGTATTGCTGCATTTTAATTTGTTTCAAAACTGCTTTTTCCTGTTTCAGTTCAGCATAATTTGTTGAAAGAAAATTTTTAAAATCCTGTTTGCTCCACGATTCTATTTGTGAAAAATCCTGATTGTTAAGATTGGTGCGTTGATTAATCTGCCAGGAATTGCTGTTGTAATATTCATCGAAAAATTCTCCCAACAGAACTTTATACAATACTTTTTCATCATTCTTTAATTCCTTTTCTATGGTTTGCAGTTTCGAAAAAAAACCCGAAGCCGAATCATTCTGAGGGTCGTCGTCTGTTTGATTCACAATACTGAATTCTGCTTTCAGGGAGCGGATAAGCTGTACTGAATTTTTATCTTTCAGTGCCCGATTTTGTATTTCCAAAATAATAGGCAGATTGCTTTTGAACAGGCCTTTTTTGTAATTATTCTCAATTTTTTTCCACTGAGTTTCGTAATAATTTTGTGCGCTCATGGTCATTGAAATTCCTAAAAACAGGAATATAAAAAGGATTTTTTTCATAGGTCTTATTTTACTCAGCCCAATTTCGAATCGTTACTTTTGTATTTCATTGGATACCAAAGTGTAGATACCGTTAAAATGCAGTTCCTAAATTTACTAAAAAAATACATTGTAGAGAGCCAGATATTTGTTGCATTGTGCGGCACTTTACTGGCCGTATTTTTCATGCTGGAACAGAATCTGGTTCGGTTTCCTACCATAGTTCTCATTTTTGTCACGTACTGGAGCGGATATCTTTATACAAAGTACCAACGTTCCCGTCATTTCCGCAAAGTTTTGGTATTCAACATTCTGTCCGGAATTATTTCTGCAATATTAATTTTCCTAAATCACAACGAAATCCGGCTTCTGAAATGGCTCACAATTGTGATACTTGGTTTGCTGTACAACTCTGTATTTCTGGATAAATTTATCCGTAAAATACCTTTATTGAAGATTTTTTATGTGGGCTTCATCTGGGCTTTAATCAATTCCTGGCTAATTCTACCTGAATTTAATTTCGGAATTTTCTTCATTTCCTGGCTGTTGGTCACCGCTCTTGTTCTACCTTTTGACATCAGAGATATGCACGAAGACAAGATCATTACTTTTCCAAAAATGATGGGCATTCAGAATACCAAATATCTTGCCTATTTTTTAATATTTGCAGCAGCGATAACAGCGATATTCTATTTACAATTTTCATTTGCAGTTGCTTTTTTTCTTACACAGACGGTTACTTTTACGCTTATTTATTTTGCAAAAAACACGAATGATGATCTTTATTTTTCCTTTTGGATAGAACTATGCAGCGCATTTCCTTTCTTTTTTCTTATACTTTCTTGGCTTATAAATTGATAATCAAATGGGCGAAACAATACATTGAGAACTACAACTTTTTTTATCATTATCCTGTTATTCAGCAGCAGTGTGCTTCTCCGGGCGCAGGAGAAAAAGGATTCTTTGTATTATAAAATTGAAGAATTTTCAGACAAAAGAAAATTCACGAAATTCGTCCACCGCTTTATTTTCCGGCGAGAAGCGGATTCTGTATCCGTAGAATCGTGGGAAAAAATTCCGGAGCAGAAAATGCACGACGGAAAAATCATCCGCAATATTAACGTGAAAACGGTAGATCCGTTCGGATACACCAAAAATGAAGAAAGAAAAGATGCGAAATGGTACGACCGGCTTGCAGACCGCATTCATATTGATTCTAAACCTTCCACAATAAATAATTATCTGCTTTTCCGAAAAGGAGAACCGTATAATGCGCAAAAAATTTATGAATCGGAGCGCATTCTCCGAAGTATGCCTTTCATCAACAGGGTGAATATCAGTATTGAGGAAAATGATGATACAGAAACCATCGATATTAATGTGAAAGTACTGGATTCCTGGAGCCTGAAACCAAGCATGAGTTACTCTAATGGCGAAACCGGCTTCGGACTCACCGAACAGAATCTGCTGGGATTAGGCCATGAAATCGGCCTCGGTTACACTTATAATTCAAGAGATAAACAAAATCATTTAATAGGTAGCTATACTGCTTACAATCTATACCGTACTTTCATCAACGCCAATATTTCCGGAGAAAAAGATTTCTTTGACAACGAACGGATCAGCGCGAGCGCAACACGGGATTTCTTTTCACCGCTCACCCGATGGGCAGGTGGTTTTCAGTTTGAATATTTTAAGAGAAGAGTGCTGCTTCCTAATTTTACAGAAGTTTTTCCGGAAGTTCAGATCAAAGTATACCGGCAGGATTTATGGGGAGGATATCAGTTCCCTGTATTCATCAGTGATGGAAAAATTTCAAGAAACATTGCTATATTAGGGCGGATTCAGAATTATCAGTACAAAGACCGTCCGGAACAGGATCAGCTGGGGTTCTTCCGATCATCGAACAGTTTTTTAGCATCAGCGATGTATAATGAAAGGAAATTTTCCGTTCAGAAAAATATTTTTCAGTACGATCTCCCTGAGGATATTCCATACGGGAAATCGTTCGGATTTACGACGGGTGCGCTTAACAGAGGCAACAAAACTGTTCCGTATGCAGGAATTTCGGCATCACTCGGCAGTTTCATCAACTGGGGATATTTCAATGTGAAAACAGAATTCGGAAGATTTTTCAACGGCGAAACTCAGCGAGATGCTTTCCGGCTGGAGGGCACTTATTTTACACCGCTTCAGAACTGGAAATTTGCACAGGTTCGCCACTTTTTTTCGCCAACATGGGCCATTGGAACGCCGCAATATCATTACTCCTATCATGACCGAATCAATCTATCTTCACCGCTCGAATTCCCTGCTTACAGCGGCGATTACATCGGGACTGAAAAACTGATTCTCCGTTATCAGCTGCAAATGTTCATCAACAAAACCTGGAAAAATTTTCATTTCAGTCCTTATGCCACAGCAGCGGTGGGGTGGCTTTCCCAAAACGGAAATTCCCTGTTCAGCAGCAGTACACACAGTAAATTCGGAATTGGAGTTCTGATCAATAATCCGTATCTGGTGTTCAACAGAATTCAGGTTTCGCTGATGTATTATCCGAAAGTTCCAATGGGAAATGATTCCGTCTTTGAGTTTAACGGTTACCGGAACGACCGTTTCCAGATGCAGTCTTTCGCTACGGATATTCCGCATTTTGTCAATTTCGGATACTGAAATATTCCGATTGGAAAGCTTTATCTTTACCAAAATTTTTGAAGAGAAAAAATCAGCAGAAAAATTTCATTGTTTTCTACCTTTTGCCACGCTGGAATTCTAATGAAAACCTGATATATCTCAACATAGAAGTATGATTGTCAATAAAATATCCCTTATTCATTTTAAAAATCATTCGGAAAAATCATTTGAATTTTCTCCTCAGATCAA
>JAEYOX010000106.1 GCA_023411265.1 Bacteroidota bacterium | reverse complement strand
TCAAAACCATTATGGAAACTGCCAAAGAAGTGGCCGGAGAGGACGGCAAACCGGTGTTGCCAGTGTTTATTTCAGAAAACCTTTCAGATTATTACTATCAGAAAAGTCCTCATCAGTCTACAGAAATCATAAAAAAAACTAAAATTGAAGGTATCGGGATTGAAGATGGCAGCATGTTTACCCAACTCACCAGTTCTACTTTTGTGAAATACAATTTCTATAACAACAACATTCGGATTCTGGGGAAAGATTTCGTCTCACCAATTAATGATACCTATAAACTGCTGTATGATTATGAACTCGTCAGCAAAAACCACGAAATAGACGGAGAACGGTATTATCTCCTGAATTTTAAACCTAAAAGGGAGTCTGATCTCGCTTTTATGGGCAGTATGCTCATCAATCATGGCACGTATTCGCTTTTCAGAATAGATGCGGAAATTATGCCGACAGCCAACATCAATTTTATCCATTCCCTGAAAATTCAGCAAGAAATGATGCGGCTTCCGGAAGAGGACAACTGGCTTCCGGGGAAAACCCGGGTATTTCTGGAAACGGCCAGGCCGGGAAAAGAAAGTGTTGCCGTTTTTCTGAAATATTATTCTTCCATTAAAGATCCGGTCATCAACCAGCCCATCAATAAGGAGGTTTTTGAGAAAGAAGTGGTGGTGTTGGAAAATGCGGCGACAGAGGATGAAGCCTATTGGGAACAGAACAGACACGGCACGATGACCGCAGCTGAGAAAAAAATGTATGGCATGATCAAAGAAGTGAAAAATCTCCCGTCCCTGCGCACCTATCTGGATGTGATCGAGGTTTTGCTGAACGGATATTATAAAGTGGGGAACATCAGTATTGGTCCGTATCTCTACACTTTGGGTTATAATGATGTGGAAGGCTTGCGGCTGAGAGTAGGATTTAAAACCAATCAGCATTTCAGCAAGAAATGGATTTTCGGCGGATATCTTAGCCATGGTTTTAAAGATGAAAAACTGAAATACGGCGTTCATGCGGATTATATTATTTCCCGTGAACCATGGATGCAGACAGGGGTGAACTACTCTCACGATTTGGGACAGGTGGCATTCCAGTATGAAGACTTTTCTGTGCGGATGAACAATATTTTCAATGCATTTACCAAAAATGGAAAAATGAGCGTGCGACGGCCGTTTTGGGAAGATCAGTATCAGGCGTATTTTAGAATGGATGTGCTGAATTCACTGACGCAGAAAGTCACTTTTAAACATTCTACCTTCGATCCGCTTTTTGATTTTGTCTACCTCGATCCAGATCAGGGAATAATGAATGATTACAAAACTTCAGAATTAATAGCAGAAACCGTCTGGAGACCGGGAAGAAGAATTTTGCAGCGGGCGAATAACACACAGCTCAACCTGAAAGACAATATTTACAATCCGCTCGTGACTTTCCGGTATCACCGAGGAATAAAAGGTGTGCTGGACAGCGATTTTGATTATAATAAATTCACGTTGAATGTGCAACAGACTGTTCCTATGGGAATCTTCGGAAGGGGAGAATATTCCTTAACTGGCGGTTATATTCCGGGGCAGCTGCCGTATCCGCTTTTGGAAAATCATTTGGGAAATGATTTCATGTTTTACAACAAATATGCGTTCAACATGATGCGGTTTTTTGAATTCACCAGCAACAGGTACGCATCCTTTCAATATATCCAGAATCTGGAAGGCCTTATTACCAACAGCCTTCCACTGATCAGGAAATTACACTGGCGGAATCATGTTACTTTTAATTACCTTGTCGGCTCACTGGATCCGAAAATGATGGCCGGCAACAGTATCGGACACAATTATTTTCAGGGATTGAAGGGAAAACCGTATATGGAAGTAGGATACGGAGTTTCCAATATCTTCAGATTTATTCGGGTTGATTTCATTCACAGGCTTACGCATCTGAATCCGCTGCCGGACGGAAGAGTACCACCGAAATTCGGGGTTACCTTGTCGGCTCACATCAAGCTTTAAAAACCGAGCATCTGGAGTTTAATCTGGAAACCGATATTATCTACAAATTTCGGATGTGCATAATGCCCGATTCTGTAGAAGAAACCGAGATTGAATCCGGTGTTGAAAATATTATTGTACTCAAATCCGATTTCCTGATAAAGGCGATCCAGCTTTTCAAATTCGAATTGATGATCGTTCATATTCTTGAAATCACCGATGATGCCTTTGTAAAGTATATCAATGCTGGACGATTTTTTGCCTAAAAACCTGAAGTTCCACGGGAGTCGGTGGGTCAGATAATAGCCTACAAACCGGTCATTAAAATATTTAGCAGAAGGCATGGTGGCAAATCCGAGATACGTAGTGAAATTCACACGATTAATGAGTTTCTGATGTTCAAAGTGATCGAGTCCGCCCATTTCAAAAGTATTGTAAATAGGAACTTTTCCTTCCTGCAATCCTGCGTAAATCCGCGTTCCTGTCGTGCCTAAGGTGGTTTTGATAATCTGAAGATACAACAGATCCAGACGGTGATAATCGAACTCACCGCCCAAAAGTTTCATCCCTTTTTCGTAATTAAAATACACTTCCGGATAGCCCTGTTCATACGTATATTTTCCTGCGGGAGTCATAATATTTTTTGAAAAAGGAGAATATTTCAAGGTCAGAATACTTCCAAAATCCTGAAAATGATTAGGGTAATTCAAATATTGATATTCAAACTTCGATTCCAGTT
>JAEYOX010000104.1 GCA_023411265.1 Bacteroidota bacterium | reverse complement strand
TACAGGATGCACTGTCAAAAGCTCTGGATCAGACTAGAATCGGAAATCCACTGAACAGGGAAACCAGAATGGGAGCCATAGTCGGAAAGAAAGAACTGAAAGTTTTAGAAGGAAAAATAGATCAGCTGAAAGCTGAAACTGAGCTTATTTACGACGGAAAGCACGAACTGTTGGACGCTGATTTTGAAAGCGGCGCATTCATGTCGCCAAAAGTATTTTACAATGATCAGCCTTTTGAAAAGAATATTTCACATGAAGTGGAGGCATTTGGTCCTGTGTCCACTTTGATGCCGTATAAAGACGCAGAAGAAGCAGCAGCACTTGCAAAACGCGGAAAAGGGAGCTTAGTAGGTTCCATTGTTTCCCATGATGAAAAATTTGTGGCGGAAACCTCATGGAAAATGGCGTCTGCGCACGGTAGAATTTTTGTTTTGAACCGTGATAACGCCAAGGAATCCACAGGCCATGGTTCACCCTTGCCTACCCTTATGCACGGAGGTCCGGGAAGAGCCGGAGGTGGCGAGGAAATGGGCGGATTGAACGGGCTTCATTTCTTTTTACAAAAAACTGCCATTCAGGGATCTCCGGATGTCCTCACGGCAATCACGAAAATGTATACCCAAGGTGCAGATAAAAAATACAGCGATAAGCATCCTTTCCAAAAATATTTCGAAGAAGTAGAAATCGGCGATTCTCTGGAAACCGCCGGAAGAACTGTGACGGAAGCAGATATTGTGAACTTTTCCAATGTTTCCTGGGATCATTTTTATGCGCATACCGATGCAACCAGTTTAACCGGAACTATTTTCGATCAACCGGTTGCTCACGGGTATTTTATTTTATCTGCGGCTGCCGGATTATTTGTTTCCGGAAAAAAAGGCCCTGTAATCGCAAACTATGGACTTGAAAATGCAAGTTTCTTCAAGCCTGTGTATGCCGGAGATACGATCACGGTTTACCTGACAGCAAAAGAAAAAATCAATCGTGGGGTGAAAGGAAGAAATATTCCTTCAGGCGTTGTAAAATGGTTGGTAGAAGTGGTGAACCAGCGGGAAGAGATCGTTTGTGTGGCCACAATTTTGACACTGGTGGCCAAACACTCACCGTTTTTGGATCTGAAATTCAACTCTGTAAAAAAACTATTAAACGGGCTGACTGAAAATTCGGAATCGAAATTCGGAAAAATGACACCACAAATGATGGTGGAGCATTTGGAAGAAGTGGTTAGAAATAGCATGGCAAAGAATGATCCGAAAGATTTTGCCCCAATACCGGAAGAGCAAACCGAAAAGCTTCAGGATTGGCTGTACACGAACAAAAAAATTCGCCCCGGCGCACAATATCCTTTCTTGAAAGAAGGAGAAATGCCCGTCCTTCGGTATAAAAATTTAGATAGCGCCAAGGAAGAACTATTAAATTCATTGAAGGAATTTCAGATTTATTATCGTGAAAATCCCCACGCACAACACTATCATGCAACTTTTGGAATGCTAAACAAGGAGATGTGGGAATTGTTCCAAAGAAAACATTTTACCCATCATTTCGAGCAATTCGGATTAATAGGATGATATGAATTTCGGAGAAAAAGTAGTCGCTTTCAATAAAAACCTGAAATACCAGGGTGAGCTTCCTAAGGATTTTCAGGTGATGAATCCGTTTCTGGACAATCCCGAAACGCTCATCGTTATGAAACAGTTCTATGACAAGTTCTACGGAGACAACAGAAGCCGCAGATTCCTGATCGGAATCAATCCGAGCCGGCACGGAGCTGGCGTTACAGGCGTTCCTTTTACCGACACCAAAAGACTGGAAAGTGCTTGCGGAATCACAATGAAATCTGCAAGAACCCACGAAGTGTCATCGGTCTTTCTGTATGAAATGATAAAAGCTTACGGTGGCACAGCAGTTTTTTACCGGGATTTTTACATCAATTCACCATTCCCATTAGCCATTACCAAAAAAGGAAAGAATGGTGTGTATGTTAATGCTAATTATTATGATGATAAAGAACTGTTTGCTTCTGTTGAGGGTTTTATGATAGAATCGTTAAAAAAGCACATCAGCTTAGGATTGGATACGTCAGAAGTTTTTATACTGGGCGTAAAAAATGCTGCTTTCCTGAAAAAAATTAATGACCGGGAAAAATTGTTCGATCAAATAACGGTTCTGGAACATCCCCGATATATCCAGCAATATAAATCAAAAGAAAAAGAACTTTACATCAACAAATATTTATTGGAATTTGATCGTGAATCATCCTAAAATAAAAAATGAATTATGACACAACCTTTTGTTATCTCAGAAATAAAAAATCAAATTACCGAAATTACTTTTGGCACCCCAAAAAGCAACTCGTTGCCCGGACATATATTAGAACTGCTGGCCAAAACCATCTTAGAAGAAGGTGCTAAGAAAGAAGTAAAAGCTATCCTTCTGAAATCGGAGGGCGAAAAAGCCTTTTGTGCCGGAGCAAGTTTTGATGAATTGTTGGAAATCAGCGAACTGGAAACTTCCAAGGAATTTTTCGGCGGGTTCGCCAAGGTTCTGAACGCCATGCGTACTTGCGGCAAAATTGTCGTGGTTCGGGTTCAGGGAAAAACTACCGGCGGCGGTGTGGGGATTGCCTGCGGTGCCGATTACTGCTTTGCAACCAGCGATGCTTCTTTAGCGTTAACAGAGCTGAATTTGGGAATCGGACCTTTCGTCATTGGCCCTTACGTAGAAAGAAAAATTGGGAAATCACAGTTTACTGCCATGGCCATAGATGCGGATTTCCGATCGGCTGAATGGGCAAAAACCCATAATATTTATCATTCGGTTTCGTCAAGCATTGAGGAGATGGACACCGCATTAGAAAAATTTATGGAAACCCTGTCCACACGTAGCGACGCTGCACTTGCACTCATCAAAAAAGTTTCCTGGGAAGGAACAGAGCATTTTGAACACCTGATGCCTGAACGAATTTATATGAGTGCCAGCCTGATTCTGGAAGATACAGCCAAAGAAAATATCCAGAAAATAAAAGAACGCCTGCGCACAAAATAATTTCTAAAAATCGATCAATATATAGAAATCCGTCACTAAAAAGGCGGATTTTTTTAAGCTTTCAACATATTAATCGTCACTGTAGCCAACTCGGAATCAGGGAATTTTTTAAACAGATTTTTATCCGCAGTAAGCCCAACTTCGGCACATATTTTATGGAAAACATCCACTTCTACAATGTATTGGTCAGAAAAGCCATGGGTGGCATCATAAGCCGTAGCCGCAGTTTCGCCCAAATGCAGGCTTGTAATTTTCGGATCCAATGTATGCAGTTCGATAACCAACAGTCCGTTCTTTTTTATATAGGGAAGCCATAAACTCAGATGTTCTTTCAGGTTTTCCTCCACCCATTTATTGGGAAGTCTCTTTCCCCGAAACGCAAAAGCTCCGCTAGAAGTAGAAATACGGTCAGTATTCATATTTTCCGGTTCCTTCCAGATGCGGTTATGATCCAGAAAAGTGCGGATATTCAGTAAATCTGAAAGGTCAATATCATAATTTTCCTGTAAATCTTTGGCCAGCCGATCGGGATTTCCAATATCTCCCCATATCACTTTTGCCCAAATATCGTTACTGATAAGATTGGCTCTGGTTACATCTAATGCGGCCTGATTATAATCAGCACCAACGAGAAACAGCGGATAATCTTCCAGCATTTTTCCCCGAAGCGTATGTCTTTCAATGGTTTCAAAAATATGTTGAATAAAGGCTCCGTTTCCACATCCCATATCCAGAATCCCTTTTGGCTGCAGATGAATCGGCTGATCAAAAATGGAAATGATAAAATCCGTTACCACCCGAAAATAAGTGGAATGTGCACCACCGCTTCCCCACACATTCATCTTACGATCCACATGAATCTCTTCCTTACTTTCATTGTTATCACGCAGTTTTTCAGGATTTCCAAAAAGTAAACTGGTCATCTGCATCAGCATCGGAAGATAAGAAACCGTAACTCCGTATGAGGTTGCACGGCGCGCAAAATAAAGTCCGTTTTCGGTAAATTTATAATTATTCTGATGTTTTGTAAACCATCCCAAAGTAGACAGAAAATTCAGGATTTTTTCGAAATGTTCAGGGTTTTTATGAAACTCTGCCGCCTGGAAAGAGGTTTCCATAAAGTATTTATGAAACATTCCATTCATTCCCAACTGGACAATGAGCGGTGCCACAAGACAGCCTTCAAGGTGCTTTAAAATTTGGGCAAATACTTTCTTCTCTGGATCTTCCTTAGGAACCGGAAGTCCAAAATTTCTGTCTAATTCATCAAAAAGATAAAAAAACTTTTCAAAAGCGCCCTGTTCCAATTCCTGAAAAATTGGATGTAAAGATTCTTTCAGATAGGGAATAACTTTATCATATAGCGAAGCATACTGAAGGAGAAAAGGAGTATGAACATTAGGAGTGAGTTCCACCGTATCTGTATGGGAATTCAGTTGATAATCAATAAAACCCTGAGAGGCCAAAGCACGTACAGCTACATTCATATATCCCTCGTTGATGGGAAGATACTCTGAAATGTCGCTAAGGGTGATTCTTTTTTGTTGGCTAATAAGGTTGAGTATTTTTTTTTCGTGAAGCGTAGCCACTATCGGAGCAGTTACGATCCCGTCCAAATGCCGAAAAATGGAACTGCGAAGTTCTTTTTTGTCCATATTTTTAATCTAAATGGCTCTAAAAATAAGATTTTTTTCGCACACTCATTTAGGATGAGGGGTTTTCTCGTTTTTATTTTTTGTCTAAAAAACAACAGAACAAACTATTGGGATTTCGGGTTCACCTGTTGCAGGAAATAATGTTCTGTTACTATGAAAATAATTCGCGGCTTCCGGACATTCGGTCATACCTTAAAGTTCCATAACTTTGAACCACGAGATTAAAATACTATTTGGTACAATTTCTGTAAAAATCAAAAAAAAGATCAAAATGAAAAATGTCTATTTATCAGCGGTTATCGCTACTGCTACCCTAGCAAGTTGCTCTACGGTTTCATCTATTATGCAGAACACATTTCCTTATTCCGCTAACATTGTTGTAACACAGGGATCCCCCGCCAATACGCAGCTTTCCGCAATTGCAGCAGGCAGCAGCATTCACCAGCTTTTCGGTTCTTCAGCCAATGTAAAAGATATTCGGGTAACATCCACAACGCTTTCCATTACTTCCAACAATCAAAGTATGGGGATTTTCAAAAGTGTAAAAGTGTACCTTTCTTCAGGCAGTTCAGAAGTTTTGGTGGCTTCCAGAACGAATATTGCGGATAATATCGGGAATACTCTTTCTTTAGATGTGAACAACAACCAAACGCTGGACAATATTATGAAATCAGGAAATGCGGTACAGCAAAGAATTGTGTATGAACTAAAATCCTCGCCCACTTCGGATATAAACGTGAAAAGTTCTATGAGTTTCAGCAGTGTACCTGCCAACTAATTGTTCAAAAGCCTTTTCAGAGGCTTTTTTTATGCAATTATTGCCGGGTTTTGCTGTCCATAACGATGGTTACCGGACCGTCATTCAGCAAAGAGACTTTCATATCCGCTCCGAAAACACCACTTTCTGTTTTCAATCCGGATGTTAGGATTTGAGTTTTAAAATATTCAAACAAAGGAATAGCCTGTTCGGGTTTTGCTGCTTTGGAAAAACCTGGACGGTTTCCTTTTTTATATTCTGCAATAAGCGTAAACTGACTCACACAAAGGATTTCTCCCTGTATGTCCTGAACCGAAAGATTCATTTTACCCTCCGCATCGCTGAAGATTCTAAGATTCAGTATTTTATTCACCAGCCACTCTGCGTCTTTTTCATCATCCTGCTCATCAATACCGATGAGCAACATAAGCCCGTTGGAAATAGCACCGACTTTCTGCCCGCCTACCACTACCGAAGCTTCTGAAACTCTTTGAATAACAACTTTCATTTAAAAATCAATAAAAAATGGAAAGAATATTGGTTCCGGGTTGATAATCGTAAGGATAAATTTTCGGAGGAACCTGGGCTGATTTAATAGGCTCTCCTGTAATTAAAATCCATTCTGCACTATCTTTCGGACATACAATTCTTATATTATTTTCCACAACCAGAGTCGTGTCGTGATTCGGACAAAGGTGTGGCGCATTGCGGTCATACACCATAAATCCATTGCCGGTGCGAACTATAATCAATCCTCTTGTTCCCGGACTTTGTTCATCAACATAAATCCATCCTCCGGTATTCTGCAGTGGATAATACGCCGGTAAATTCAGATTCAAAACCACATTTACAGGAGCGTCGGGAAAACAACTCACAGTATCTGCAGTTCTGCTGCATGAAGCAAGGTTTAAATAACAGAAAATCAACTGAATCGTAATCAAAAAAAAGCTCTGTTTATTTTTCATAAATAAAAAATGTTTATATTTGTGAAACGAAATACAAATATAAACATTGTCCGGGCTGTAATGGCCGGATAATTTTTTTTATCTAATTTAAACAATAATTATGGCAACATACGTCACGCAAGAAGGCTTGGAAAAAATGAAAACTGAATTGGAACGGCTGGAAACTGTAGAACGCCCAAAAATCACCCAGCAGATAGCTGAAGCAAGAGATAAAGGCGACCTTTCGGAAAATGCGGAATACGATGCAGCTAAGGAAGCACAAGGAATGCTGGAAATGAGAATCTCAAAACTGAAAGACGCAATTGCGACTTCCAAAGTAATTGATGAAAGCAAACTGGATACTTCAAAAGTAGCCATTCTGACTACAGTACGGCTAAAGAATAACGGGACAGGACAGGAACAGAAATTCACGCTGGTTCCAGATAATGAAAGCGATTTGAAATCCGGGAAAATATCAGTAAACACGCCTATCGCAAAAGGATTGCTGGGAAAAGCCGTTGGCGAACAGGCAGAAGTCGTTTTGCCGAATGGAAACAAACTTTCCTTTGAAATTCTTGAAATTTCTTTGTAAATCTATTTAATATGAGTTCTGTTTTTACTAAAATCATCAACCGGGAAATCCCTGCAAATATTATTGCCGAGGATGAAATGCACATTGCGTTTCTGGATATTTCGCCGCTGGCAAAAGGCCACACGCTGGTAATTCCAAAGAAAGAAACGGATTTAATTTTCGATCTGGAAAGTGAAGATTTCAGGAATTTGTGGACGTTTGCTCAAAAAGTAGGTAAAAAAATAGGCAATGCAATTCCCTGCGTTCGGGTAGGCATTGCGGTGATAGGCCTGGAAGTGCCGCATGCCCATATTCATTTGGTTCCGCTAAATACCATGAGCGACCTCAACTTCACCAACGAAAGGCTCCAACTATCACAGGATGAATTTCAGGAAATTCAAAATGCCATCATCAACGCATAAAATTATTTTGTCAAAGTCCGTAACTTTGACAAAATTTTTTTCACCCATTAACAATAATTTTTTAAAAATAAATGAATCCTAATCAATGTTCGTTCTGCGGAAGCAAACGCAGCGAAGTAGAGATACTGGTATCGGGACAGAGCGGTTATATATGTGACCAATGTATTGAACAAGCCCATTCCATCGTTACAGAAAGTATAAAAGAAACGGGATCTTCAGCAGCTGAACAATTAGACGAGTTGAAAAAACCAAAAGAAATAAAGGAATTTCTGGATCAGTATGTCATAGGCCAGGATCAGGCTAAAAAACAACTTTCCATTGCGGTTTACAACCATTACAAACGCCTTCTTCACGCCAAGAATAAAAAGAGAGAAATCGAAATTGAAAAGTCTAACATCATCATGATTGGCGAAACGGGTACAGGCAAAACGCTTCTTGCAAAAACGATTGCCCGTGAACTGAATGTTCCGTTCTGTATTGTGGATGCCACCGTTCTTACTGAGGCCGGCTATGTAGGCGAGGATGTGGAGAGTATTCTTTCCCGGTTGCTGATGGTGGCCGATTATAACGTGGAAAGAGCCGAAAAAGGAATCGTTTTTATTGACGAGATTGATAAAATTGCGAGAAAATCCGATAACCCGAGCATTACCAGAGATGTTTCAGGCGAAGGAGTTCAGCAGGGTTTATTGAAATTACTGGAAGGCAGCATCGTCAATGTACCTCCCCAGGGTGGAAGAAAACATCCTGATCAGAAGTATATTTCAGTAAATACTCAGAATATTCTATTTATCGCAGGCGGTGCTTTTGACGGAATCAAAGAAATTATTGAAAGAAGACTGAACAAGCAGGCCATCGGTTTCAGTGCGGAAAAACTGAATCAAAAGCAGGAAGAAGAATATATTTTGAGCCAGCTTAACGCCATTGATCTCAGAAAATTTGGACTCATTCCTGAATTGCTAGGACGTTTCCCTATCGTGACATATTTGGATTCTCTCACCAAAGAAACGATGGTTCGTATTATGAAAGAGCCGAAAAACTCAATTGTAAACCAATTCATTGAACTTTTTAAGATGGACGGCATCAAACTGGAGTTCACGGACGGTGCTATTGAAAAAATTGTGGAAGAAACAATGGAAAAAGGATTGGGCGCAAGAGGGCTGAGAGGAACCACGGAAAAAGTACTAGAAGATTATATGTTTTCTATCGGAGAACAGAAAAAAATTACCCTTACTGAAAAAAATATCCTTGTGTAAATGCAACTCATGAGACCAACGTTATTATTGATCGCCATTTTAGCTGCCGTTCTTTTAAATGCGCAGTTTTCTGTATCACTGCAGACGCCTGCACATTTTCAGGGAAAAGAAGCCATTCTTTACACCCTGAACGGCTCAAAAGATATTATAGCAGCCCGCGAAAACCGGAAAGGAAACGGACTGACTTTTCAGGTTGCCACTCCCTACACAGGGATGATGAAAGTATACTTTCCGGAAGTGAATGCAGCATTCAATCTTATTTCTGAAAATAAAAATATCAGCATTATCCTGGAAACGTCAAATGATAAAATCACTAATGTAATTTATCAGGATGAAGCCAATATACTGATGGAAAATGTACAGGATCATCAGAAGAAAACAGAACTAATTGCTCCCGCTTTGGTTCAGATTCAGGAATACTACAGAAAAGATTCCGAGTTCGGCAAAGCAGTGAACAAAGAAATTGAAAGATTAAGAAACAAACCTGTTATTGATGCGTCTAAAAACCCTTTCGTATATTACTACCATACGCATTACAATAATTTATTGTCTGAGAAAAACGCAAAAAAGCCGGATCAAAACGAAATTCTGAAATTCATTCAAAATTCAGGAGCTATGCTGGAAACCTCTTCCCTGCTTCGCCCGCTGCTGATTCGCTATATGAATACTGCCGGCAATGCACAGGTTTCAGAAGCTACAGACAGGCTTCTGAATGCGCTGAATACCGAAACTCCACGTGGACAGACGGTTCTTTCGGAACTAATTGAGATATTTGATGTGTACGCAATGACTGAGATGAAGGAAAAATACCTCACTCTTGCCAAAAATCTGAAATGCACCATCAATGACCGGTTAGCTTCCACTATCGCTTCCAATCAAAATATAGAGTTGGGTGCTGTTTTCCCGGATTATTCGTTTCAGTCTGCTGCCAATACCAACGTTAAGTCATTGCACAATGTGAAAGCTGATAAAAAAGTAATTGTATTCTGGTCTTCCACCTGCTCCCATTGTGAAGCGGATTTGCCGGTACTGCTCGAGAAATACCGACAGATGAAGGATCAGAACATTGAAATCATCGGGCTTTCTCTGGATAGCGACGCTGCCAGCTACCGCAACAAAATTGCGGCTTTACCCTGGATTAATGACAGTGAACTACGCGGCTGGAACAGCAGCTATACAGAAACGTATAACATCAACGCTACACCCACTTATTTTGTTTTGGATGCATCAAATAAAATTATTGCACGCCCGGATCATGCTGCAGATGTAATCACATTTTTAAACATCAAATAATTTTGCCTTGTTTCAAATTATTTTTATATTTGCACCACTCAAAACGACGTCTGGTTGAAACCAATACAACGAGACGCTGCAATTCAAAAGTTGAGGCAGTCCCGTTGGCACAACGAGACGCAGGATTACACAACGGCGAGGTAGCTCAGATGGTTAGAGCGCAGGATTCATAACCCTGAGGTCACGGGTTCAATTCCCGTCTTCGCTACAAAAGGCATAGGATTCATATCCGCCACGGCGGACACGGATTCAGTTCCTATCGTCACAGACGAGACTACACGACAAAACCCGTAATATATTAATAAATGTATTATGGGTTTTTCAGTTAATAATACGCGATTTAATCCTATTCTTTTTAGCAGAATTAGGAATCCCATATCTGCATTTCACTCTGAAAGAACGTGGTTTTATTCTTGCTTTCCTCTCCTAAGAAAAACCTTCTAAAAAAATAAACAATTGTTTAAAAATAATAACTTATACTAAAATTAAAACTGTATTTTTGTAGCGTTTTTACATGGCTTCAAAGTCGGAAAAAACAATAGTTTTTTATCATTTGTGTTTTTAGAATCGTGAACTTTCACGATTCTTTTTTGGCTCCGTTCTTTTATAACGAATCAGCAAATCAGTGAAATAAGAATAGGTAATACTTCCTTCCTGCTGATTGCTTTTCAGAAAGAGGTTATTGGTAAAACTAAAAAAAACTTCAAGTACGCCTTCATGCTGTTCATAAAACTGCTTTTCAAAATCATAATCCCTTTGCATTCCAGGGCTGAAACTGTCGATAATTTGCTCTACAAATGCAGGATCTTTTGCTGAGAGACTTCTCAACAGGCTTTTCAGGGCAAACCATTCCACACTGTAACGAAGTTCCGGAACATTTGAATCTCTCCCTAAAAGATAACTAATGAAATTGGCCTCCTGTTCGCGGGCAAATCCCATCTGATGTGCACTTTCATGTGCCATCACTGCGGGAAGCTGCGAAAAGGGAATTCCCGGATTGTATTGCGCTTCTGCCGTAAACGGATTATAATAACCGTAAATCCCTGTGTAATTCATGATGGAACAAAATAAACTGGGCTTTATGGATGGTACATAATTCCCCGTTTTGTGAGCTGCAATTTCGTTGAGAAACTGCTGTTGTTTCAGAATTTCTTTTTTTATAATATCTGTATCAGGAATGGTGAACACTCCGTTTTGATCCTCCCGAACTTGAGAACGGGTTAGACGGCATTTCTCCAGATATTCCCGAGTTAGCTGTTGCGCTTCATCTGCAGTCGGTTTTACAGCAGAAAGCTGATCACTGAGCGGCGTCTGAAAATACAGCATTCCCCAGAAAATTTGATACAGAAAATAGAAAATATTCAGTAACTTAAATAAATTTAAGACAGCTCTCTTCCTTGTAGATTTGCGAAATACTCTGAAAAGTAAAACTCCGATTATAATTCCTGAAGCAATATAGAGAAAGTCGCCGCCAGAAAAAGGCAGCCAGGCGAACAGATATTGATGGGCTTCTTTTTGTCGTTCGAAGAAGAATTCAAAGAAACGAACAGCAGGCGGATATTGCGAAAAGAAATAAAACAGCAACGCCTGCAGCAACAACAGCACTACCCAGAACCACCACTGCTGAAGCAATTTTTTATTAGCCATTTTCAGGTTCTGAAAGGGAGATCCCTTGCTTTCTCAATATTCGGGGCGTTATAAAACCATAAAAAGCAAGATATATAAAACACAGCACCGGAATTACATACGAAAAATGCGTAAAGGTAATCCCCAGAATTCCTTCTGGCCGGGTTTGGTCAAAATCGCAGATCCAGCCCTGAATCAATGGAATGACGCCACCGCCTAAGATCATCATAATCAGAAACGAAGATGCCTTACCCGTATTTTTTCCAAGTCCTGCAATAGCCAGATCGAAAATAGCGGGCCACATGATGGAACAAAATAATCCTCCGGAAATAAAGAAATATTGGGCAATCTGTTTGTCTGGATATACCAATCCCATCACCATCATCAAAGCGCCGGAAATCCCGAAGATCATCAGTGTTTTTCCTGCATTTTTACCGCCTATAAAACTCATTAGGATAAAAAGTACAATCCAGATGGGATAAATATAGAATGCGGAAACATCTTTTCCGCTTAAGCTATTAGCACCGATAATGACTCCAAATGCGATGAACGGAACGATGAATTTCAGTAAAAGATTAATGGTTTTAGACGTATTGAAAACATTAATTCCGCCATTCCAGCGGCCTATCATCAAACTTCCCCAATACAGAGAAATAAACGGTGCAATGCTGTGTTCCATCACACCACCAAACGCTTCTGTCTGCAAAAGCGCAGGAAGATTGCTCCCGATGCTTACTTCTACACCCACATAAATAAAAATCGCCAGCATTCCTAATACCAACTGTGGATAACTGAAAAGCCGGAAACGCTCAGTAGGTTCGGATACGACGTCTTCCGTCTTTTCGGGATCTTGTATTCTAGAAAACATGAGAAAAAGTGCAACGAGAATAAAAGCAGAACCCAGAATAATAAAGGGAACTTTTACATCATCCATATTCAGTTCCGTCTCCTCGCTGCCGGTTCCGAAAAATATGATTCCAAATAAAATAGGTGCGATGGTTGTTCCCAAGGAATTGATGCCTCCGGCCAGAGTGAGCCGGTGTGCTCCTGTTTGCGGTGAACCCATTTTTATTGCCAGCGGATTGGCCACAATCTGCTGAACGGAAAATCCCAAACCAACGGTGAACAGAGCAAATAGAAACACCCAGAAACTATTCATTACTGCAGCGGGAACGAAAAGAAATGCTCCTGCAGCAGACAAAACCAGCCCGGACGCAAGAGTTTTTTTGTATCCGAATTTCTGAAGAACATCACTCTTCAGGGAGATCATGAAAAATATCGCCGAACCCACAAAATACGCAGCATAAAAAGCCCATTCTACAAGTTGTGCTTCAAACTGGGTGAGGGTGAAATTCTTCTTGAATACCGGAATCAGCATTGAATTTCCGGCAGCTATAAACCCCCAAAAAAAGAAAATAATAATTAATGAGCCGAACTGCGACCATTTCGTTTGTCCCTGGTGGTGTTCCATCGTTATTTTTTAATAAAAACAAATATAATTAAATATTCTGCTTAGCTCTTCTCCTCCAAAGTTTTTTTGATAAGATGGTGTGCTTTGGATTTCATTCCCGCCGCCTCTTTTGGGTACAAAATATCGTTCCGATACACCCGAACCGTTCCCGGATAGCCTTTGCCATTATCAAAAGGAAACATTTCTTTGAGCCCGATGAAGGTATAAACCACAATAGGAAAATCATGTTTAGAAGAAAGGATGAATGCGCCGTCTTTGAAATCGCTCAGGATCACTTCCGGATCTTCCGGAACTCCTCCCTCCGGAAAAATCACAATATTTTGTCCGTGCCGCATTTTTTCGGCCGCTTTCCGATACACATCAGCACGGCTTTTGGGACTGGTCCTATCCACCAAAATACAGATCCGGCGGTAAAGAATTCCAAAAATCGGGATTCTGGCCAGTTCCGCTTTTCCGATAAAACACAGCGGATGATGAGGATGAAGCACGGACATCAACAGAATATCCATGGTGGAAGTATGATTAGCGATAAAGATGTAATTCTGATCCGGATCGGGGCTTTTTCCATTTTCCGAAATCAGCCTGTAGCGGAATCCGGCTCCGTAAAAAAGAACAATACAGAATAGTCTGATAAAAATATAAGCGTACTTAAAATGTTTTTCTTTTACCGACAGCAGCAGTACAGGAATTCCGAAAAGAAGAATCATAATGAGTGCCAGCAGCAGAAACCATCCCCGCCAGATATAATTTAAAATTCTCGTCATACGTTCCAAAAATAGGAATTATCCGTTGAAAATAATTCTTTTCTTGACGGAATAGTTCAGTACAGCTACCAGAAGAATGGCTGAGATTTTACTGATCATTTCGGGGCTGAAGGTGTAGAGCACTAGGTCCAGATCATCCTCGAAAACAAAATGGTAAAACACCTGAAACAAAGTTAAACTAAGCAAAGTGGACATAAATGAAACCAAGATAAAATACACAAATTCTCTTTTTTTGGAATGCTTTCCGCGTTCAAAAACAAACCAGATGCTCAGAAAATAATTACAGAAAATACCGGCGGTAGTAGAAAAAACGTTGCTCAGCGGATATCGTATTCCTTGCAGATTATACTCCCAACTGATCATTTGTGGAAGCTGAATACTGAATATTTTAAAACTTCCTATTTCCACCACCGCACTCAGTGTCCCGGCCAGAAGAAAAAAAAGAACCTGTTTTTGGTTGCGCAGCAATTGTATCATTACGGTTAATTGAGTGCAAATTTAAAATTAAATGTTAAAGGTTTTAATTTCTGTTAATTTTTTTTTCACCTTAAAATAATAATGTACTTTTAATCTTCCAATGAGCACCGCACCTGATAATATTTTCATTTTCAAATGCTTCCGGAAATGTTTTTTTATCTTGGAAACCCTTTTATTACAGCCTATTTTACACCGGAAACATCATCAACAATGAACAGAAAAAATCCTTACCGAAAATTTCAGGCGCAACAGGAAAAGATACAGAATCTGGAAAAAACCAGCTCACGTTTCAAAAGAGTGTATAACGAGTATGCCCTGATGTCCGAAGAACTCTGGAACCTTGAAAACGCTGAAGGTGAAGGCCTTCCCGACGATTTCATCAACTCCATTATCCTACAGACTTCCTATCTGGAAGAAGAAATTGAAGATTGGCTGAGCGGTTCTGTATCAGGCCAGGAAAATTAACCCCTGATGAACAATCATGGCAAAGCGCTTATTTTGACAAAGTCGCTGCTTCTTGTTTTAATTTTGCCTATTTTAGCATTCTGTTTTCAAAAAATGTTGAAATATGATAGCCATTGTTGACGGCGGCTCTACCAAATGCGACTGGGTGATCCTGGATGATACCGGAAGCACCGTTCTGAAAACGGAAACAACAGGGTTCAATCCGAACATTATCAGGCCTGAACTCATTGTGCCGGAAATCAGCAAAAACAAACAGCTCGTTGCCATAAAAGAAAGCATGGAAAAAGTCTTTTTCTATGGTTCCGGTTGCGGAATCGCCGAAAACTGTGCGGTGGTTGAACGCGGATTGCAGCATTTTTTCACCAATGCAGACATTTCTGTGAAAGAAGACCTCACGGCAGCGGCTTATGCTGCCTATAACGGCAAACCGGCCATCATATGCATCCTGGGGACAGGATCCAATTCCTGCTATTTCGATGGACATATCATCCGAAAAGAACTTCCTTCTTTGGGCTTTCTGATTGGTGACGAAGGAAGCGGAAGTGCTATCGGCAAACACTTGCTGCGAAGATATTTCATGAAAAAACTGCCGGAAGACCTTCATCATTCTTTTACGGAAACCTATCAGCTCACCATTGAAGAAGCCTTAAAAAACATGTACCACAATCCGCGGGCTAATGCTTATCTCGCTGCCTTCAATACATTTGTGGTAGAAAATAAAACGCATCCTTATTTCCAGAATATGGTTTTCGATGAAATGAAAAATTTTTTAGAATACCACGTTTTACCCTACGAGGAAGCCAAACAATCCGAGATTAATTTTATCGGCTCCATCGCATTTTTTTATGAGGATATTGTAAGAGCAGCGGCGGCAGAACTCAACCTGAATGTAGGCTTGATAGTACAAAAGCCCATCGAAAGCCTGGTTCAGTTTCACAAAAAATACCTTCTGGATTTCTGAATACCGGCTGACACTATGTGTTCAACGAAAACGCAGAAGTAATAAAAACTGAAAACCCTACACACTGGTGCACTGAATCAGTGAAACGATCAAAAGTAAAATTAATCCGAACAAAAGATTAAATATCCCACCAACCCGAAAGGGATCCGGGATGTCAACCCTGAATAATAAAATGATGACAAACAAAACCAATAGAGACGAAAAAAACTTTAACCAGGCTGCCCTCGATTATCATCGGACAGAACCGCGCGGGAAAATAGAAGTAATTCCATCCAAACCCCATTCTTCCGCGAGAGACCTCTCGCTGGCTTATTCACCGGGTGTGGCCATTCCGTGTCTGGAGATTCAAAAAGATCCCAAAACCGCTTACGACTACACCGGAAAAGGAAATTTAGTGGCTGTTATATCCAACGGAACTGCAGTTTTAGGCCTCGGAGACATCGGCGCGGAAGCCTCCAAACCGGTGATGGAAGGAAAAGGACTGCTCTTTAAAATCTTTGCTGATATTAATGTTTTTGACATTGAGATCAATGAGAAAGACCCCGATAAATTTATCGAAATCGTCAAAGGAATTGCGCCTACTTTTGGCGGTATCAATCTGGAAGACATCAAAGCGCCCGAAGCTTTTTATATAGAACAGAGACTCAAGGAAGAACTCAATATCCCGCTGATGCACGACGATCAGCACGGCACTGCCATCATTTCGGCAGCTGCGCTCATCAATGCACTGGAACTCGCAGGAAAAAAAATTGAGGAAATTAAAATGGTGGTCAACGGTGCCGGTGCGGCAGCCGTAGCCTGTACCAAGCTGTATCTTTCGCTGGGTGTGAAAAAAGAAAACGTTTTGATGTGCGACAGCAAAGGGGTAATCAATCATAAAAGAGAAAATCTGACTCCCGAAAAATTAGATTTCATGGCACATACAGACAAAGACACCCTGGAAGATGCCATGAAAGGTGCAGATGTTTTTATCGGACTTTCCAAAGGAAATGTGATGACGCCTGAGATGCTGAACAGCATGTCTGAAAACCCTATTGTATTCGGACTGGCCAATCCGGAACCGGAAATCGCTTATGATCTTGCAGTGCAAATCAGAAAAGACGTCATCATGGCAACCGGAAGAAGCGATTTCCCCAATCAGGTGAACAACGTACTGGGATTCCCTTATATTTTCCGCGGTGCCTTGGATGTTCAGGCCAGCACCATCAATGAAGAAATGAAACTGGCCGCCGTATATGCCATCGCCAACTTGGCAAAAGAAGCGGTGCCCGAAGCCGTCATTTTAGCGTATAATCTCACTTCACTTACTTTCGGACGAGAGTACTTCATCCCGAAACCTTTCGATAACCGGCTGATTACCCGTGTTTCCAGTGCGGTAGCCAGGGCGGCGATGAATAGTGGTGTAGCCGGAAAACCTATTGAAAATTTCGAGGAATACGAAAACCAACTGCTGGACCGGATGGGCAGAGACGAAAAACTAATCCGAATGATGCAAAGCCGTGCCCGGGCCAATCCGAAGAGAGTAACTTTAAGTAATGCGGAAGAGTACAACGTGCTGAAAGCGGCACAGATCCTTTATGAGGAAGGCATTGCGAAACCGATTCTTTTAGGAGAAAAGAAATTCATCAAAGAACAGATGGAACGCTACGGAATTGAACTGGATGTACCTATCGTGGATCCAATGGATGATGATCAGGAAGAAAACCGTAAAACCTACCGGGAAATTCTTTGGAAACTTCGCCAGAGAAAAGGAATTAACGAGTATAAAGCCAAAAAATTCGTGAGACAGCGTGATTATTTCGGCCCGCTGATGCTGATGAACGGCGATACTGATGCGCTCATTGTCGGGTTTTCCAAAAATTACACTTCCGTGCTGCGGCCTTTGCTGGAAGTGATTGAAAAAGAACAGGGTGTGGATAAGATTGCTTCCATGATGATGATTCTTTCCGGGAAGAAACCCATCTTCTTTGCCGATACTTCTGTAAATGCCAACCCCACCACCGAAGACCTGGTGAACATCGCCCGGATGTCGGAAATCACGGTAAAGAGTTTTGCCATAGAGCCGCGGATTGCGATGCTGGCTTACGAAAACTTTGCGGGAATCTCCGACACGTCTAAAAAAGTAGCCAAAGCAGTGCAAATCTTGCATGAGAAATATCCCAAAATGATTGTGGACGGAGAAATACAACCCGATTTCGCAATGAACACCGATCATCTGGCAGACTATCCCTTCTCCAAACTGGGAACACAACCGGCCAACGTATTTGTATTTCCCAACCTTGAAAGTGCCAATATTTCATATAAAATCATCCGTGGAATGAAAGTAGCACAGGTGGTTGGGCCCATTCTCATGGGACTGAAACAGCCGGTACACGTCCTGCAGATGCGCTCCAGTGTAGAGGAAATCGTGAATCTGGCCACTATTGCCGTTCTGGATGCACAAAGAAGAGAACGATGAAAGAAAAACGCTGTATCGCTTCAGTTT
>JAEYOX010000094.1 GCA_023411265.1 Bacteroidota bacterium | reverse complement strand
CAATTCTTGATTAATTGATAAATTTATTATTTCTTTGTACTTTGAAAATATTTATACTGACTATGAAAAAACTAAAGTTGTTTTCATTAATAGCATTAAGTTCAGCTTTCGTATTAACCAGTTGTGGTGGATCTGCATCCGGAGGAGGTACCAAAAGTTTTGTAAGTAAAACAGGATGGAAACCTAACGATTCAAGAGGATGGTTTTTTGCAGGAAAAATGCAGAAACAAAAAGGCTGGCCCGGAATGGTATACGTAGAAGGTGGAACGTTTACAATGGGATTAGTGAAAGATGATGTAATGCATGATTGGAATAACTCTCCGCGCAGAATGCAGGTGAGTTCCTTTTATCTTGGAGAAACTGAAATCACCAATTATGAATATCGGGAATATCTTACCTGGTTGAAATATGTTTTCCCACCGTCTGACCCAAGCTACCGCGAAATCTATAACGGTGCTTTACCTGATACCCTTCTTTGGGATAACGAGCTTTCCCGTAACGATTTTTCGGAAACGTATTTCAGGTCGCCGGAATTTGACTACTATCCGGTAGTTGGGGTAAGCTGGAGCCAGGCCAATAAATATGCTGACTGGCTGACGGACAGAGCAAACGAGAAAGCTTTAATGGATGCCGGGATTATCTCGAAAGATCTTTATATCAACGAGTCAAATAACCTAGGAGGTACTGCTTTCAACATGGATAAGTTTAAAGCTAACGATCCTGATATGCAAGCTTATATCAACGAACAGAGGCTCGCTCAAAAATCCGGAATGAGAACGGCAAATCAAAGATTGCTGGCTGCTAACAGATCTCCTGCCGCTCCTCTGGTTCAGAAGTTCAGACTTCCTACAGAAGTAGAATGGGAATTTGCAGCTTTAGGAACCCAAAAGAACAGAGAGTATAACAATATCTTAGGCAAAAACCCTCAAATCGAAGATCTCCGCGGTAAAAGAGGAAGAAATCAGGGATTATTCCTTGAGAATTTCAAAAACGGTATCGGAGATTACTCCGGAGTTCCGGGATGGAAAAACGATGGCTCTGCTTACACTTCAGATGTGAAACAATATCCGGCCAATGATCTCGGTCTTTACGGAATGTTCGGTAACGTTGCTGAATGGACGGCTGATGTGTACAGACCTATCATTGATGCTGATTACAGCGATTTTAATTATTATAGAGGAAATGCACCGCAAAGAATCGTTAGAAATGGCGACGGCTCTTACAGAAGAGTAGATGACGGTAGTATTCAGTACGATACGCTGGCTGATGGGAAATTGCTTTACAGAAGCCTTCCAGGACAGTTTGAAAGAGAAACCGTTGCTGACTACAGTAATTTCAGAGATGGCGACAGGCAGTCTTCTTTAGATTTCAGAACACAGGCAGACAGTGCTGACGGAAGCTACAATATGTATAACGCTCCAAGAAGAGATTTCTTCGTAGATGCTAATGGCAGAGTTGTTCTTCAGAAAGATACCGGCTCCAGAACTTCAGCAATTTCAAATGAAGTAAGAGTTGTGAAAGGAGGTTCTTGGCAGGATACAGCATATTGGCTGGATCCGGGACAAAGAAGATTCAAAAATCAACATACTGGATATAAATGGATTGGTTTCCGCGTTGCACAGGATGCGAGAGGAGCTGATAATAATAGAACCAGAAGATAATAGTATTTTATATTAAATAAAATCCTTCCAGTTTGGAAGGATTTTTTATTTTTGGAACATGATTACAGAAACGTTTTATCCGTTCATTCTTCTATCTAATAAAGTCACAATAGACAGCAGAACAGTTGAGGAAAATGATGTTTTTTTTGCATTCTCCAGTGAGCGTTTTAATGCAGCTTCCAAAGCCAAAGAAGCTATAGATAAAGGAGCTTTGGCGGTGATTGTGGAACAAAAAAATTATGAAGATGTCAATAATAAGATTTTCTATGTACCTTCTACTTTATTGTTGTTACAGGACATAGCAAAATACCACAGAAGCCAGTTACGTATTCCTATAATTGCTCTGACCGGAAGTAACGGAAAAACTACGACAAAAGAACTTATTCACGCCGTTCTTTCTCAGAAATTCAATATTCAATACACTTTAGGAAATCTGAATAATCATTTGGGTGTGCCTTTGACACTGCTATCAATAAAGCCCGAACATGACATGGCGGTTATTGAAATGGGTGCCAATCATCAGAAAGAAATTGAGTTGCTGTGTGAAATTGCGCAGCCAGATATTGGCTATATCACAAACTTCGGAAAGGCGCACTTGGAAGGATTTGGTGGTTTTCAGGGAGTTATTAAGGGGAAATCTGAACTGTATGATTTCCTTAAAACTGAAAAAAAACTTATCATGGTAAATGAAAATGATTCTATCCAGGTTGAAAAAACAAAGGATTATCCTAATAAAATCACTTTTGGAACTAAGAAATCTGATTATTATTATGAACAGTTTACTCAGAATAATTCAGTCGGAATATCAATTAACGGGCAGAAAATACAGAGTAACCTTACAGGAAGCTATAACTTTTCAAATATCTGTGCGGCAGCCAGTTTAGGAATGCATTTTGATGTCGCGGTAAGCCAGATTAAGGACGCAGTAGAACGGTATGTGCCCACCAATATGCGGTCACAGATTTTACAGAAAAATGAACAGCTTCTTGTGTTGGATACGTATAATGCGAATCCAAGTTCGATGGTAGAAGCGTTGAAGAATTTTAAGAGTTTCGAGGGTTCCAAAACCATTATTATGGGAGATATGCTAGAATTGGGCGAAGAAAGCCTGTACGAACATACTGAAATTTTAAAAATAGCCCACAACCTTGGGTTTGATGAGATTATTACCGTGGGACAGCATTTTGCGGAAACGGGTATTTCGCCACAATCTTTTGAAAACGCAGAAGCCTTGATTGCATCAATAAGAAATCAACCAATAGTTTCAAAAAATATCCTTCTGAAAGCATCGCGTGGAATCGCTCTTGAAAAAATTCTGGAATATATTTAAAGATTTTTTTCCCAGACTTCGTTCAGAATCATTGTGATGTTGTGGAAGGTGGAGGGAAACACTTCCTGCTGAATTTTGGAATTGCTTTTCCATTCTACTAGTGTTATTCCTTCCTCGGTTTGCGGTATCGGATCATTGCTACCTACATAGCTCATTTTAAACCAATAGGTAATTTTCAATATTCGATCCCCGTTGCGTTCAGTATAAATATGAAAAGTATTATTGATGAAATCTTCAAGAATAAGCTCCTGAAGACCTGTTTCTTCCTGAACTTCCCGAATGGCAGCCTGCTCCAGAGATTCGCCTTTTTCCACTTTTCCCTTTGGGAGATCCCATCTTTCCAACCTTTGTATAAAAAGAATTTCATTATTCTGATTGCTCACGATGCCACCGGCAGATTCTACAACCGTAAACAGATGGGTGAAATCTTCCCACAGTTCCTCCAGATTTTCGCTAAAAACATTCAATTCCGGGCAGGAAGTATTTTGCAGAAGATCTACTGCAATTTCTAAAGTCGCAAAGCCTTCATACCGAAGTTTCTTTTCAATATCTTCAGGGTATTTACTGAGGGTTAATTTTTTCTCGTTCACAAAAACTTTATACATTTGCATGACTTTAATCTTACAAAAATATAAAAATGAATTTAGAAGGAAGGAAAATAATACTTAATAAACCCGTTTCAGAACTCGTGGAACTTCTGAAAGATCCGCAGCAATATGAACAATTGATGCCGGAAGGACTTCAGAAATTTGAAGCTATCGCGGATGGTTTTAAATTTTCACTGAAAGGAATGCCTGAAATCGCATTGAAAGTAGGAGAGGTCAATGAAAATAGAGCCATACTGAGATCTGCAAGTTCCAGTTTAGATTTTGAACTGACCACCTCCATGAATGCAATTTCTGAAAATCAAACAGAAATACAGATGCTTTTTGAAGGAAAATTTAACCCTTTTATTAAAATGATGGTGGAAAAACCGCTTCAGAATTTTATGAATGCGCTTACGGATAAAATTGAAAAGCTTTACGCTTAGAAGAATAAAACCACCGATATCCGGTGGTTTTGTTTTAAATTAAAATTCCTGAACAATGATCGTCACTGCTTCCGGTTGCGGAACTCAGAACGTTATTTTGGCTGTTGATTCTTAAAACCCCCATGAAAGCAAAAATGAGTGCTTCTTTAAAATTTACAATTTCGGGAGAAGGAATGACCAATGTTGTGTCGCAAAGTTTCTGTATTTCCTGAATTAAATATTGGTTATACGCTCCACCTCCGGTCACCAGCGTATTTTTTAAATCAAAATTAGTCAATACTTTTGCGATTTGTTCGGCAACATGAGCACAGAAAGTTGCCAAAGCATCTTCCGGATTTAAAGTTATAAGTCTGGGAAGAATTACCTGTGTTACCCATTCTGCGCCTAAAGATTTGGGACCATTCAGTTGATAAAATTCTAAATTATTCAGACTCTCAAGTGTCTCCTGATGAATCGTTCCTTTAGCAGCCAGCTTTCCGTCTTTGTCAAATTTTCTCCCTTTTATTTCGGCAAAATAATTCATCACAAAATTTACAGGGCAAATGTCAAAAGCTATTCTTCGTCTCTGATGAATAAAAGAAATATTGGAGAAACCACCCAAGTTGAGACAAGCATCATATTCATTGAACAACAATTGGTCGCCAATGGGGACTAACGGTGCGCCATTGCCACCCATCAAAACATCCTGGCTTCGAAAATCATACACTACAGGAACAGAATTCAAAATTTTTATGGCTCTACCATCCCCAATTTGAAGGGTAAATTTATTTTTTGGCTGATGAAATACAGTGTGGCCATGCGAGGAAATAACGTCAATTTTTGCAAGTTGGTGTTGAACCATAAATTTTTTTACCATTTGGCCTAAGTAGAAACCATATTCAGAATGCAAGGCACAAAGTTGCTCCGAAGTTAAAGCCATCGCATTGCGAAGTTTATTTTCCCAATAATTATTGTAGGGAAGGGTTTCGGCAATCAACAGTTTGAAACTCCAGTCTGTATTATTTTTCTTTTCAAAAGAAGCATAACAAATGTCCAGTCCATCCAGGCTGGTTCCGGACATCAGTCCGATGGCGAAGAAATCCATGGATTATATTTTGGATAAAAATACTTATTTCAGGAGGAAACTGAACTATCTTTCATTTTCAGGAATTTTTTTGGTGCTGATATCTCCTGAATTGTTGTAAAAAATATATTCAGAGAAGTCATCTTTCGCCCGCATTCCTTGGGTGGCAACCAGAGTGGTGCCGTCTTTATCTGTAACATGCACTGTATCTGAGGTGTAAATTTCTTTCTTTTTCCTATCCCAGAAGATGGTTTCCATCAAAAAAGTCTGTCCTTCAGAGGTAACGACTTTCACATTTCCTTTAGCTTCATAAAAGTTTTTAAGCTCTGTCATCTTGGCGTATTTAGCCGTAATGGTTCCGGGTTGCTCAGGATTCTTTTTATCAAAATACTGGATTTTAATTCCTTTTCTGGCCACAACATACGGAGTATCTATAAGTTCAAATTTTTCTATAAGAGGAGCTGTGGCGCGCATTTTTATCAAGCCGGAATCCCGCTGAATAATATTGGCATCATAGATGATCTGTGAGGGGAAGTTTACTTTCTTATCGGCAGCATTCATCGCCGTAAGATCATCTTCACAGGATATAAAAAATATAGCACAACTGAAAAGTAATGCTATAGTTTTTGAGGGTATCTGTGAAATTTTATTCATGTTCTAGTTGTACAATCTCTTCATAAACCATTTATCAGCAAAATTGAAACCGACTTTCAGGTTGATAAAATTTTGATTGACTAAATTGTTGTCTTTGGTTCCTCTTTTTCCGAGTTCTATTGCAACATCAAGTCCGGTCATTCTGTTCAGTGACGCATTCTTGAAAGGGAATTTGGCTCCTAAAGTCAGTCCGAATTCATTGATATCAGTATTGTTGATGCTGAGGTTTCCTTTTTCGAAATACGCTCCGTATCTGTAGATCACCCGCTGGAAGTAATTTCTGAAATTATTGGCATTAGGCAAAATCCACCCGCCGGCAGACACCCGGTACGAATCTTTGTAGTGTACATTGTGTCCCATGAACTGAAGGCCTTCTCCTTTGCGATAATCTACCTGAGTTCCTACAAACCATCTTGCAGTATGCCCGAAACCGGCACCAAACGAAAACTCTAGCGGTAACAGATTTTCTTGTTTGGTTTCCACTTGTTCCACAATGCTTTCATTAACTTTAACGCCTGCATTGTTATAAAAATAAGTACTGTTAGTATAAAAAGACTGAGGGTGGGAAGTATTTCCGAAAGTTGCCGTCGCACCGATCGTCATTTTTCTATCGTTGGTGTATTTTTTCTGATAGGTAGTTCCCGCCGTGAAGTTGAAATTTCCGATTTCATTTCGGGTTTCATATCCGTTGATCAATTCAGCATTAGAGTAGGCCAATTCATCAAAATCATGCAGATTTCCGAAATAATAATTACTTCGTAATCCTAACGCAAATTCAGGGGTTATCTGATATGAAACGGCAGCTTGCACAGTGCTTACAGTTCCTTCACCGTGGTAGCGGTTGGCTTTCACGATTCCGTCAGCCAGAGTTTCAGAAACCAACACGTCATATCTTTTAGAACTGTAAGGTTGATATCCTAATCCGAATTTCACTTTATTGGATAATGGAAATGCAATCGAAATATTGGATAAATAAGTAGAGTGCTTGCTGTCTTTGTAATTGTTATAATTGGAACTGAAATAATTATTTTCGTTGGTAGCTTCTATTTTGATGGAAGTTAGTTGCAGATTTTCATTGGCTGCAGGGTTTCTAAAATTGAAACTGCTGGTGAAATCTGCAATATAAGCTGTAGAGATTCCGGCCATGGCAGAATTTTCTACCGTATTATCATATTTCACATCTCCTATTCCGTATGCAGCATAAGGTGAATTGCCAATGTTCTGCGCATGCAGAAAAAAGCCTGCTGTGATGAACGTTAAGATGAAAATTTTTCTCATTCCAGTTTTTTAAAATAATGGGCAAATATCTTAATTATTACTGAATTGAGAAAATTTACTTTCGTAAAGTTTTGTTAAGCAGATACGATGTAAAGGATCATAAAATGAGGTACATTTGCAAATGTCTTTTTTAAAATAATGTTCAAAAAAGTATCTTTGAAAGATGAATTGGGATCACATTGCAGGCCATCAGACTATAAAAGAAAGGCTGAAGAATAGTATTGAAGAAAACAGGTTAGGCCATGCGCAGTTGTTTGCAGGAAAAGAAGGGTATGGAACGCTACCGCTGGCTTTGGCTTATGCAAGAGAAGTTCTAAGCAGAGAAAATCCGGCTTCAGGTGCAAAAGTTGAACATCTGAATCATCTTGATCTTCATTTTAGTTACCCTGTTTTTACTGAAAAAAATAATTCACTTAGCAAAAGATTTTTTCCGATTTTCAGAGAAATGATCCTTGAAAATCCGTATGCCGATTTCGATGACTGGAGTACTTATTTGGAATCTGAAAACAAACAGCTTTTTATTTCAGCAGATGAAATTGATGAACTGAACGGAAAGTTTGCGCTCATGAGCTTTGAGGGAGGAACTAAGATTCTCATCATCTGGAGAGCAGATAAAATGAATATTTCGGCCTCCAATAAACTGTTGAAGTTTTTAGAAGAGCCGCCTGCCAAAACACTTATTATTCTAACGGCCGAAAATACAGACAGTTTTCTACCAACAATTCTTTCCCGAACTCAGATTACGGAAATTCCGCGGATAAAAGATACGGATATCGAACGATACCTGACCGCAAAAACACAGTTATCTGTAGAAAGAATCAACGAAATTGTGCATCAGGTTGAGGGGAATCTGAATGATGCTATAAAATTGCTGAATCAGGAAGGCCAATCAGAGTTTGAGACCCTTTTCATACAGTGGGTTCGGGATGCCTTTCAGGTAAAGAAAAAACCTGAATTTCTTAAAAATATTATTCTTTGGGCCAGAAATATTTCCAGCTGGAACCGCGAAAAACAAAAGAATTTCCTTCAGTTTTGTTCGGAAATGTTCCGGCAGGCTTTGCTTCAGAATTACGGGCTTCCCAATCTTGTTTACCGTAAAATAGATTCCGGAGGTTTCAACTGGGAAGGATTCTCAAAATTTATCCATGGAGCGAATATTGAAAGTATCCTTGAAGAAATCAGCGAAGCGGATTATCACCTGCAGCGTAACGGAAATGCTAAAATTATCTGGACAGATCTCGGGATTAAACTCTCAAGATACATTCATAAATCCATATAGGAATCATTTGGGTTTTAAACTTTAAATCTTAGACGACATTTTTAAAACAACCAATGACAAGCAAAAGTCATCCATTTGTCAAAAGATATCGTTCACATTATCGGGTAATAATATATGATATCGTCTGTGATTATGGTAGGATTCCCAACCGCTTTTGTAACAGGTCTTCTGGTTTGCTTATCTAGTTCTCTTTTGACTTTATTTTATGGAGATCTTTTGCTGAACAGGATGAGGTAGCTTTAGCCTGAATTAATTTCGGAGGAATTTTTATAAAAATGGCTCCGGCTGATTATTCATTTTGGTATATTTACACAAGAGTTTGTTAACTCATTAACTGGGATAAATTTACTGTTATAATTGAAATAAGAATATGTTTAAAAGTACCATAAAAGGCACAGGGCATTATGTTCCGGAAAATATTGTGACCAATGATGATCTCTCTAAACTGATGAATACCAGCGATGAATGGATCACAGAACGCACAGGAATAAAAGAACGTCACCATCGTGCTCAACGTAACGACGAGAAGGAAACTACAGCGTATTTGGGATTTAAAGCCTCTGAAATAGCTCTTCAGAATGCCGGTATCAAAGCGGAAGAATTAGATTATATTATTTTTGCAACTCTTTCTCCGGATTATTATTTCCCAGGATGTGGCGTGCTTCTTCAGGAAATGCTGGGTTGCCGAACCATTGGTGCACTGGATGTACGGAATCAGTGTTCCGGATTTGTCTATGCGATGAGTGTTGCACACGCGTTTATAAAATCAGGCATTTATAAAAATATACTGGTGGTAGGAGCTGAAATTCATTCTTTCGGCCTCGATTTTTCTGATGAAGGAAGAGGCGTTTCAGTAATTTTCGGTGACGGAGCAGGTGCCGTTGTGCTTTCTGCGACTGAAGGCGATGCACATGGCGATATTCTTTCCATTAATATGCACTCTGAAGGAAAATTTGCAGAGGAACTTTGCACTAAATTTCCGGGATCCAAATATGGCTGGAGCGACAGGATGAGGCTGGAACCCCAAAACGTTACCAGTGCCGAAGTTTATCCCGTGATGAATGGGAATTTTGTTTTTAAACACGCAGTTACCCGTTTTCCTGAAACCATGATTGAAGCACTCTCAGAAGCGGGAAAAACCATCGATGATCTTGATCTTTTCATTCCGCATCAGGCGAATCTAAGGATAGCCCAATTTGTGCAGCAGAAGATGGGACTTCCGGATGAGAAAATTTTCAACAATATTCAAAAGTACGGAAACACCACAGCCGCATCCATTCCGCTTGCCCTCAGCGAAGCTGTTCAGTCAGGAAAAATAAAACGGGGCAATTTAGTTCTGCTATCCGCCTTTGGAAGTGGCTTCACCTGGGGAAGCGTTCTGTTCGAATATTAAGTTTTATTTCAAAAAATAAATTACTTTTAAAGCCGGTTTCATGATAGTATCGGCTTTTTCTATTCTTTAGAAATACTGTCATTTTTAATTTCCGCACTGTCGGAAACTGTAGCTGCTGTATCACCTAATTCATTGACCATATGACGTGCGTTGTGATCTTCTTTAAAAGACTCACGATCCTCTTTTTTATCTGCACAGGCAGCGAAAAATAGCAAGGAAGCGACTAAAACAAGACTTTTCATAATGTAATATTTTGATAATGAATAATGGTGTCTGCAAAAATGGTGCAAAATAAAATGAACTCATCTGGCAATAAAAAACCGCTTCAAATTATTTTGAAACGGTTTCTCTTTCTTCTTGGAAAATTATCCCAGATAAGGATATTTATAATCTTTGGGAGATACGAAAGTTTCCTTGATGGAACGAACGGAAACCCAACGCAGAAGATTCATTTTAGAACCTGCTTTGTCATTGGTTCCGGAAGCTCTTGCTCCGCCGAAAGGCTGTTGCCCCACTACAGCTCCGGTAGGTTTATCATTAATATAAAAATTACCAGCTGCATTTTCCAACGCTTTATATGCCTCTGCAATTGCGTAGCGATCCTGAGCAAAAATAGAACCTGTCAGAGAATAAGGAGAGGTTTCATCTACGAGTTTCAGGGTTTTCTGCCAATCAGCATCATCGTAAACATATACGGAAAGTATGGGTCCGAAGATTTCCTCACACATGCTTTCGTATTGTGGATTTGTAGTTTCTATAACGGTAGGATGTACAAACCAGCCTTTGGAATCATCACAGGTTCCTCCGAAAATAACATTACTGTCGCCTGAATTTTTTGCTCTTTCGATATAATTTTTACATTTTTCAAAAGATTTTTTATCGATCACGGCATTTACGAAATTGGAAGGGTCCTCCGGTGAGCCTACCTTTACGGTTTTCAGCTGGGCTCCCATAATTTCTTTTACGGCTTCCCAAAGCGATTTCGGAACATATGCTCTGGAAGCGGCGGAACATTTCTGCCCCTGGTACTCAAAGGCTCCGCGAACCAGTGCTGTAGCCACAGCCGCAGCATCAGCTGAAGGATGCACCATCACGAAATCTTTTCCGCCGGTTTCACCTACAATTCTCGGATATGTTTTATACGTATGGATATTGTTTCCGATCATTTTCCACATTCCTTGGAATACGCCGGTAGAACCAGTAAAATGTAATCCCGCAAAATCCGGATGCGATAAAACTTTTTCAGCAGTTTGAGCACCGTCGGTGAAAATCATGTTGATGACTCCAGCAGGAAGACCTGCTTCAGTAAATATGTCCATGATTACTTTAGCAGAATAAATTTGTGCGTTGGAGGGTTTCCAAACTACCACATTACCCATCATGGCCATACAGCTGGGCAAATTTCCGGCAATGGCCGTAAAATTGAACGGCGTGACGGCAAAGCAGAATCCTTCCAATGGGCGGTATTCCGCACGATTCCAGATTCCGGTATCCGAAACAGGTTGTTCAGCATACATTTCGGTCATGAATTCTACATTGAATCTCAGGAAATCGATCAGTTCGCAGGCAGCGTCTATTTCAGCCTGATGTACGTTTTTACTTTGCCCGATCATCGTTGCAGCATTCAGCTTGTCGCGATAAGGTCCGGCAATAAGATCGGCTGCTTTCAGGAAAATAGCGGCGCGGTGTTCCCAACCTAAAGCATTCCACTGTTCTTTAGCTTCTAATGCCGCATTGATGGCCTGATCCACATGATCCATATTTCCTTTATGGTAAAAACCTATTTCATGGCTGTGATCCTGAGGTGAAAACAGCGATGCTTTTTGTTCTGTTCTTATTTCTTTGCCTCCAATTATCATTGGAATTTCTGTGTTCTGTTTCCACATTTCACGATAAGTGGAAATCAGAGATTTTACTTCCGGTGAGCCTGGCTCGTAGCTTCTTACTGTCTCGTTCACAGCAAATGGCACCTGAGAAATAGCTTTTGACATATTTTTAATTTTTAAGTATAATAACTGCTATGACATTATCCTGAACTTCAGAAATATCCGCCGCACAAAGTTAACAGATTTCGCTTCATGTTCCAAGTTGATTATCTGCAAAAGCATCAATGAAATTTTGTTCATAAAATAAAAAAGAGGCCTAATAAGAACCTCTCAAATTATTAACTGAACATATCTTTCACTTTATCAAAGAAAGTTTTCTCTTTACCGGATGGTTCGGGCGTCATATCGCCGGTTTTAATCTGTTTTTCAAAAAACTCTTTTTGTTCGGGAGTCAATTTCTGTGGTGTCCATACATTGATGTGGACGAACATGTCGCCTTTTCCATAGCTGTCGATACTTGGTAGTCCTTTTCCGGCTAAACGCAGTATCTTTCCCGATTGTGTTCCGGCATCTATTTTTATCTTTACTTTTCCGGTAACGGTAGGAATTTCTTTTGCGGTTCCCAAGGCAGCTTCTGCAAAAGATATGTAAAGTTCCTGATGAAGATTATCGCCCTCTCTTTTTATGGTTTTATCATCCTCTTCCTCCACTACAACTAGCAAATCCCCAGGAGTTCCGCCGAACGGTGCATCGTTACCTTTGCCGCGGACATTCAGTTGTATGCCTTCTCGCGCTCCTGCCGGAATATTGATAGTGATCTCTTCATCTTCTTTTACAAGACCGTGTTCATTAGCACCGGAAGGAATTTTATCTGCTATTTTTCCCAAACCATGACAAGTTCCGCAGGTGGTTTGTGTCTGCATTTGCCCGAACATGGTATTCATCACCTTTACTTGAGCACCGGTTCCGTTACAGGTGGTACAAGTTTTTGAAGTGACACCGGGAGCAGCTTTCAGTTTCTTAACTTTAATGGTTTTCTGGGTTCCGTTCACCATTTCTTCCAGACTCAGTTTGATTCTTACCCTCAGGTTAGAACCGCGGGCCTGTTGTCTTCCTCCTGCATTGCCGAAACCGCCAAAACCACCACCGCCAAAATGGCCACCGAAGATATCCCCGAATTGTGAGAAAATATCTTCCATGCTCATTCCGCCACCGAAACCGCTACCGCCGCCGAATCCGCCGCTGCCACTCATTCCGGCATGGCCGAATTGATCATATCGTGCTTTTTTGTTGCTGTCGCTCAGTACTTCGTAGGCTTCAGCAGCTTCTTTAAATTTTTCTTCAGCTTGCTTGTCACCCGGATTTTTATCCGGATGGTATTTCAAAGCCATTTTTCGGTAGGCTTTTTTTATTTCGTCGGCAGATGCGTCTTTAGAAACGCCCAGTACCT
This sequence comes from Bacteroidota bacterium, assembly GCA_023411265.1. Classification (GTDB taxonomy): domain Bacteria; phylum Bacteroidota; class Bacteroidia; order Flavobacteriales; family Weeksellaceae; genus Chryseobacterium_A. The sequence goes on along the minus strand of JAEYOX010000094.1, from coordinate 45,551 downwards.
CATAGTAGTCTTTTTTCGACATAGTTTTTTAATTTCTTTCGATTTCCATTGCTCCCGAAAACAAGAGGCGTTTCCTGGGGATGAGATCTTTATTAATTTCCGGTTACTACTTTAGCAAAGCGAATAACTTTATCATGAAGGGTATATCCGGTTTCGATAACATCTACGATTTTCCCCTTCAGTTCAGAAGATGGTGCCGGAATCTGAGTGATGGCCTCATGAAAATCAACATTGAAATCTTCTCCGGTTTTTACTTCCATAGCTTTTAGTCCTTTATCTGTAAGGGTAGATTTGAATTTCTGATAGATCAGTTCTACTCCCTGCAGGTCTTTTTCATTTCCGTTTTTACCAATTTCCTTCAAAGCTCTTTCAAAATCGTCCAGAATTCCCAGCATGGAAATCATCATTTCCTGATTGGCAAACTGAAAGAACTCCATTTTTTCTTTAGTAGTTCTTTTTTTATAATTTTCAAACTCAGCATATAAACGCAGATAACGGTTTTTTTCTTCTGCCAAAAGTTCTTCCGCGGAAGGCTGGTCTGTCATTATTTCTTCTGTTTTTTGTGCCTGATCCTGAACGGTTTCTTCCTGCTCAGTATTGATTTTTTCTGTATTATCCTGATTATCTGACATACTTTTACTTTTAATATTTGATGTTTTTCAAAACTTTTGCCAAAAGGAATTTTGAGACAATTCGGCAGGAAAAGTTGTTCATAAGGTTGGGTCCTGAGTTTATCAGAAAAACGTGATTAACAGAAGATATAAATTTAATATAACAATAATGAAAGTAATGATCCATGCAGTGATTTTCAACCAGTTGCGATTTACCAATTCTCCCATCTTCAGTTTGTCATTAGTGAACATTACTAATGGAACCACTGCGAAACTAAGTTGCATTGAGAGAATGACCTGGCTTAGAATCAACAAATCTGTAGTACCGTCTTCTCCATAAAGAATAGTGACAATAAGTGCTGGGATTACTGCTATTAATCTCGTTATCAATCTTCTGAGCCAGGGTTTCAGTCGGATATTCAGGAAGCCTTCCATTACGATTTGCCCTGCAAGCGTTCCCGTGAGTGTAGAATTTTGGCCGGAAGCTAATAGTGCTATCGCAAATGCAATACTTGCCAAACTTGTTCCCAAAAGCGGTTCCAACATTTTGTGTGCATCATGAATGTCTGCAATATCGTGATTTCCTGAAGTATGAAATGTGGCGGCTGCAACAATGAGAATAGCGGCGTTAATGAAAAAAGCGATAAAAAGCGCAACTGTACTGTCGATAGTAGCAAAACGAATGGCTTCTTTTTTTCCTTGCAGAGTTCTTTCGTAGTTTCTGGTTTGCACAATACTGCTGTGCAGATACAGGTTGTGAGGCATTACCGTAGCACCTAGAATTCCGATGGCAATATAAAGCATGGAGGGATTAGTAACAATTTCTTTTTGCGGAACCAGCCCGTGTAAAATGGGAAAAATTTCAGGTTGAGAAATAATAAGTTCATATCCAAAACACAAAAGAATAATAAAAATCAGTCCTGCTACGATACTTTCCAGCCACCGAAATCCTTTCGCTTGCAGCATCAAAATGAGAAGTACATCCACGATTGTGATGACAACTCCCCACGAGAGCGGAATTCCAAAAAGCAGATTAAGCGCAATTGCAGTTCCAAGAACCTCGGCAAGATCCATTGCAGCAATGGCAATTTCACAGAAAATCCACAAAATAAAATTGACAACAGGATGGTAATGATCTTTACAGGCCTGCGCCAAATCTCTTTCTGCCACAATTCCCAGTTTCAGAGAGAGGTGTTGCAACAACATTGCGAAAAGATTTGAAATCAGAATCACTGAGAGAAGAGTATAGCCAAACTGTGCACCTCCGGCGATGTCGGTAGCCCAATTTCCGGGGTCCATATATCCAACCGCAATCATAAGGCCAGGGCCGGTGAAAGCCAACAATTTTCTCCAAAAGCCGGCGTTTTTTGGAACATGAATGGAAGAAAATACTTCCGCAAGGGAGTCTGAACTCCTTTCTGAACGCCAAGCTTTACGAGAAGGTGGGTGCATTTAAAATAATGTTAGATTTATCTAACAAAATTAATGAATGTTTTCTATTGAGCAAATTATCTTTATAATTTCTTCAATTAATAAAAATAGCTGATGTAAAAATTAAATGGCAGATAAGAAAAATGTCTGCCATTATTATGTTGGAAAAAAACGGTTAAATAGAACTGATAGTGTTCTTCAGTTCAAACCAACCTCCGCCATTATAACCGTTTTGCAGACCTTTGGTATTCAGGTAGTCCAATGCTTTCCCGCTTCGGTTTCCGCTTCTGCAGAAGAGAATGACCGGTTTCTCACTATTCAAAATTTCCTTTTCGCGTTCCTCTATTTCTCCTAATGGAATGTTTTTAGCTCCTTCTATTTCGCCGTCCATCATAAGTTCCATCGGTTCGCGAACGTCGATTAATTCATAATTTCCCGATTGTAAGATTTCTTCTAAATTCATGATTACATCATTATTGGTTAAAACTCAGCTGTGTTCCAGCGAACAAAAGTATAAAAATTATTAGTTTTGCAACTTGGTTTATGGCAAATGCACAGCGATATTCAGCTCTTATAAAATCCAAGGCAAAAAAATTTGGCTTTCAGGATTGTGGAATTTCTAAGGCTGTTTTTCTGGAAGATGATGCTCGGTTTCTGGAAAAATATCTGAATCAGGGTTATCACGGAGAAATGCATTATATGGAAAATCATTTTGATAAAAGATTGGATCCCAGAAAACTAGTAGAAGGTTCACAATCGGTTATTTCCTTATCTTACAATTATTTCCCCAAAGAAAAGATTGAAACTCTGGATAATTTTAAAATTTCCAAATACGCTTATGGTGAAGATTATCATGAGGTAATTAAAGAAATTCTCAGAGAAATGGTCTTAGAGTTGAAAGAAGAAATCGGGGATTTTCAGTGCAGAGTCTTTACTGATTCCGCTCCCATTATGGAAAGAAGTTGGGGAAGCCGGTCCGGAATAGGGTGGATAGGAAAAAATGCCAACCTCATTACTAAAAACAAAGGTTCGTTTTTTTTCCTGGCAGAAATAATCTGCGATCTCGAATTGGAAGAAGATGCTCCGGCAAAGGATTATTGTGGAACATGTACAAGATGTATTGATGCCTGTCCGACTGATGCGATAGTTGAGGAAAAAATTATCAACGGTAGCAAGTGTATTTCTTATGCTACCATTGAATTGAAAAATGAAATTCCTGAAAGCTTTGCAGGGAAAATGGAAGATTGGATGTTCGGTTGCGATATTTGTCAGGATGTGTGTCCGTGGAACCGGTTTTCGGTTCAGCATCAACAGCCGAGATTTGCGCCCAATAACTTTCTGAAAACTCATCGAAAAAAAGAATGGAAGGAACTTTCTCAGGACTTATTCTCGGAAATCTTCCGGAAATCTCCTGTAAAAAGAACGAAATTTTCAGGGTTGAAGAGAAATATCGGCTTTTTGGAATAGCTTTTTACTGATCTTGAAATCCGTTATTGACAATCAGTATTTTTTTTGGACTCTTTTAGGAGCTGTTTTTACCCGAATTTTATTTTTCTTTTGTGCAGTAGATTTTTTTCGCATGAATATGATGTTTTGGTTATTAAATATACAAAGTATTTCATCATTTCCAAATGTTTTGGCAGAATTAATAATTCCGTAACTTTAGAAAATACTATTTAGAAGCTGAACCATTGCAAAAAACCTTCATTATTATTTTCAGAACTATTGCCACCGTGGCAGGATTGGTGTTTGTATATCTGTTATTAGGTTATTTTCTTCCCTTTTTTCCGGTTCAGGCCGAGGCAACACCAGAGCCCAAAGTGGTTCGCGGATATATAAAAACCAACGGGATGCACACTGATATTGTTGTTCCGGTGAAATCTTCCTATATCGACTGGAGTGAAAAATTTCCTTTTGAAAACACATTGTCTAAAAGGGATAATTATCGATACCTTTCTATCGGATGGGGAGACAAAGGTTTTTATCTGAACACGCCAACTTGGGCTGATTTGAAATTTTCCACTGCTTTTAGAGCGGCTTTCTGGCTTGGTGATGCTGCAGTTCACGCCACGTATTACGATAAAATAGAAGTGAATGATTCGGTGAAATCTTTTGTAATGACGGAAAGACAATATCTGAATTTGATTCTTTTCGTAGATGAAACAATGGAAAAAGATGTGGCCGGAAATTATATTTTTATACCTACCAATGCGCGATATGCCGATAACGATGCGTTTTATGAAGCGAAAGGATCATACAGTTTCTTATATACGTGTAATACATGGACCAATCATGCGCTAAAAGTTTCGGGGAAAAAAGCGGCTTTGTGGACGCCTTCAGATGTTGGAATCATCAGACACTATCCCTAAAAATTGATTTATAAATGATTGAGTGTGAGAACGAGATTAAGCTGATCTTCCACTACGATCATTCCTCCCATTTTTGTGGGGGCTTTCAGTCCGAAATCACTAAAACGGACATATTCTCTACCAACTAAAGTATTATTAACAGGATAAAAGCTGGTGGTATAATTCCGGATTTTGTCGGTAAGTTTCACTTCTATGGTTGCGGTGTATTGCTTTTCGCTTACTTTCTGAAAACTGAGAAACCGGACATACATTGTAGGATACTGGTCTGCTTTTAAGGTCTTTCTCAGATCCTGTGTCATAATTCGGTTTTGGCAATCAAAATGACTGACTTCCAACTGCAGATAAGGCAGTTGATTTTTTTTAAAGGAATAGTTATTGCTGGCTTGGTTAAACTTGTTGTGGGTACATTTGAACGTATTGACGTTCGTCTTTCCGTTCACTACAACATTGTTGACCTGAGAGAAGAGAAATCCCGAAATAATGAGAAACAATAGGGATATTATTTTTTTCATCACCATTAGATTTAAAAAAAAGGGAGCACAAAAAATATGCCCCCCTTCATCATGAAAAACTACTTATTAGAAACCGATAGTTGCTTCCAGCATTATACCGTTAAATTTTCCTCCTTTCAGTGCGTTGGTTGGGCCCCAGACATCACTGTTGTTATATTCCTGATTTACATATTCTATTTTTGCCAACACATTCGGAGTCATATACCAGCCGCCACCAATATTGAAACGATTTATTTTTCTTTCCGGCGCGTCTTTCCAGTCTTTACCGCTTACGCTGTTGTATCTTCCACCTAAATAGAACTGTTCTTTATTTCCTAATCTGTAGAGTAATTCTGCTCCCAGTTGGGTGTAAGATCCGTCAGTATCTCTCTCAGTAGTAGCATTTACCAGTCTGTTGCCAGACACATGTTCGAAAAGTCCGAAGAATTCCAACCCCTGATATTTAATAAAAGGATTTATCTGGAACGCTAGCATTTTTCTGAAATTAGGGTTGAATCTTCCGGTTGCATAGTTATTGGTTCCCATCAGATCATTTTCTGTCAATAATACATAATAGTATCTGGATCCTGCCCTGTCCCCGCTATACAAGTAACCGCCTGTGGAAAGTCCGTCGGTTTTTATTACAGATCCTGAAAGTCTAACCCTAAGATCGCTTTGAATTTGCTTGTCATAGGCCACTTTTGCATAAATAGAAGGTGCATTATCATTCACTCCTTTTACAGCAGTTTGGTTCAGTTTACCATTGGAAACCCCAATCATACCTACAATGTTGTTGTAAAAACCATATACTTCACCAAAAGCTTCAGTAGTAAAACTGTCCATTATATAATTTCCCACAAAAGGATTGGTAAGTGCTTTTCCGTTGTCAGTTCTTCTGAAATGGGCATCACCGTAGTTCAGTTCGTCCATACCTACTTTTATACGGGCATGTTTCATGATTTCAGATGCGAATCCTTCCTGAATGAAATCCAAATTATCAATTTGCAGGTATCCGCCTTTTACCCAAGCTTCGTTGTGGTGTCTTGCGGACAGATAAGTTCTAAGATGCAATTTCACCCCTTTAGAAAGGTAAGCATTAACATCCAAGTTCGCTGTGGGAAGATTGAAATCGGATCCCATTACTCTCAGTGTATTAGGTGCTGCAGGAATTCCTGTAGTGCCTCCGGTTGTATTTAGGATTCCGAGGGAAGCTGCTTCGGTGCTATGTTCCAATGCCTGAAACTGAAGAGCAAAGTCGCCGCCCACAGTCACCTGTACTCCGTTGTATTCCGGGGCTTCGATTTTAGGATCTTCAAATACATTTTTGCTATATTTTTCCGGTGCCAGATAGGCTCTCATAGAGGGAGTTTCTTCCTGAGCGTACATCAATCCTGCAGCAAAAACAAAGGCCGCTGCTGAAATTTTAATCATTGAGGTTTTCATATTTTTAAACTTATATATTATACATTAGTTAGCATTAATAGTTACCGTGATCGTAACACCGTCACCGGTTTTCACTCCCATAAATCCAGGTCTTTCCATGTTGAAAGCGGAAAGTAAAATGCTTTCTGTACCTGAAATCGTATAAGAATTTCCATTTTTAGCTACCGTAACAGGGAAATTTACATCTTTTGTTACTCCGGCGATGGTAAGCTTACCTGTTAAAGTGCTTTTGCCAAGATTCAAGGATGCAGCTGTAAAGGTGATGTTTGGATTTTTGTCCGATTTCAATGCTTTATGAGCTTTATTATCCATCATTTTCCCCTTTGTGCTTTTCAGTTGTGCCGCCGGAGTACTGAATTTTACATTATTAATAATGTTACCGTTCACTGTAGCGCTGAAATCCCCAGAAGAAGAAGTCATGCTCCAGTCATGCATAGGTGAGGTTCCAGATACGGTAATCTTAGTAGATTTCCCTGTGATATTTTGTGCAGAAAGTAATCCTGCAAAGAAAACGAATACCAACACCAGTCTTTTTAAATTTACTTTCGGTTTCATAATAAAGAGTTTTAATTGTTTCTGATTTTCTTATTCAAAGATAAGCTGAATCATTGAGATATAATAATTGAAAGCAGGTATTTTTTATGATATATATCTTGATTTTAACGGTTTAATTGTGAATTTATAATAAAATAATGGAATTATTGTTACTATTACTCATGTCTATGGTCTTTAGTGAAGATTTGCGAAATAAATAACCTATTTAATATAAATTTTGCATCTTACTCCGGTGTATGGCAAAAGTTTTATGATAACTATCAGGGTGGTGTAAGATATTTTACAAAAAAAATGATTAAATTAGTTGGGTTTTTTGAAAATAAAAAAAACCGAAAAGTAAAATACTTTCGGTTTTTCGTACCCAGAGCCGGGATCGAACCGGCACGCCTTTCGGCATTGGTGTTTGAGACCAACGCGTCTACCAATTCCGCCATCTGGGCTTAAAAGGTGTGCAAATATATAATAATTTTATAGAAAGTTTAAATTTTTTAGCTGAATTTTCCTTGCTAAAAATTAATTTCCTGTCCATCGAAAGCAATATGGATATTATCCGGAAGCTGTTTCTCTTCTTCACAGTGTTTCCCGAAATGATGACTGATGTGCGTCAAATAAAGATTCTTGGGTTTCAATTCGTCGGCCAGCTGTAAAATATCCGGCAAAATGAAATGGGCAGGATGCGGGTTATCTTTTCGGATACAATTCAGGATGAGGTGGTCCAGATTCATTAACTTCTGTTTTTCTCTTTCAGAAATATAACTGGCATCCGTTATATAAACGAGGTTTTTAAATTTAAATCCATGAATGCTCAGCTGGTCATGTAGTACTTCAACTGCTTCTATCTCAGCATCCAAAATCTGGAAGCGTTCACGAATCTCATGCAATTCGAAGGAAGGCGCACCGGGATATTTCACTTCGGCAAAAGCGTAGGGAAACCGTAATTTTAATTCTTCCGAAACCCGCGGGCTACTATAAATGGACATATCGTTTTTATTTCGGAAGATTATCGGTCGCACATCATCCAAACCAATGATATGGTCGTTATGTTCGTGGGTCAGTAGTATTGCGTCTACATTATGTTCGTTGTTGATCAGCATTTGCTGACGAAAATCCGGGCCACAATCAATCAAGATTTTTTTATTCTGATCAGTTGTAATAAGAACCGATGCCCTGAAACGAGTGTCTTTTGGGTCGGAAGAAGTGCATACCTTACAATTGCAGCCTATCACAGGGATTCCTTGGGAAGTTCCGGTTCCTAAAAATTTAAGCTGCATTTTTTTAATGTTAGGGTTAATTTCGTAAATTTACAAAAATTTCAAAAATGTCTTTGATTAAGCAAAAACTTACTCCAAAGCAAAAAGCTTTAGCTATCAATCTCGATTCTAATATCTATGGAACTTTTGCGGAAATAGGTGCCGGACAGGAAACAGTTCGCCACTTCTTTCGCGCCGGTGGTGCGTCCAAAACCATTGCCAAAGCAATGTCTGCCTACGATAAGGAATTTTCGGATGCAATTTATGGAAAAGAGACCCAAAACCGGTATGTAACCCAGAACCGACTGCGAAAGATGCTCAGGTATGAAGTAGCATTAATTGAAGAACGCCTTTCCAGAAAAGATCATCCCGGAAGACGTTTTTTTTCTTATGCAAATACCGTCACCACGATAAACTTTGAAAAAACATTCAAAGGTCATGGCTGGGCAGGGGTTCGTTTTCAACGGGATGAACAGGAAGGCTACAGCGAAGTGGTGATCCATGTTAAATTCAAAGAAAATAATACCACTCTTCAGCAGGAAACCCTCGGGAATCTGGGAGTCAACCTTATTTATGGGGTGTTTTTCTATAATGATAATCCACGAAGACTGATAGAGTCTCTGTACGATGATATTGCGCTGGACGATCTTGAAATTGATATGATCGATTTCACTGGGCCGGCATTTGAATATGTCGATAATAGACTGATGAGTCTGCAACTGGTAAAAAACGGAATGACGGATGCTGTTATTTTCAATCCTGACGGGAAAAACATGCTGCCAGCAGATATGCTGTACCGAAAAAATATTTTTGCAGTTAGAGGAAGTTTCAGGCCAGTAACGAAGGTCAATATTGACATGTTTGAAAGCGGACTGAAAGTGTTTCGGGAAGATACTGGGTGTACGCCGGAAGATACCGAAGTGCTTTTTGAAATCACTATTTCTAACCTCAAAGGAGACGGTGATATTGACGAAAGGGATTTCCTGGATAGGGTAGATGTTCTTGCACAATTAGGATATACAGTTATCATTTCAAACTTTTCAGAATATTATCGCCTAATTGATTATTTCTCGACTTTCACCGGACATAAAATTGGAATTGCAATGGGAGTGAACAACCTATTGATGGTGTTTGATGAGGAGTATTACAAAAACCTATCCGGAGGGATTCTGGAAGCGTTCGGTAAGTTTTTCAGAAACGATATGACGGTGTATCTTTATCCTTACAAAGATCCTGAAACACAGGAAATGTTAGATTCTAACAACTTGAAAGTAAGCGATAATCTGAAAGAACTTTATAAGTATTTCAAACACAACAATAGAATAAAAGATATTAAATTCTACAATCCGAATTATTCGGAAATCTATTCCCGGGAAATCCTCAAAAAAATCATCCATGCAGAAACAGGTTGGGAAAGCCAAGTACCGGAAGGTGTTGCTGAAATGATAAAAGACAGAGGAATGTTCGGATACAAGGAAGAAGTTTCGTTAAGAGAATTCACCTAAAATCAGAAAAATGTCACACTTAAAAAAAAGACTTTCAACGCTCATAGAAAGCCCGAAAATGAATACTGTGGAGAAGCTGGAGAAAATTTGCCATCTTCTGAATCAGGAAATTCCGTACTTCAATTGGGTGGGATTTTATTTTAAAAACGGAGATAAAGACGAGCTGGTTCTGGGCCCGTACGTGGGCGCAGCTACAGAGCATACCATAATACCCTATGGAAGAGGTATTTGTGGGCAGGTAGCCATTTCCGGACAAACACTTTTGGTTCCGGATGTGCGTGCGGAAGACAATTATCTGGCGTGTTCTATAGAAACCAAAGCTGAATTGGTAGTTCCTATTTTTAAAAATGGGAAAAATATAGGGCAGGTTGATATCGATTCTCACAGCATCAATCCTTTTACCCAAGAAGACCGTCAACTGATGGAATGGTTGTGTGGTAAACTTCCAGAAATTTTATAGATTATCAACAAGCGAGCGGTAATAAGCGCCGCTTTTGGAAGGCCGGGATCCGAACCAGGAAAAAGCTTCACCGTCTACCAAAATAATCTTAGCTTTAGGAAGAATTTTTTTAAGTTCTTCAGCATGTTTTTCCCTGAAAGGAAAAGGTTCTGATGAAAGTAAAATGTATTCTGTGTTTTGTAGTTCTTCGGCAGTAATAATAGGATATCGAAGTTGATTTCTGAAAACATTTTCAAAACCTAGTTTCTCCATAACTTCGTGAATGAATGTATCTGAACCCACCGTCATATAAGGGTTCTTCCAAATAAGATATGCTGCTTTTTTCCGACTTCCGGTTTCAAATCCGCTGAATGATTTTTCCGTTTCAAAATTGATTTTTTCTGCAACGCTGTTTTGCTGAAGAAGAATACCTAATTCGGAGATAAAATTCCGGTTGTCCTCAATATTTTGAATGTCCGTAACGCAGACTTTAAATTCTTTCATCAGAATTTCCACCTGTTCCTTGGTGTTTTCTTCTTTATTGGCGATGATAAGGTCGGGTTTCAGGTCTTTTATTTTCTCTGTATTTAGATTTTTGGTTCCGCCGATGATTTCTACCTTTCGTATTTTTTCCTCAGGATGAATACAGAATTTCGTTCTTCCCACAATCTGATGATGATTGAGATCAAACTCAAACAACGTTTCTGTGATGGAAGGAACTAAAGAAACAATTCGCATGTTGCTTTATTAAAGTAATTTTCCAGTAAGCAACATGGCAGCAATGGTAAAATAAATGATCAGTCCGGTAACATCCACCAAAGTAGCAACAAATGGAGCTGAAGAAGTAGCGGGATCCAGCTTGAATTTTTTCAGAATAAAAGGAACCATGGATCCGGAAAGAGTGCCCCAAAGTACGATCATCGCTAAGGAAACTGCCGCGCTCAATCCAATATAAAGCCAGTATTCACCATAATCAAACCAACCGAGTTTCTGCCAGATCAATATTCTCATAAATCCGAAAATCCCCAACAGAGTTCCCAGAAAGAGACCTGTTACGACTTCCTTCCTCATCACCGTCCACCAGTCTTTCAGGGTTACTTCCTGAAGGGCCATTGCACGGATAATAAGAGTAGCAGCCTGAGACCCGGAATTTCCGCCACTTGATATAATTAAAGGAATAAAGAGAGCCAGAACTACTGCTTTTTCGATCTCTACTTCATAATGTCCCATGACAGAAGCTGTGATAAGTTGTAGAAAAAACAGTACGATCAACCAAAATCCGCGCTTTTTTATCATTTCAAACCACTGGGTTTGCAGGTAAGGTTCGTCTAAGGCTTCCATACCCCCGAATTTTTGAATATCTTCGGTATTCTGAAGCTCAATTTGATCCAAAATATCATCTATGGTCACGATTCCTACCAATACGCCGGCTTCTGTCACAATAGGCAAGGCGTTCCGGTCATATTTTTCAAAATACTGAACAGCATCTTCTTTAGATGTGGTAGTGGTAATGGCTACATAATGGCTGTCCGTAAGATCAGAAACAAGCTGATCTTCATCTGCCAGCAAGAGATTTCGGATGTCTAGATCATCTGTGAGGCGGTTGCGCTCATCTACAACATACAGATAGTTGAGTGTTTCTACTTTTCTGCCTACTTTTTTAATCTGTTCGAAACAGCGTTTTACGGTCCATTCTTTACGAATCTGAATGTAATAAGGCGTCATCATCCTGGCAATGCTGTCTTCGTGATAGCCTAAAAGTTTCAGTGCAATGCGTCTTTCTTGAGGATTGAGGAGATTGATGGAATATTTAATCAGTTCGTCCGGGAAATCCTCAAAAAGAATGGTTCTGTCATCCGGCGTCATCGCGTTCAGCAGTTCAGAAACCTCTTCGCTGCCGATGCTTCGTATGGTTTCTTCCTGAAAATTAGCATCCAAATGGGTGAAAACATCCGCTTTATATTCTTTTGGAACTTTCAAAAATGCCAACAGTCTTTCGTCGGCGTGCAGTTCGCTTAGCCGTTCAGCAATATCAGCCGGATTGAATACCATTTCTTTTGCTTCCACTGTTTTGTCCTTAGATGCTGCAAAAATAGCGGAAAATATCTAAACTTTTTGCTGGGGCAAATGAGGATATGCACCGAGGTTAATCTCAGTTCTGAACTATTTTCTGTTTTTTCAGATCCTTTAGAACATTTTTTAAGACACCGGTTGTCCCTATTTTAATAGAATTTTCTGCAGATCCTAAAATTCTGGCATTTTTTCGGAAGGTATCGTAGGTGTTTTCAGAAATTATATTTCCATTGGCATCATAAAGTTTCATGCTCACTACGACTTGGCTGGAAAATACGAACTGCCCAATTCCGACTTTAAAAAATTTGATTTTCGGTACAACGGCAAATTGCGCATCGTTGTTTTTACACATCTCCCGAATCAGTTCCGCACTTGTATTTTCATAGGAAACAGACGTATTTAGAGTGAGAAGTTTATGGTTTTTGAAACTGGAGAATTTATCGGTAACTGCGGAAAAAAATGAATCGAAAGTAGCATCTTTGATTTCTTCCACATAGGGTGAAATCTCCGGAGCAAAATAAAGAATAATCCTGTGCTGTACGGTTTTTTCGTGCACCGAATTCTTCTGAGGAATCTGTGCATCCAGCGTTTTGCAGGCGGTCAGCAGAATTAAAAAACTTAGGAAAATACTAAAATTCGTTTTCATGGTTAGAATAATGTGCAAATTTACAGCCAATACGGATAATTTTATATAAAGTTTTAAGAATTTTTTAACATTGTTTTAAGTTAATATTTTTTTGATGAAAAGAAATTGCTTTTGTGGTTCATATTATTATTGTACTTTTGCACCTCGTTACATAATAATCATTAAATAATATTGGCATGTACTTAACATCTGAGAAAAAAGCGGAAATTTTCGCAAAGCACGGAGGAAAAGCAGAAAACACTGGTTCTGCTGAAGGTCAGATTGCATTATTCACTTTCAGAATCAATCATCTTACAGGTCATTTGAAAGCAAATCATAAAGATTATGCTACCGAAAGATCACTGGTGAAACTGGTAGGAAAAAGAAAAAGGCTTCTGGATTATCTTAAGAAGAAAGATATCACCCGTTACAGAGCTATCATTGCGGAGTTAGGATTAAGAAAATAATCTTATTACTGTGATAAAATAAAGAGGCTGTCTTAGAAGACAGCCTCTTTTTGTTTTAACCAAAAGCTCTTTTCAGGAGATTTTCGGTTTTGGGCTCACTTCCCCGGAAGTTTTTGTACAGTTTCATGGGATCCTGAGTTCCGCCTGAAGAGAGCAATATTTTAAATTTTGCTGCAAGTTCTTTATTGAAAATTCCATTTTCTTTAAAATACTGAAATGCATCAGCGTCCAGAACTTCTGCCCATTTGTATGAATAGTACCCGGCAGAATATCCTCCCTGGAAAATATGCGAAAAACTGGTACTCACCGCGGTTTCCGGATTTATTGGATAGAGATGGGTAGCTCTGGTTTTTTCCGTTTCAAATTCTTTAATACTGGTGATATTGTCCGATTCGGTATGATATGCCATATCCAAAAGCCCGAATCCAATCTGCCGCAGAGTTTGGTAACCTTCCATAAAGCTCTTGCTTTCTGCTAATTTCGTGATTTTTTCATCAGATAGAACTTCGTCTGTTTTATAATGTTTTGCAAAAGTTTTCAGAAATTCCGGTTCATAACAATAGTTTTCCATAAACTGTGAAGGCAGTTCTACAAAGTCCCATTTCACGGAAGTTCCTGATAGTGTAGGGTATTGGGAATCGGCAAGGATGCCGTGCAAAGCGTGCCCGAACTCATGGAAAAGCGTAGTAACTTCCTGAAACGTGAGTAGGCTGGGCGTGTCTTTCGTAGCCGGAGTAAAGTTGCAGACAATAGAAATATGAGGACGGTGATCCCGGTTGTTTTTCTTGTGTTGTCTTGTATAACTCGTCATCCATGCTCCTGCGCGTTTTCCTTTTCTCGGATGATAATCGGTGTATAGAAGTGCTTTGTGGCGGCCATTTTCTAACACTTCGTAGGTTTTTACATCAGGATGATATTTCGGTATATCATTTCTTTCCGAAAATGTGAGGTCGAAAAGCTTTTCTGCCAATTTAAAGACCGCTTCTTGTACTTTATTCAACTGGAAATACGGTTTCAACTCTTCATCATTCAAGTCGAATTTTTGTTTTCTTAATTTTTCTGCATAATAAGCATGATCCCAGATTTGCATTTCTTTGATACCGTCAGATTTTGCTAAAGCTTTCAATTCTTCAACTTCTGATAGCGCAAATGGAGTAGCTTTTTCCAGCAATTCATTCAGAAAATCTTGTACGGCGTGCGGCGATTTCGCCATTCTTTCTTCCAGTACAAATTCTGCATAATTTTTATAGCCTAAAAGTTTTGATTTTTCCTGCCGTAATGTCACGATTTCTTTGATGAGTTCCTGGTTGTCCCACGTTTTGCCATCAAAAGACTTTTTCCCATTGGCGATGGAGAGCTCCTTTCTCAGCTCACGGTTTTCCGCATAAGTAACCGCAGGTAAATAACTCGGATATTGAAGTGTTATTACGTAGCCGTCTAAATTTCTATCTTTAGCCTCCTGCGCATATTGTTCCAGAACCGCCTCTGGAATTCCTTTCAGTTTTTCCCTATCTTTTATATGTAGAAAATAATCATTGGTTGCTGCCAATACGTTTTGTCCGAATTGAAGAGATTTCACAGAAAGTTCCATATTCATTTTCTCCAGCTTTTTCTTATCGGTATCATTTAATAATGCTCCGCTGCGTACAAAACCTTTGTAGGTCTCATTTAGCAGCATCTCTTGCTCCGCAGTGAAATCGTATTGATTTCTTTGGTCATAAACCGTCTTGATGCGTTCAAAAAGAACCGGGTTCTGGGAAATCTTTGAGGAAAATTCAGTCAGCATGGGGGACACTTTCTGTGCGATAGCTTGGATTTCATCATTCGTTTCTGCGGAATTGATATTGAAGAAGGTACTGGAAACTACTTCTAATTGTTCACCGGAATAGGCCAGTGTTTCAATAGTATTTTCAAAAGTGGGAGGTTCAGGATTTTCTGTAATGTTATTTATTTCCTGTTCAGCCTGTGAAATAAGTTCTTCAAAAGCTGGTAAATAATCCTCTTCACGAATCTGTGGAAAAGGAACTGAACCGTAAGGTGTTGAAAATTTCTGGGTGAGTATATTTGACATAATATTAATTTGAGTAGACGCTAAAGGTGTTTCAAATGCTGTTCCTTTTCAAAATAAATAACCATATTGTCACATCGCGGAATAGATAAAGGTTTGCTTTTTGATAAAATAAAAAAATGTTAATGAATTTAAGATATGCTGGAGGGTGACTATGACAAAATTAAGCTGAAAAATCACATCAATGATTTAATTTCAGGAAAAGTGAAAACCCTGGAATTCTATCTCAATTTCACATTGGATGCCAGCAAAGACATAAAAAAAACTGCAAAGTACGACAGTTTCCGCGAGGAAATGCAGGAGGAAATTTACCATCTGGACAGAAGAATGGCGACACTGAAAATGATGCAACAAAAAATGAAAAGAGTTTCCACATCGGAAACGGGTTATGTACAGTTGGGTTCTTTGGTGATTACGAATAAAGCGCGCTTTTACATTTCTGTTTCACTTGGAGAATTTTTTTATGATAATCTTCGGTTTTATGCGATTTCTGAGGAAAGCCCAATGGCACAAATTATGAAAGGAAAAACGACAGGTGAAGAATTTGTTTTAAATAATATTCATCAGAAAATAGATAAAATTCTTTGATCCATTCAGATGTTATATTATTTGTTCCTTTGCAAAAAAAGGTAAATCAATTTAAACAGATATGGACCATTCAGAAATCCTAAAGCAGATTATTACTTTACGAAAAAGTACGTTCCCGAGAGAATATTCAGGAAATTCCATTCCAAAAGAAATTTTAGATGAAATTTTACACGCTGCTGCACTTGCGCCTAATCATAAGAGGACAAGACCTTGGCGTTTTAAAGTTTTTGAAAATAATGAAAAACTCGCACTCGGAAGAGAACTTCAGCAGATTTATAAAAATATAACTCCTGAATTTCAGTTTCTGCAGAAGAAATATGATGATATTCTTTTCAAAGCAGAAAAAGCAGGAGCGATTATTACGATTGTGGTAGAATTCAGCGGACTCGTTCCGCAGTGGGAAGAAATTGCGGCTACAGCTATGGCGGTTCAGAATATGTATCTCACCTGTACTGCTCACGAAATAGGCTGCTATTGGAGTTCTCCCAAGTTGGTCAACTATCTGGAAAAAAATGTTCAGATTCAAGAAAACCAGAAATGTCTTGGTCTTTTTTTTGTGGGACAACTGTAATATAAAATCAGGAAATGTTGTAGGCTTCCAAAAAATCCGTACATTTGCAAACTTAAAATATTTAACCGGGGACGAGCTCCCCATAATTTCAAAACAATATGTCAGTAAAAATCAGATTACAAAGACACGGTAAAAAAGGAAAGCCTTTTTTCCACATTGTGGTTGCAGATTCCAGAACAAGAAGAGATGGTAGATTCATCGAGAAAATCGGAACGTACAACCCTATCACCAATCCTGCAACTATTGAACTGAATGTAGATGCAGCTGTAAAGTGGCTTAACAATGGTGCTCAGCCTACCGATACTGCACGCGCAATTCTTTCTTACAAAGGTGCTCTTTTGAAAAAACACCTTCAAGGTGGTGTAGCCAAAGGTGCTTTTGATGAAGCGGAAGCTGAAAAAAGATTCCAGGCTTGGCAAGAATCTAAAGAAAATGCAGTTTTAGGCAAAAAAGATGGTTTGAAAAAATCTAAAGAAGATGCTAAGAAAGCAGCTTTAGAAGCAGAAGCAAAAGTGAACGCTGACCGTATTGCCGCCAAAGAAGCATTGCTTGCAGAAGAAAAAGCTGCCGAGGAAGCTGCAAATGCTCAGGCAGAAGAAACAGTAGCAGAAGAAAGCACAGAAGCTCCTGTAACGGAAGAAGGAACTGAGGAGCAAGCGTAGTAAATGCACTCTTCACAATGAAATAGAATAGAGATGTTTTTTTAGCATCTCTATTTTTTTGTATTATAATCAAAATGAGTATTTTCGTAAAAAGAGAATTTTGAAAAAAGACGATTGCTATTTATTGGGCAAAATTACACGCAGGCACGGTCTGTCCGGAAATGTGGTGCTGAAACTGGACACTGATCAACCGGAATTATACCACAAACTGGAGAATGTTCTCGTAGAAATCAATGGCCTGCTGGTGCCCTTTTTTATTGACAAACAACAATGGTCGAAAGACGATACCAAACTTATTTCTTTTAAAAACGCCACAGAAGCATTGGTGGATCAGACAGTAGGGCGAAATGTTTTTCTTCCGCTTTCTACGCTTCCTGTGCTCAGCGGGAAAAGTTTTTACTATCATGAAGTCGTCGGATTCCGTTTGTTGGATGAGAATAATGCCGATTTTGGAGAAATACAATCAGTGAATGATCAAACTGCGCAACATTATTTTCTGACTCTTCTCAATGAAAAACAAATCATCGTTCCAATAATTAAAGATTGGATTCTGGAAGTAAACAGGGAGCAGAAGGAGATTAAAATGCAGCTTCCGGAAGGTTTGATGGAAGTCTTTACCCAGCCTTCAATAAAGGACGAATAGCCTTCCTGTGCATAGTGACCGAAAGCAAATAGTCTCAGTCTTCCGCATAAATTCACTTGGAATTTCGTAATTTTGCGTTTTGATTGAAAGACATGAAAAAGATAACTATCAAGGAACTTTTAGGTGATTATAAGAAGATATTACACCACGATATTACCGTTCACGGTTGGGTGCGTGCATTCCGTTCCAACAGATTTATAGCTTTAAACGATGGTTCTACAATTCATAATCTACAGGTGGTTGTAGATTTTGATACCTTTGATGAATCAGTGATAAAAAACATCAAAACTGCCTCGTCTCTTATGATTATCGGAGAAGTGGTAGAAAGCCAAGGTGCCGGGCAAAGCATTGAAATTCTGGCTAAAAAAATTCAGATTCTTGGCGATCATTTTACTGAGGAAATGGAAAAAACCGTCTTGCAGCCTAAAAAACATTCATTGGAAATACTTCGGGAGCAGGCGCACCTTCGGTTTCGTACCAATCTTTTCGGTTCCGTCTTTCGTGTGAGAAGTGCAGTGAGTTTTGCCATTCATGAGTTTTTTCATAATAATCATTTTTTCTATATTAATACCCCTATCATCACCGGAGCCGATGCGGAAGGTGCAGGTGAAATGTTTGGCGTCACCGCTTTTGATCTGGATCAGATTCCCCGAAACGAAAACGGGGAAGTGGATTATTCTGAAGATTTTTTCGGGAAGAAAACCAACCTCACCGTTTCTGGACAGTTGGAAGCGGAAACTGCTGCTATGGGACTGGGAAGGGTGTATACCTTCGGGCCTACTTTTCGGGCTGAAAACTCCAATACAACCCGACACCTCGCCGAGTTCTGGATGGTAGAGCCAGAAGTGGCTTTCAACAATCTGGAAAATAATATTGATCTGGCGGAAGATTTCCTGAAATACGTCATCGCTTATGTTTTGAAAAACTGTAAGGACGATCTCGAATTTTTAGACAAAAGATTTGCTGAGGAACAAAAATCAAAACCTGAAAAAGACAGGGCAAAAGAAGGTCTGATAGAAAAGCTGGAAAATGTGATTCGCAAGCGTTTCAAAAGGGTTTCTTATACGGAAGCCATTGAAATTCTGATGAATTCCAAAGAGAATAAAAAAGGAAAATTCAAATTCCCAATAGAACAATGGGGCGCAGATTTGCAAAGCGAACACGAAAGATATTTAGTAGAAAAACATTTTGATGCCCCGGTAGTACTTTTTGATTATCCTAAGGAAATAAAAGCTTTCTACATGCGCCTGAACGAAGATCAGAAAACCGTAGCTGCCATGGATGTTCTATTCGCCGGAATTGGCGAAATAATCGGCGGTTCACAACGGGAGGAACGCCTGAGTGTTTTAAAAAGCAAAATGCAGGAAATGAATGTAGACGAACATGAACTTTGGTGGTATCTCGACACCCGGAAATTCGGTTCCGTTCCACATGCTGGCTTTGGTTTAGGATTGGAAAGACTTGTACTTTTTGTAACCGGAATGACTAATATTCGCGACGTTATTCCGTTCCCCAGAACTCCTAAAAATGCCGAATTTTAAGTAATTCTGTAATATTAAAAATATAATTTGTAATTTAGGAATATAATTTACGGTTAATTTTGCGCCGTACTCATTTGAAAGACTATGCTGAAACAACATTTGCAACTGAAACTTGGACAAAAACTGGCTCCTCAGCAGATACAGCTGATGAAGCTGATTCAGTTGCATACACTGGAATTTGAAGAGGAACTGGAGCGGGAACTGGAAGAAAATCCTGCGCTGGAACGGGCTACCGAAGAAAAAGAGGAAGAATATGAAGAGGCAGGAAATGAATTTGATGATGAAGGAACCGAAAATATTGATACAGATTTTAATGTAGAAGAATACATTTTTGACGATGAACCCAGCTATAAAACGGCTTCCAATAATTATTCTGCAGATGATGAGGAGTTTGATAACGAAAGCCTACTCACCGAAGGACAGTCGCTGTACGATTACCTGCTGGAGCAAATTCGCCTGATTAATATTGAAGAAGAGGATCAAAAAATCGGGGAATATATCATCGGCAATCTGGATACAGACGGCTATCTGAGAAGAGAAGTGAAATCCATTGTGGATGATCTTGCCTTTTCGGTGGGAGTTTATACCACTACAGAAAAAGTGGAGGAAATTCTAGAAAATTACGTTCAGAAACTCGATCCTCCTGGTGTTGGTGCACGAAATCTTCAGGAATGTCTTTTACTTCAGATTGAAAAAAAAGTAAGTTCTGACAAAGCTGTTTCCTTAGCTGCGCAAATTATTAGAAATCAGTTCGATGCCCTTACCAATAAGCATTATAACAAAATCATGCAGAAGTATGATGTGGATGAAGAAGATTTAAAAGACGCATTGGAAGAAATTTCAAAACTTTCTCCGCGTGTGGGAGGTAATTTTGATACCCAAACCATCACCATTAATCAGGAAATCATTCCCGATTTTATTATTCAGGTTAAAGAAGTGAAAAACGGAAAGCCTGAGATAGTTCCGCTGTTGAACAGTAAAAATGCACCTACACTTCGGGTTTCTGATGAATATAAGGAAATCCTGTCAACTTATTCTCATGACAAAAATTCTGCTGAGCATAAGCAAGCGGCATTGTTCATTAAGCAAAAATTAGATGCAGCCAAATGGTATATTGACGCCATAAATCAAAGGCAAAATACCCTGTTGCAAACCATAACGGCTATTGTAAAACTTCAGAAAGATTACTTCATCACAGGTGACGATAAATCACTTAAGCCAATGATTTTGAAGGATGTTGCTGATATTACAGGATTTGATATTTCAACAATCTCAAGAGTAGTGAAAAGTAAATATGCTGATACTCCGAACGGAATTGTTTATCTGAAAGATCTTTTTTCAGACAGTCTTACCAATGACGATGGCGAAGAAGTTTCTACTAAAGAGATAAAAATGCACCTTCAGGAAGCAATTGCGAAAGAGAACAAGCGCAAACCGTACACCGATGATGCTTTGGTAGGAATTTTAAAAGAAAAAGGATACAATATTGCCCGGCGAACTATTGCTAAGTACCGCGAACAGCTCAATATTCCGGTAGCGCGGCTCAGGAAGGAATTGTAAGGTTTTGGAAATATAAAATCCTTCGTTATATGGCGAAGGATTTATTTATTAAATTTTATTTACTGCAAAATTAAAAATTTCATTCATTTTGCTCTATTTCCTTCAGTTGTTCCAGGTTTTTACCTAGCCTTTGGTTGATAATACCGTAGACTACTCTGTAATAAATCCAGATCAAAATTCCTGTAAGTAATGTGGTAATAATTAGGCCAGTGATAAAACCTAGAAAAGTGGGATGATCCATCTGTACCTTCTGGTCCGACATGGTTTTCAGAATGAAAAAACTTAATGCTGACGTAAAAACAACCAGCAGGAAAATATTAGTGAAAATGAAGAGATTCACGGTTTTCCGAAAACTGATAATCTGAAGAATAAATTTCTTTAAACTCGCTTCTACGTGTATTTTTCTGTAACTGAGGTAAAACCTGATCACAAAAAACAACGTGACTACAAGACTCAGTATTTTCAGTGCAAAATACAACCGAGAAAAATCATTTTCCAGTTCCTCTGTCTTTCGGATTCCCAGTTGGCTGATAATGTTCAGAAAGCTGTTGGAATCTTCATTTTTCAGAATATAAGAAATAGTAACTCCCAAAAATAGGAGGAATTCCGCAGCACTGATCCAGAAAATGTATTTCACGTAATTGCGTGATTTTTTATTCAACATTCCCGAAATTTCGCTGTCACGATATTTTGGCAGAACTTCCTGTTCCTGCCAAGTTTTTTTTATAGTATCTAAATCAAATTCAGGCATGTTTTTCCATCAGTTCTTTTAGTGTTTTTTTTAGCCGGTTCATCTTCACACGGGCGTTTACCTCGCTGATTCCCAGATTTTCTGCAATATCCCGGTACGGAAGATCGTCCAGATACATCATCACAATAGCCCGTTCTACCCTTGGTAGCATTTTAATAACTTTATACAGCAGGGAAACTTTTTGCTGTTTCTCATCATCATCTTCAATGAAATCTTTATGATGAAAATCTTTCAGTTCATCAGTTTGTGGAGATCTAGTTTTTTTTCGGAACAGGGTAATAGCTGTATTCAGTGCTACTCTGTACATCCAAGTAGAAATTTTGCTTCCTCCTTTGAATGTGTCGTAGCTGCGCCATAATTGTAACACGATTTCCTGAAAAAGATCTTCTTCGTCCTCCAGCGTATTCGTGTAAAGACGGGAAACCTTGATAATCAAACCCTGGTGTTCTTTAATGAGTTGCGAAAATTCTTCTTCTTTGGAAACCAATTGTTTATTTTTCAGAAAACGAAGATAAAAAATAACAGATATGAAAACAATGATTAAATGAGATTTCTAAAATTTCCTGAGCATATCGTTTTTAGAAGAAAATGTATCTTTGCAACTCATAAGAAATCCGGCCTGTTGATGCTTTTTTAAAAGTGTAGGAAAGTCCGGACACCGTAGGGCAGCATAGCGGATAACATCCGTCACTCGTCTTCAGGCGAGGAGGACCAGTGCAACAGAAAGCAAGTACAGTTCGGCTGTAGTGAAATCAGGTAAACTCTATGTGGTGCAATGATAAGTATATCGGCAACTAAGGGCGGCCCGTCCGATGCCGAGGGGTAATCAGCTTAAGTTTTGCAGCAATGCAAAATTCAGATAAATAACAGGCGCCTGCTTCGGCAGGAACAGAATCCGGCTTACAGGGTTTCTTATGTTTTTCCCGATTATTATGCTACAGGAGTCCCAACCCTTGTAAAACAGCATTCTTTTCTAAAGCTGTCAGCCTTCCTTCAGTGCTGTTTATGTTCTGTGTATTTTTCTAATCATTACCAGCACTAGTCTTTAATCCTTTTTATTGCACTTGTATTGCAGTTATATTACAGTTGTATTGGACTTAGTAGGTGGTTACCTACCTTGATCCTGCCTTGAACTAGCCGCTAAGTATCCCTATGTTGTGATATATAAGAATGCATAATGATATTGAACCGATACACCTGCAATCTGTCCGAAAAATGGAAAAACCGCTCCTAAGGAAGGAACGGTTGTGTTTTCAGTCCGATAAAAATGCTTGATTATTTTCCTTTTTTTGGTGCTGCTGAGGCTTTCACAGCTACGGCATCCGCAGCATTTGCATCTACATTACCTTTAATGTGGATTACAGATCTGGCATTCACTGGATCATTGGTAAATACCTCGATCATTTTCTGGAAAGGCCCTGGTGTCGTATTATAATGTACTTTGATTTGTCCGGTTTTCCCAGGCAAAATAGGCTCCTTAGACCAATCGGGAGTTGTACAGCCACAACTAGGTTTCACATTGGAAATAATTAAGGGTTTATCCCCTGTATTCTTCACTGTAAATACTCTGTTTCCATCCGATCCTGGCTTAATGGTTCCGTAATCTAACACAGTATTGTCAAAAGAAATAGTTTGAGCTGAGGCAAAAGCCATAGTTCCTAAAAAGGCAAAACCTGCAAGTAATTTTTTCATATTGTTCAATGTTTTATAAAGGTTTGATACTATTAAGTAAGCAAAGTTAAAAATATATTTTTAAATACACCCGAAATTTTCTTTTGCCTATTTTTGCACAGATAAAGTCAAAAACAAAATCGAATGCAGATTTCCGATAAATACAATCCCAAAGATACCGAAACGCGCTGGTACAACTATTGGA
This sequence comes from Bacteroidota bacterium, assembly GCA_023411265.1. GTDB lineage: Bacteria > Bacteroidota > Bacteroidia > Flavobacteriales > Weeksellaceae > Chryseobacterium_A. Next base: position 22,032 of record JAEYOX010000094.1, on the reverse strand, counting down.
TGGAGAACAAATATTTTCACTCTGTTCCTGATGAGAGACCCCCGTACACGATTGTGATTCCGCCCCCCAATGTTACGGGCATTCTGCACATGGGACATATGCTGAACAATACGATTCAGGATGTGTTGGTAAGAAGAGCAAGAATGCAGGGTTTCAACGCCTGTTGGGTTCCCGGAACAGATCATGCTTCTATTGCTACCGAAGCTAAAGTAGTTGCGAAACTGAAATCCGAAGGAATTAATAAGGCTGATCTTTCGCGGGAAGAGTTTCTGAAACATGCCTGGGAATGGACAGATCAGTACGGCGGTACCATACTGGAGCAGCTGAAAAAACTGGGGGCCTCCTGCGACTGGGAAAGAACCCGTTTTACTATGGAGCCAAAAATGTCTGCCCAAGTCATCAAGTCTTTTGTCGATCTGTACAGAAAGGGTTTAATATATCGGGGATACAGAATGATTAACTGGGATCCGGAAGCTCAAACCAATATTTCTGATGAAGAAGTTATTTTTAAAGAGCAGAACGGAAAACTTTATTATTTAAAATATAAAATAGAAGGCAGCGAAGACTATATTTCCGTTGCCACCACGCGCCCCGAAACCATTTTCGGAGATACCGCCGTTTGTGTAAATCCCGAAGACGAAAGGTACCGCCATTTAAAAAATAGAAAAGTAGTCGTTCCGGTTGTGGGACGAGTGGTTCCCATCATTGAAGACGAATATGTTGATCCGCAATTCGGAACCGGCGCTCTGAAAATCACCCCTGCACACGATACCAATGATTATGAAATCGGACAGCGCCACCAACTCCCTTTGATTGATGCCTTGGACGATCATGCCTGCCTGAACGAACACGGTTTGCATTATTCCGGGAAAGATCGGTTTGAAGTAAGAAAATTAATTGTAAAAGAACTTGAAGAAAAAGGGCTGTTGCTAAAGGCCGAAGATTACATCAATAAAGTAGGAACTTCAGAGAGAACAGGTGCCGTTATTGAACCGAAACTTTCTGTTCAGTGGTTCTTAAAAATGAATGATCTGGCGAAACCTGCACTTGACGTGGTAATGAAAGAAGAGGTGAAGTTTTATCCCGAAAAATTTAAAAATACTTACAAATACTGGATGGAAAATATCCGCGATTGGAATATTTCCAGACAACTCTGGTGGGGGCAGCAGATTCCGGCTTATTATTTCGGGAACGGAGAGGAAGATTTTGTAGTAGCCGAAAACCGAGATGAAGCCCTGATATTGGCCAAAGAAAAATCCGGAAATACAGAACTTACCGTGGATATGCTTCGTCAGGATGAGGATGCGCTGGACACCTGGTTCTCTTCGTGGCTGTGGCCGATGTCGGTTTTCGATGGAATTTCGGAACCTGAAAATAAAGATATTCAGTATTATTATCCAACTACCGATTTGGTGACAGGCCCTGATATTATTTTCTTTTGGGTAGCCAGAATGGTGATGGCAGGACTGGAATTCCGGGATGAAGCACCTTTTAAAAATGTTTATTTCACAGGAATTGTAAGAGATAAACAGCGCAGAAAAATGTCGAAATCTCTAGGAAATTCTCCCGATCCCCTAGAACTGATTGATCAATACGGCGCAGACGGTGTCCGCGTAGGAATCTTACTGAGTTCCGCAGCCGGAAATGACCTGCTTTTTGATGAAGAACTGATGTTGCAGGGAAGAAATTTTGCTACAAAAATCTGGAACGCATATCGTTTGGTTCAGGGCTGGCAAAGGGATCCGGATCTTTCAGCTCAGGCTGCAGACCATCAAACCATTCTCTGGTTTGAAAATCAGATGAACAAATCGATAATCGAAATCGAAGATCAATTCGCGAAATTCAGGATTTCAGATGCATTACATCTCATTTATAAACTCATTTGGGACGATTTCTGTTCATGGTACCTGGAAGCGGTAAAACCTGCGTATGGCACGCCGGTTTCCGAAGAAGTGCATAGAAAAACCATTGCTTTTTTTGAAGAATTAATGAAAATTCTACACCCGTTCATGCCTTTTATCACGGAAGAGTTATGGCAAAATATTGCTGAACGAACTCCGCAGGAAGCACTTATTATTTCTCAGCAGAAACAGGGTAGCAATTTTGACGGACACGTCATCAAAAATTTTGAAGTTTCCAAAGAAATTATTTCAGGAATCAGAAACTACCGTCAGAGTAAAGGGATTTCCCCAAAAGAAGAGGCGGAACTCTATACCAATACCTCCGGATTTCCAAATGAAAATGTGATTAAAAAACTGGCGAACGTTTCCACCATTCATTATACTCAGAAAACGGAAAAGCCAAGTTTTACCTTTCTGGTGGGTGCCACGGAAATTTCAGTTCCGCTCAGTGAACATCTGGATCTTGGTGAGGAAAAAGCGAAAACTGAAGAGGAAATAAAATATCTGAAAGGATTTTTAGTCAGTGTTGAAAAAAAACTGTCTAATGAAAAATTCGTTAGCGGTGCACCTGCACAAGTCGTGGAAAATGAGAGAAAGAAACAAAAGGATGCCTTGGAAAAAATAGCATTGCTGGAAGCGAAAATGAATTCTTTTTAAATTTTAAAATTCAATAAATCTAAACCGGTGGAAATCCGAAAATTTCATCCAGAAATGAAACATATCGAAAACATCCAGAAATTGTTCAGCAAAAGTTTTGTTGAGAATCCATTGGTCGAAAGTTTTGAAGTTGGTAAAATCCATCTGCCAACAGGAAATCTCGTCGCGTGCGATCCGCTGATCACCCGCGATATGAATCCATTTTCTGTATCGTTTCCTGTAGGTGAATTTCCTGTGTTGATTCATAAGGAAAGGCAGAGCAATTGTGTCGCTTATGTGGAAGTGATTTTTATAAATAAAGTGGTTCATTATTGGGAAATGGCTCTCACTGAAGGACAAGACATTCAACAACTCAAGCCGGGTGAAATTTTCGGGTATCCTGTGGAAAGCGGAATGGGATGCTTGATGGATGTGAAGGTGCAGCAAAGCCTGAACCGATTGGAAGACCGGCTTTATCAGCGAAAAGGAGAAGATTTCAGAGGGATTTATGAAGAATTTTTTCACCAGTATTTCTTTGATGATAACGGAGCTATCGATCAGTTTGCCTATTTGAAACCGTCGGATAACGAGGAGGCCGGACTTTTTGCTTTTGAAACCGGATATGGAGAAGGATTTTATGCCAGCTATATCGGGTTTGATGAACATAAAAACCCAGTGAAAATCCTGACGGAATTTATAGAAATTCTAAACTGATCTACTTGAAATTATCCCAAATGAAAGCGGTTTCCGTACGGGCCTCAGATGGCTTTCAGCTTTCAGCGTATCTGTTTGAACCAGAAAATACGAACGGAAAAATAATCGTCATCAATTCGGCAACGGGAGTGAAACAGCAGATTTATTTTGCATTTTCTCAATATCTGTCTCAACTCGGATATACTGTGATTACCTATGATTATAGAGGTATTGGAGAATCTAAACCTGAAAAGATGAGAGGTTTTCAGGCCTCCATGCGAATTTGGGGGACACGGGATTTCAAAGCAGTTACGGATTATATTCGGTGTCATTTTCCACATTACAAAAAGTATGCAGTGGGACATTCTGTTGGCGCGCTCATTTTGGGAATGAACAGGGATGCACAGGAGTTTGAAAAATTTATTTTTGTGGGAGCTCAGAAGGCTTTTGTTGGCCATCTGAATATTCAGACTAAAATTCTGGCTTATTTTGGTTTTGGCGTTTTGCAGCCTGTTGTAAATCAGTTATTCGGTTATTTTCCTGCACACTATTTTGGTTTGGGCGAAAGTTTGCCTTCAGGTTCTGCGAAAGACTGGCGCACCTTAATTCTGAATAAAAAATCGACCAACAAGCTTTTGGAAAAAATTCCTGAAGATTATTCCCGAACCTTACATCAGGAAGTGCTCGTACTACGTGCAGAAGACGATTCCTGGCTCACCGATAAAGGTGTGAAAAATCTAATGTCCGAAACGTATCCTTTAATGAAACCCAAATACCGGCTCATTCACACCGTTGAAAGCAAAGAAAGAAATATTGGTCACATTAATTTTTTTCGGAGGTATAACCACAATTTGTGGAAAATTGTATCTGATTTTATTTCCTGAAAATCATGAAAGAAATAATACAACAAACCGCATTTTTTGTAAAAGAACAACTTCAGAATGCAGAAGCGGGTCACGATTGGGCACACACGGAAAGAGTCTGGAAAATGGCCAAAAAGATCGCTTCTACGGAAAAGTGTGATCAGAATGTGGTGGAACTTGCTGCTTTGTTGCATGACATTGCGGATCCTAAATTTCACAACGGAAATGAAACCGCAGCTGTGAAAATTGCGGATGAATTCTTGTCGGGAAGAGAGGTTTCGCGTGATATTATTGATCAGGTTTTGTTTATCATTCAGCACCAGTCTTTTAAAAACAGAAAAGAAATTCCTTCTGAAATTCCCATTGAGCTGAAAATTGTACAAGACGCCGACCGGTTGGATGCGATGGGAGCGATTGGAATTGCACGCGCCTTTCATTTCGGAGGCTTTAAAAACAACCTGATGTATGATCCCGAAATTCTTCCAAAGATGAACATGACAAAGGAAGAATACACAAAATCAGCCGGAACTACGATTAATCATTTTTATGAAAAGTTATTGTTGCTGAACGATTTGCTGCACACCCAAAAAGCAAAAAACATTGCAGAAGTGCGCCATGCTTTTATGCTTCATTTTCTGGAACAGTTCCTGAAAGAATGGAACGGGGAAATTTAATTTATCGGTCCAATATTATTTTTTGAAAAGGATAATTTTGAATTTTTTGTTCTTTAATATTTCTTCCCGATACAGTTTGTTGCCTTTTATTTCAAAAACTTCATCCTCGCCACAAATTTTACCTTTGGCATATTTCTCTACATGATTCAAACTATCAATAGCCATTCTTTTCTCCCGGCATTTTAGTATTAATTCATCATTTTTTACGGTCCAGGTTCCTTTTGCAATCTGTGCGCAGGTAGAATAAACATACTCGCCATTTTCCTGAAGTTGTAAATTAAGATCGAGCGCATGAGCCCCGTATCGCAATGAATTTAACGTGGAGCGTTCGGGCGAAGAATATTCGCCAATCACCGAATCCTGACTTTTAGTCTGGCAAAACAGCAGCATCAGCAGGAGAGAAAGTGATAGCGTTTTCACAGGTTTAAAAATAAATGCTACAAATAAAGATTATTTACTATGCTGTTCCTTCAGTGCTTCTTTGTCTTTATCGCTTGGGTTCCAGACTTTTACTTCCGCGTTTTTATCAATTCCCGAAAGGATCTGCACATGAATGCCATCGCTGGCTCCTAATTTTACAAATGCTTTTTTAAAACTTCCGTCAGGTTGTTTTACTTCTACAAAAGGAGTGTCTTTTCCGTTTTTCTTTTCATACTGAATGAGAGATTCCTCCAGAAGCAAAGCGTTTTTTTGTGAACTCAGAATGATCTCGCCGTTGGCTGAAAATCCCGCACGGATGTATTCATTTTCCGGGTTGAAAACTTCGCCTTCAACAGGAAATTTGATGGTTCCGCTCACGTCTTTACCTTTCGGTGCAATCATGGTGAGCCTTCCCGGAAATTTCTTGTTTTGCAATGCTCCGATCACGATGTTCATGTTCATTCCTTCTTTCAGTTTTCCGGCCTGTGCTTCATCAATTTCTCCCTGAAAAATCAAAGAATTCAGATTCGCAATAGAAGCAATGGTGGTTCCGGCATTGAAGGAATTGGCTTCTATCACCTGACTTCCTACTTTCACAGGAACTTCCAGAACAGTACCGTTCGCTTTCGACCGGATTTGAGTAGTGGCAAGACCCTGCAGTTCAGGTGTAACACCTGTTCTGGCGATCTGCAGATTTTTTTGTGCAGTAATCAGTTGTTGCCGTGCATTTTTCAGTTGAATTTGTGCTGATTGAAGTTGCTGCTGAGCGGTTAGAAATTCCTGTCTGGAAATCACACCCTGATTATAAAGATTCTGCTGCATAGCAAATTGTTTCTGCTGGTTGTCCAGATTCATTTCGGCATTGCTAATTTGCAGTTGGGCGTTATTGATTTCCTGTTGTGCTGCATTTACATTCTGAACATTAGGCACAATTCTTATGGTGGCTACCAGTTGCCCGGCCGTTACCTGATCGCCTTCATCCACCAGTATTTTATCAATAATTCCGGACATATTCGGTTTGATTTCTATTTCTTCCAGAGGAACTATTTTTCCCGTCGCCATTACTTTATCCTCCATGTTTTCCACTACCGGCTTTTTGGTAAGAAAGACTTCGCTTTTTGCAGAATTGGATTGAACGAGATAACTGATTCCCGAGAAAAGTCCAACTGCCAGCAACAGCCCGAGGAAGATGTAAATCGCTTTCTTTAAAGTGAACTTCTTTTTCATATAATTTTTTAGTTTATTTTTAAATTTAATATTTTATTCAGATCTCAAAGCTTCTATCGGTCGTATTTTGACAGCTCGCTGTGCCGGAATCATTCCTACAATCAGCCCAAGGGTTACCATTACTGCCATGGCAGAAAATACATTGCTATAGTCTACGGTGGGATTATAGAAAGGAAATTCCTCCTGATTTTTGGTGGCAGCATCCAGAATCATTAAAAGTGTTATTCCGAAAATAAATCCCAGCATTCCGGAAGTTAGGGTTATGACGACGCTTTCCAGCAGAATCTGGTTCCGTACTTCCGCCGGTTTAGCTCCGATAGCTCTGCGGATACCGATTTCTTTGGTACGTTCTTTTACGGTAATCAGCAGAATATTGGATATGGCAATAACGCCGGCAAGAATGGTGAGCGTTCCTACCACGATGGTTAATAATTGCATTCCGCTGAGAAACCCTGTGAGTTTGGCAAATTCTTTCCCAAGATTAAAACTTCCGTACGCATTGGAATCTTCCGGTGAAACATTGTATTTTTTCCGGAGTTCAGCTTTTACTTTTTCTTCTACCAGATTTACATCTGCATCCGGTTTGCTGACGATTGCAAAATATCCCACTTTGTCGCCGTCATTATACATCTTAGTGAAAGTAGAAAGCGGAATATAGGCTGACTGGTCGTTTTCCATGCCAGCGCCTTCTCTCTTTACGCGAAAAACGCCGATCACATTGAAGAAAGTTCCTTTTACATTTACTGATTTTCCCAGAGGATTTTCATTTTTTTTATGATCGAAAAAGTTTTTGTAAATCTCTTCTCCTATCACGATAACATTTTTGTTGCCTAGAACGTCTGCATCATTGATATATCTTCCGTAAATCAGTTTTTTTTCCGAAATTTTATTGCCGATTGGATAGTCGCCATTTAAAGTGTAAGTTGCCGTTTTCCCGTTTCTGGACATCTGTTCGCCGGAACTTCCGAAATTTCCTCTTGAGTTCTGAGGCGAAATATAATCGATTTCCGGTATTTTATTTTCCAGAAGTTCCATATCGCTCAGGTGCATGTTCATCTGTCTTCCTTTGGGAAATCCGGCATAAGGGATATTAGTAGTTTGCGCCCACATAAAAATAGAGTTGGTAGCAAAACCGGAGAACAGTTTATCGAAACCGTTTTCCATTCCTTTCGCAGCACCTAATAGCGCAACATACAGAAACATGCCCCAGGCAACGCCAATCATTGTAAGAAAAGTGCGGAGTTTGTTTTTCTGCAACGAATGGTATATTTCCTGCCAGGTATCTATCTTGAAAATGATGTTCATAATATCTTTTTTTATACCTTTTTACTTCCATGCATCATTCGGAACGCAGGGCTTCTATGGGTTTGATTTTACTTGCCCTATAGGCGGGAACGAAACCTGCAATGAGCCCTGACATGATGAGGCAGAAAAATGCAGTGAATATAATTCCCCAGCCAACACTTGGGTCTAAAATGAAATACTTTTCCAGGCTATCGCCGATTAAAGACAGTGTGAGTACTCCTAATCCTACGCCGATAAGACCAGAAATCACTGTAATAATGATGCTTTCCTGGATAATGAGACCTACTATACTGGACGGTTTCGCGCCAATAGCCTTCCGGACTCCGATTTCCTGTGTTCTTTCTTTTACAATATACACCATGATATTGCTGATACCAATGATGCCTGCCAAGAGCGTTCCCATGCCGATAAATCCTACAATAAGTGTGAGAATAAACATAAACTGAAAAGTATCGCCAAGGTTCTTCGCATTATTTCGAACGATAATGGCATTTTCGTCGTCAGGAGAAACTTTATGTTTGGCTTTCAGTTGTTTTTGAAGTTCATCGCTGTATTTCAGAGCCTCCGCCGGTGTCAGATTTTGATTATAAGTGATGTAAATTCTATCCAGAGAATCAGATCCTTTTTTCATCTGCTGAAGTGTTGTAATAGGAATAGAAATCATCCTTTCCTCCCAGTCGCCGCCACCTTCATCTGAAAACACGCCGATTACTTTGAACATTGTTCCGTTGATGTTGAGGTCTTTTCCTATCGGGCTGCCATCTTTTATCAGATCTCGCTGCACCATTCTTCCGATAACGGCCACGTTCAGTCTTCGGTCCAGATCTCCCGGACTGATGTATCTTCCGTTGGTCATTTTCCGGTTTTCGATGTAAAATTCATCTCCTGTGGTTCCGCTGATTTGGTAGAAACCGCTTTCTTTGCCATACTTCACGAGATAGCTTGCGTTATTTCTGGGTGCAGAATATTCTATTTTCTCAGGATCTGAAGCTAATATTTCTTCGTAATCTTCATTGTGAAGCGTAACGCTTCTGTTTTCCTGAAGCCCGGCATAGGCTATGGAAGTTTTTCCGGTGAAAATAGAAATCAGATTCTGGGCATCACGTGCAAATCCTTGAGTGAACGCATTCTGAAGTCCGGTGCCGATTCCGAAAAGTACAATGAAAATATACAACCCCAAAGCCACGGTAAAACCGGAAAGTATGGTTCTCAGTACATTGCTTCGTATGGATGCGAATATTTCCTGCCAGCGATCGATATCAAACATGGGTTATAGCTTTTTCTTTTTAGCTGAGCACACGTTGCTCTATGAATTGGTCACTTTCAATAATACCGTCTTTTAAAAGAATATTTCGTTTCGTTTCTGCCGCTACATCAGGTTCATGGGTGACCACAATAATGGTTTTCCCTTCACGGTTAATTTCCTGAAGAAGCTTCATAATATCATAAGTCGTTTTGCTGTCCAGCGCACCAGTTGGTTCATCGGCAAGAATAACTTTTGGGTTCGTGATTAAAGCTCTTGCGATGGCTACTCTCTGTTTCTGCCCTCCGGAAAGTTCATTGGGTAAATGTCCTGCCCATTGCGCCAAACCTACTTTTTCCAGATATTCCATAGCTCTTTGGGTTCGCTCCTTTCTGCCGACGTTCTGATAATAAAGCGGAAGCGCAACATTTTCCAGTGCGGTTTTATAACTGATAAGATTGAACGACTGAAAAACAAACCCCAGAAACCGGCTTCGGTATTCAGCGGCTTTGGTTTCGGAAAGGTGTTCTATCGGAATGCCGTCTAGCTCGTACGTTCCGCTGTCTTTTTCGTCCAGAATACCGATAATATTTAAAAGCGTAGATTTTCCTGAACCGGAACTTCCCATGATGGAAACAAATTCCCCTTCGTCGATTTCCAGATTGATGCCTTTCAAAACATGCAGTTTGCTTTTGCCGGTATCATAGGATTTATGCAGGTCTTTAATTGTTAACATGAAGCGGAAAATTTGATAGTTGAAAGATAAGTCTTTATTTTTTTTAATTTGTTACAAGCGAAAATGATGTAGGCTGTCTGGGTTTAATGATTTAATTATCAGCTATTTGATTAGCTAATGCTTCATTTTTCAGCTGAAAGTGAAAGGTCCTTTACAGAACCCAATTCGATAACTCCATGATAATGACGACTCTGTATATTGTGGAAAACTTTTAGCCTTATCGTTCAGGTTTTTACATGAACTACCTTGGGCAACTGAAAGGGATTCTCTATTTTTGTTTTCGCAGCTTCGGCCTATCAAATCATTAATTTTTGCGAACAAATCAGGGTGTGAATCGCCTTTGTGTGCCAAGTATATATTAATCTGAAAATCTTTAAAATGGGAATTTTTGACAAAAGAGTAAGCTATAAACCGTTTGAATATCCGGAAGTTTTACAATTTATAGAAGCAATCAATAAATCGTTCTGGGTACATTCTGAAGTGGATTTTACTGCGGATATTCAGGACTTTCATTCGCAGCTGGAGCCACACGAGAAAAATGCTGTGAAACATGCACTTTTAGCCATTGCACAGATTGAGGTTTCAGTGAAAACTTTTTGGGGAAACCTTTATCATCATTTGCCAAAACCTGAACTCAACGGGCTGGGCGCCACCTTTGCAGAGTGCGAATTTCGCCATTCAGAAGCCTATTCCCGACTGCTGGAAGTGTTGGGATATAATGACGAATTTAAAGGTGTTGTAGAAATTCCGGCCATCAAGAAAAGAATAGATTTTCTCTCGAATGTGTTGAGACACGCCAACTCTACCACCCCAAAAGAGTATGTGTCTTCTCTTTTGCTTTTCAGTATTTTAATCGAAAATGTATCTCTTTTTTCGCAGTTTGCCATCATCTTGTCTTTTACTAGATTCAAAGGGTATATGAAAAATGTATCCAATATCATTGCCTGGACTTCTGTTGATGAGCAGATTCACGCCAATGCAGGAATTTATTTAATTAATAAAATCAGAGAGGAACAGCCTAACCTGCTGACCTACAGTGACATTGAAGATATTTACACTTTGGTAGATCAATCAATTGAATTAGAATCTGAAATTCTGGACTGGATTTTTGAAATTGGAGAAATAGACCACGTTTCTAAAGAAAACTTGCTGAATTTCATGAAATACAGAGTGGACGACAGTCTGCGGAAAATAGGCATGAAAACCCGATACCAGATTACTCCCGAGGAATACCGCCCGATGGTTTGGTTCGAAGAAGAAGTTTTTGCCAATTCTATGGACGATTTCTTTGCCAAAAGACCCGTAGACTATACCAAACACGATAAAAGTATTACGGAAAACGATCTGTTTTAACCGAAAACTTTTTTTCTCAAAGTAGGAAACCCTGCAAACCAATCCTGTCATTTTAACTATTAAACAACAATGGAAGAACAAAACAACGATATCTGGTGGCTCAATGAAGAGTCTGAACAAATGCTGAACCGCGGCTATCTTCTGAAGGGAGAAACCGTAAAGGGTGCCATCGAAAGAATTACCACAGCCGCCGCAAAACGACTGTACAAACCTGAACTTCAACCCGCTTTCGAGGAAATGATTACCAAAGGCTGGATAAGTTTTTCATCGCCGGTTTGGGCCAATATGGGAACGCAGCGTGGCTTGCCTATTTCCTGTTTTAATGTTCATGTTCCGGATCATATTGAAGGAATTACGCACAAATTAGGTGAAGTGATCATGCAAACCAAAATTGGGGGCGGAACTTCCGGATATTTCGGGGAACTGCGCCACCGGGGAACTGCTGTTACAGATAACGGAAAATCATCAGGAGCGGTTTCTTTCATGAAATTATTCGATACTGCAATGGATGTTGTCTCTCAAGGCGGGGTTCGCAGGGGAGCTTTTGCAGCTTATCTGGACATTGATCACGGGGATATTGAGGAGTTTCTTTCCATTAAAGATATTGGAAGTCCCATTCAGAACCTTTTCGCGGGCGTTTGTGTTCCCGATTACTGGATGCAGGACATGATAGACGGAGATGTGGACAAGCGGAAAATCTGGGCCAGAGTACTGGAAAGCCGTCAACAGAAAGGATTGCCTTATATTTTCTTTTCCGATAATGTGAACAGAAATAAACCTCAGGTGTATAAAGATCTCGGAATGACAGTGAATGCGAGTAATCTCTGTTCCGAAATTATGCTCCCTTCCAGCAAGGATGAATCCTTTATTTGCTGCCTTTCTTCCATGAATCTGGAACTTTATGACGAATGGAAAGATACCAATGCTGTGAAACTCGCCATCTATTTCTTAGACGCTGTGCTATCGGAATTTATTGAAAAAACAGAAGGGAATTATTACCTTACCGGAGCCAGAAATTTTGCGATTCGGCACCGTGCGCTGGGATTAGGAGTCTTGGGTTATCACTCGTATCTTCAGAAAAATATGATTCCTTTTGAGAGTTTCGAGGCTACACAGTTCAATGCGCGTGCATTCCGGCATATCCGGGATCAGGCAGAAATTGCCTCTAAAGAATTGGCCAATATTTACGGCGAACCCGAGTTGCTGAAAGGATACGGAATGCGCAATACAACGCTGATGGCGATAGCGCCTACCACTTCTTCTTCTGCTATTTTGGGCCAAACATCGCCGGGAATTGAACCTTTTGCTTCCAATTATTATAAAGCAGGATTGGCCAAAGGAAATTTCATGCGCAAAAATAAATATCTGGCAAAACTCCTACAGGAAAAAGGTCTGGACAATGAAGAAACATGGCGAACCATCATGTTGAATCACGGTTCTGTACAACATCTGGAAGAACTGACGGATGAGGAAAAAGCAGTTTTCAAAACTTTCAGAGAGATTTCCCCGATGGAAATTGTTAGTCAGGCCGCACAACGCCAGCAGTATATTGATCAGGCGCAGTCGCTGAACCTGCAGATTCCTTCCACAATGCCGGTGAAAGATGTAAATTACGTCCTTATCGAAGCATGGAAAAAAGGTGTGAAAACATTATATTATCAGCGAAGTTCATCGGTGTCAAAAGAAATGATGGTAAATTTTGTGAGTTGCTCCTCGTGTGAAGCTTAGCATTTAAAATTAAACTAAAGAAACCGCAGAATACCTGCGGTTTACTTTTATGTTGATCATTTTACAGAATTTCTTAATTTTAGATTTTCATTTTAATCCATAGTACTATGAAATTCGGACAGGTTGAAGATCCATCAGTAATCGATTTTACGCTTCCACAAGATCATCCGCGGACTGCGGAAATTTTGCACAATGCAAAAGGGGAAAATATAGAAATCTCAATAGGTTGTGCTAAGTGGAATAAGGCCGACCTCAAAGGGTTTTATCCAAAAGGAACCAAAGATGAATTGACGTATTACGCCACACAATTTAATTCCATCGAATTAAATGCGACGTTTTACGGAATGCCGAGTACTGAGCAGATATTGACATGGAAAGAAAAAACGCCCTCAGATTTTAAATTTTTTCCTAAAATTACCAATACTGTTTCTCATTTCAGGCGATTACAGAATGTGACGGATCCTGTGACGCAGTTTGCCTCTGCTGTGATGAATTTCGACGAAAAACTGGGAATGGTTTTTCTGCAGTTGCATGATAATTTTAAACCGAAAGATTCAGATAGATTGGAAAAATTTGTTAAAGAATGGCCGCGTGAGATACCGTTAGCGATAGAACTTCGCAATTACGAATGGTTTTCTGATGAAGAAATTTTTGCAAAAACCATGCATCTTTTTGAAGAGCACAATGTTACCAATATCATTGTGGATACGGCCGGAAGACGAGATATGTTACACATGCGGCTTACAACTCCGGTAGCTTTTGTACGTTATGTAGGAGCTAACCATGAGAGTGATTATCAACGTCTGGAAGACTGGCTGGAACGCCTTTCTGTTTGGAAAAATCAAGGATTGCAACATTTGTATTTCTTTGTTCACCAGAATGTTGAAAAAGCTTCGCCATTGCTTTCTGCACATTTAATTACTGAAATGAACCATCGTTGGAAAACCGCATTGCACGTTCCTGAAATGGCAGAAATTAAAACTAAATTTTAAGAAAAAATACAAGGAATTTATTCAGAATTGTTTAGCACTTCCAGAATTTCCTCATACTCAAAACCACGGCTCAGCAGGTAGCGCGTGGTTTTTATTTTTTTCTGATATGCCTGTAATCCTTTTAACTGGGAAGCGTACCGGGTGGCAATTTTATTCAATGCAACTGCGTAATCTTCTTCCTCTATTTCATCCATGCATTTTTGAATCAGTTTCTCTGTGATTCCTTTTTGCTTCAGATGTTGCCGGATTTTGTTGCGGCCCCATGATTTCATGTAAAACTTGCCGCGAATGTAACTTCGGGTAAAGCGTTCTTCATTCAGGAAATTTTCCTGCATCAGATAAATAAGAATATCTTCCTTAGCTTCCGGGATCAGCGTGAATTCCCGCATTTTTTGTTCTACTTCCTGATGGCAGCGATCCTGATAAACACAATAGTTTACCATTTTCTGCTTGATTTCATGAAAAGGAAAAAGTTTCTTTTCCATCCCTAAATGCACGGTATATTACGAAGTTGAATTATGCCAGAAATTTGATTTCTTCGTCTTTCAGTTCATTATTTTCTACTATGTCCAACATCGTTTGTTGAATTTTCCTGCGCAGTTTTGCTATTTTCCGCACCGTCTTATCCGGGCTGTAATCGAAAATATCATCCTCGAAAGAAAAGGTATCGCCTTTTTTCAGAGTAATGCCATTTTCTTTCATTTCTTTCATCAGCATCAGTTGTGTCATCGTTTCCAGCAGCTGGTGTTCGGTGGTATTAAGAAGTTTTAAGGAGTTTAATACTTCTTTTTTATATTTTTTCTTCAGTCCCATAATAATTTTTATAGTGTAAAGATATTCAAAATTCAGGAATGATGTTTTTTTTGTTTAATTTTGAAACATAGATGAGCGGAATTATAAAGTTCTGCTACATAAAAAATACCAAAAAAATGAGAAATGCAATTATTTTCGATTTGATCGAAAAAGAAAGACAAAGACAAACCCACGGCATAGAGCTGATAGCTTCTGAAAATTTTGTTTCCGAAGAGGTAATGAAAGCGATGGGAAGTGTGCTAACCAATAAGTATGCTGAAGGCTATCCGGGGCGAAGATATTACGGCGGATGCGAAGTGGTGGACGAAATTGAAACCCTCGCAATCGAAAGAGCCAAAGAGCTTTTCGGTGTGGAATATGCTAATGTGCAACCGCATTCCGGTTCGCAGGCAAACGCGGCCATTTATCTTTCAGTTCTGAATCCGGGGGATGATATTCTGGGTTTGGACCTTTCTATGGGTGGCCATTTGACTCACGGTTCATCGGTGAACTTCTCAGGAATTCAGTATAAAGCTCATTTTTACGGCGTAGAAAGGGAAACCGGAAGAATTGATTATGATCACGTTCGGACAAAAGCTTTGGAAGTGAAGCCCAAAATGTTAATTGCAGGTTATTCAGCCTACTCACGGGATATTGATTTCGCAAAATTCAGGGAAATAGCGGATGAGGTAGGTGCTACATTATGGGCTGATATTGCGCATCCTGCAGGTCTTATTGCGAAAGGACATTTATCCTCTCCGTTTCCGCACTGTCACGTAGTGACTACTACCACTCATAAAACACTGAGAGGACCTCGAGGCGGGCTCATTATGATGGGCAAGGATTATGAAAACCCGTACGGACATAAAACGCCTAAAGGACAAATCAAAATGATGAGCCAAGTGTTGGACAGTGCTGTGTTTCCGGGCACGCAAGGTGGTCCGCTGGAACACGTGATTGCTGCTAAAGCAGTAGCGTTCGGAGAAGCTTTGGATGATAAATTTTCTGATTATACTCTTCAGGTTATCAAAAATTCACGCACATTGGCCAAGTCCATGATGGATCGCGGATTTGACATTGTAAGCGGCGGAACCGATAACCATCTTTTCCTGGTAGATCTTCGGAATAAAAATGTAAATGGAAAAGAAACGGAAAAAGCACTGGTAAAAGCAGATATTACCTGTAACAAAAATATGGTTCCTTATGATGATAAATCGGCCTTCACGACTTCCGGGATCCGATTGGGTACAGCTGCCATCACCACGCGAGGCATGAAGGAAAATGATATGGATTCTATAGCTGAACTCATTTCGAAAGTAGTTGATAATTTGGAAAATGAATCAGTTCTGCAAGAAGTAAGAAAAGAAGTAAATACAATGATGGACGGATTGCCTTTATTTCAGTTTTAATATTTAATTTAAATTTAAAAATAAAACCGGAACTGATTTGCTCAGTTCCGGTTTTATTATATTATATTTCAAAGTCCTAGCGTCTTTAATCTTTACTCAAAGGAGTACATTGTTGTAAGCCTTCCGTAGCCGGCATATTCATTAAAGTTCCATTAGTATCGAATCGGGAACCGTGACAAGGACAATCCCATGATTTTTCAGCACTGTTGAACTGTACTGTGCAACCCATATGTGGGCAGATTGCTGAAAGAAACACAAACTCTCCGGTGTCTTCCCGATAAACGGCAACCTGTTCTCCCTGATACTGAACTACTTTTCCTTCGCCTTTGGGAATGTCATCTAACTCTGCCTTATTGTCAGACATTAAACGGTCGGTAATCAAATGAAAAACAGCATTTGCGTTTTCCTGAATTGCAGTAGCGGCACTGGCCTGAATTTCTATTCGTGACGGAGAAACAATTTCAGCCAGTTCATTCTCTTTTCCCTGAATCAAATCGGCAATAATTTCAGATGCAAGAGTTCCCCAGGTCATTCCGTTTCCGTTGTAACCGGTTGCGACATAAATGTGATCTTCGCCAGGCATTTTTCCGATATAGGGAAGCCCATCTACCGGAACATAGAACTGCGAAGACCATTGATGGGTAATTTCATCAATCTCGAAATGTTCACGTGCATAATTTTCCAGATTTTTGAATGGTTGAGTGGTGTCTTTTTCCTGACCGGTTTTATGGTCAAAACCTCCGATGATTAAATAATTTTCTCCATCTTTTTTGTGATAACGAAAATAATGGTAAGGATCGTAGAGATCCGCTGCCTGCGCCATATTTTCCGGGGTAAATTTCAGACTGGCGGCCAAGGCATAACTCCGGTAAGGAGCTAAAAGAACATTAAAGCGATTGTTACCCGGAGGAATATGTGTGGCCCAAACCAAGGAGGCTGCTGTGAAAACTTCTCCCGTCGCAGTTGTGATGCTGATGGTATCATTCAATGTTTCGTGGTTTTTCACTCTTCTTTCAGTGAGAAGTAGTCCTCCGTTTTTTTCAAACTGGTGTGCCAGAGCGGAGATGTAACGCATCGGATGAAACTGAGCCTGATCTTTAATTTCGATAGCTTTTCTGAAGTTAATGCTGAAAGGAATGGAGTTCACATAACGGCTTTCCAAATCGAGTTTTTGATGTGCGTCCAAAATTTTGGAAAGTGTTTTATCCTGGTTTTTCTCTGCGCTGAAAAGGTAGAAATCGCATTCCTGATAATCACAGTCGATCTGGAATTGCTGAATGTTATTTCGAACAATTTCCTTTGCTGTTTTTGCATGATCAGCAATCGTTTGCGCCTTATCTTCCCCGAATTTGCTGATGATGCTATCATAAGATTCATCGAAGAAATTATTAAGATGTGCGGTGGTTCCGCCGGTGGTTCCGAAACCTGGTGCGTGCTGTTCAAGAATCACGCATTGTTGTCCCCGTTTCTGCAGTTCCAAAGCCAAAGTTAATCCTGTGATTCCTGCACCAACAATAATGGTGTCAAAGTCATTGACGACAGGTCTGTTATTTTCATGTAGGGATGAACCGTCTTGCCAGAAACTCGTGTGTTGTCCGTCTCTTTTCATATTTTTTATTTAAAAATACGATAAGTAAATGTTTGTTAAGACATCATTATTTTTATTTATAATAATTGCTTCAAATTGTATAAAAAATCCGGCTGACAAAGCCGGATTTTGAATTTAGTAATTATTGTTTTGATTCTGATTGCCGTGTCGGGAATCCCTGTTTCTTTCTTGGCCTCTATCATCATCGTAACGGTTCTGATGATGTGAACTTCTGCTGCTATATTCTTCGTATCCTGAAGATTGGTTTCTGTTATTATAGCGGTCTTCCGATGAATCTGAATTTCTGTAATTCGAGTAGCGATCATGCTCTCCGGAAGTTCTTCTTTGTTGTTCATCACGATCCGGATAAGATCTAGAAACACTTTCATTTTCAGAACCGTAGCGGCTTGAGCCATAATTGTCTGACTGTCTATGGCGGCCAGAGTATTGATCCTGTCCAAACTGAGATTCATAACCATGGTTTCTGGTATTTTCATACTCTCTGCCAAAACCTCTGTTATTTCCACTCATTTCAGAGCCCCAATTTTGATTTTGTCGGTGGTTGTCATCATATCTCTGCTGATAATTTCCGGAATTGTTATTTTGTTGGTTTCCGTAGTCGCTATATTCCCTGTCGCGTCCATAGTTGCTGTGACGCTCGTGATATCCGTGGTTTCCATAGTTTCTGTCCTGATAGGAATCTCTGTTGTCATTCTGCCATGAAGACCTTGAATCGAAGCCCCTTCTGCTGTTATCCTGATAATCATTATCTGACCTGTGTTGATATTGATCTCCGGAATTTTGCCTTTGGTGGTTATTTGGGTTTTGATTTTGATGACGGTTCTGGTTGTTTCCATAGTTTCCTGAATGGTCGTCGTAATTTCTTCCGGACGTTTCGGATCTGGGGTCATTATAGTTTTCACCGTACCCTTCTCTGTTCGGGTTGCCATAATGGCTTCCCACGTTCTCTTGACTTCTGTTGCGAGACGAATCTCTGTCGTCCCAATTTCTTGTGTGTGACATAATTTTAATATTTTGTGATTTGGTCTTTCAAAACTACAAAATTGTGACCATTCTAAAAATTAGGTCTAAATGTTAAATTAATGGTATTTTAAGGAAATTATGATTCGAAATTATCAGCATTTTAGAGCTTTTATTTCCTTATTTCTAAACTATTATAAGAAGTATTGCATGCTATTCTCTTACAAGAGTTTTAATTTCTGATATTTATTTTAACATTATGAAACCCTTCAGTTATCATAAATAACAATTATGTAAAAGTGGAAAACGATATTGTAAAAATTTCTCTCGTATCGATACACTGGTTAACATTCATTAAGATGGGTCATTATCATTTCCATTGATGGTTCAATTGTTGAAGAAATTGCTATTAAGTAAAAAAAACCTTTATGGACTTTCTACCTCACGACTGGAGTTCTGTTTTTGAGCCGGATGTTCCTCTTCTAGAAAACATTGCAAGAGGAATAGTACTGTATTTCTTTATTCTTTTAGTATTCAGGTTTTTGCCTAGGCGTACCGCTGGTGAATTGGGTGCAATGGACTTAGTGTTTGTGCTTCTTCTTACGGAAGCGGCTTCTCATGCGTTGGGAGATTATGATAGTGTAGGCGATGGTATAATTATGTTTCTGGTCATAATTTTGTGTAATTATTTGGTCAATTGGCTTAGTTACACTTTCCCTTTATTCGAAAATTTATTTGAGCATTCACCGATTCAAATTGTCAAAGAAGGGAGGTTGCACTATAGGAATATGCGGAAAGAATTGATCACCAAAGACGAATTTATAAGTCATATGCGCGAAAATGGTATTGAAAATATAGAGGAGATTAAATCTGCTCACGTGGAAAGTGAAGGCCAGATTTCTTTCATCAGGTATGATAAAGAAAGCCAACACAGCACGTTAAAAAAGAAGAGAGAATTATGACTGTGCGAGTCTTTCCGGCCACAAATCCGGTCGTTCTCCACTGAAACCCATCTCCGGCAATCGGTTAATAAGCTGCATTTCGTCTTTTGAAAGTAAAAAATCAAAAATGTTGAGATTTTCATTCATCCTTTCCTTGCCTGAAGCTTTAGGAATTGGAATGACGCCATGCTGAACACTCCAGCGTAATGCAATTTGAGATATAGATTTCTGATGGTGGTTCGCTATTTTGGTCAGTATTTTATTTTCAAAAATTCTGCCTCTTGCCAAAGGTGACCATGCCTGCAGTATGATTCCACTTTTCCTGCAATAATTTGTAGTTTCCGGTTGCCAGTATCCGGGATGAAATTCAATCTGGTTGACTGCAGGAATTATTTTAGCCGAATTTAAAAGCGCTTCAAGATGGTCCGGCCAGAAATTACTGACACCAATGGATTTTATTTTTCCTTCTTCTACCAATTCTTCCATTGCGCGCCATGTTTCAGCATTGGTTTTCTGCCAGTTATCGAAGTTTCTGGCATTCGCAGGCCAGTGAATCAGATACAGATCAAGATATTTCAAACCCAATAGTTTTAATGAATTTGAAAAGGCCTCTTTCGTTTCCCGATAACCCAAATCGTTTCGCCACACTTTGGAAGTTACCGTAATTTCTTCTCTAGGAATACCCGATAGTCGGATGGCAGTACCGGTGGATTGTTCTGTATTGTAGATTGATGCGGTGTCCAAAAGTCTGTACCCGCATTCGATCGCAGCACGGATAATTGAAGTGTCATTTTCGCTCGTTTTGTAAGTTCCGAAGCCTATTGTTGGAATGCTTACGCCGTTATTAAGCTGGATGGTTTCCACTGAAGATTGTTTGGTCCATAAAATTACAGTTTTATTTGGAATAATTTTAGCTGAAATTGATCCGATATTTTAGGGTGAAAAAAATGATAGATCAGAAAAAACTCAGCCAATGTGCTGAATTGATACTCCGCACGAAATTAACCATTGCAGTAGCGGAAAGCTGTACTTCCGGGCTTATTCAGAATATGTTTTCGCAGGCAGAGGATGCGATGTCTTTTTTTCAGGGAGGAATTACGGCGTACAACGCAGGGCAGAAAGCAAAGCAGCTGAATGTCAATCCTGTTCATGCCGAACAATGCAATTCGGTGTCGAAAGAAATTTCACAAAAAATGGCTTTTGAGGTGGCAAAAGTATTTAATTCTGAACTTGGTTTGGCTATCACAGGATATGCAAGGCCTGTTCCGGATGAAGGTATTGAAGATTGTTTCGCTTACATCTCGCTTATCCATGGTGCAGACATATTATTTTCTAAGCGCATTAAGGGGGATCCGAAAAAGCACCTGACGGAAAACCAATATATTTTTGTGAATAAAATTCTTGGAGAAATTATAAAATCTTTAAAATAAAAGGTTTCACATTAAATTGTAAAAGTTGAGTAGGATGTCCTGTATCCTAATTTTATTCCTAAAAGATTACCTTTGTCCGATAATACCGGCTGGTATTTTTTAATTCTTTAATCTGAAGGGTAATTCCCTTTACTAAATTTATCATATGACTATCGAAAAAAATCACGTTGTAGCACTTCATTATACACTGAATGCCATCGAAGAAAACGGAGATCAAACCTTCATTGAAAAGACCGAGGACGAAAATCCTCTTACTTTTTTGTATGGAGTGGGAATGATGCTCCCGAAATTTGAAAATGAAATCCAGGGAATGGCAGCAGGAGACAAGAAATCGTTCACGCTTTCCGCCGCAGAAGGGTATGGGGAGAAACAGGAAAATGCTGTAGCCCAACTACCTGTCGAAATGTTTGACCAATCAGGGATGCCGCCTGTCGGAGCTATTTTGCCGTTACAGGATCAGGATGGAAATCAACTTACGGCTGCAGTTCTGGAAGTAAACTCCGAAGCAGTAACCGTAGATTTAAACCATCCGATGGCTGGCAAAACCTTGAATTTTGATGTAGAAATAGTGCTGACGCGGCCGGCAACAGAAGAGGAGCTTTCCCATGGCCATGCTCATGGTGTAGATGGTACCGCAGGACATTAATTTTACTGGAAAAACAGTAATTAGTCGAAATTAAGGCTGTTTCTCATTTGAGAAGCAGTTTTTTTTTGTTTAATTACGAAATTTTTATAAAAGGAAGTATACTCCCATAGGTTATTTTGTTGCATATCATATTCATGTTTTTCCTTCAGGCAACGAATGAAAAAGATGAGAAAACGGACATTCATGAAAAGCACTACCCACTTACCGTCAAAATTTATGTACCCACATCCTGTGACGGGATCTCCAAAATATCCATGATATACTCCAAGTCCGGCATCTGATTATAAATACTACTATCTTTAATGATATTGATAATTTGCTGTTTTTCAGTGATTCAAGATGTGTTGTAGGCTCATAGATTTGCAGGACTAACAATTTAAAATTTTTAATTATGAAAAAGCTCGCATCAGCAGCAGCGATCGTTTTAGGGACTTTCGCATTCGCTCAAGCAGGAAGTGTTAACACTGTTGCTCA
>JAEYOX010000097.1 GCA_023411265.1 Bacteroidota bacterium | reverse complement strand
TTATCCACGATGGGACCCGCAGGATAATCAAGGCCAAATAATTTCCCTATTTTATCGAAAGCTTCGCCTGCTGCATCGTCGATGGTTTTGCCGATAATTTTCATATCAAAATAATCCTCAACAAGCACAATCATGGTATGTCCGCCACTGACAGTAAGGCATAAAAATGGGAATTTGGGCGGCACAGGATTTGCATCTTCGATGAAATGCGCCAAAATATGAGCCTGCAAATGGTTGACCTCAATTATGGGAACATCCAGACTCATTGCGAGGGATTTTGCAAAGGAAGTTCCCACGAGAAGTGAACCTAATAGTCCGGGACCGCGGGTAAAACCAATAGCGGAAATCTCATTTTGTTGTATATTTGCTTTGGTGAGAGACTGATGGATGACGGGGATAATATTTTGCTGATGTGCACGCGAAGCCAACTCGGGGACCACCCCGCCGTATTCGTTATGGATACTCTGGCTTGCCGCCACGTTCGAAAGTATTCTGTTTCCTTTGATGACTGCAGCTGAAGTATCGTCACAGGACGATTCTATACCTAAAATTATTGATCCGTTCATTACGATGGCAAATTTAGAAAATAACAATCAAAATAACGATACTCCACCGGATCCTTCCGGCAAAAAGAAACAGGGCTCTTCTGCTGTAGATCAAATCAATGAAAAAATTACGGAAACTGCTCAGGAACTGAAAGAAGGGGTAAAAACAGTGGCTCATGAAGCGAAAAAAGCCGTTGAAAACCCTGTACAGACTGTCGGTAATCTTGCGGAGCAGGCTACAAAAGATGTAACCAATATAAAATGGTGGGCCAGGTTGCTGCTGATAATTTTCTGGGCAGCACTGGGTATTGTCGCTTCTGTTTTAATAGCTGTTAATTTGCCTGCTACGAAACAATGGGCGGCCAATCAGGCTCTTCAGGTTTTAAATCAGGACTTTAAAGCGGAAATGTACACGGATGATGTTCAGGTGAACTATTTCGGAGATGTTATTGTGAACGGACTTCGTATTAAAGATCACAAAGGCCTCGAATTTATTAAAATAAAACAGTTCCGGGCCAACTCAAACTGGATTGCACTGGTGAAAAATGCGCTTTCGCCTAACAATAATTCTTTAAGTTTTAATGCCATTACCCTTACGAACGCCGATATCAAGGTCATTACTTATGAGGGGGACAGC
This sequence comes from Bacteroidota bacterium, assembly GCA_023411265.1. Classification (GTDB taxonomy): domain Bacteria; phylum Bacteroidota; class Bacteroidia; order Flavobacteriales; family Weeksellaceae; genus Chryseobacterium_A. The sequence goes on along the minus strand of JAEYOX010000097.1, from coordinate 15,949 downwards.
ATTTCGAATTTTATCCGTTATATCGACAATTTTGATTCGGGAAAAGAAAGAGATCCCGATACGCCTCCTTTTCAGCTGGATTCCAGAGTTCATCTGATTAATTCCCGCGTTTCTATTGTCAACAGAAACAGTGCGGGAGAAGAGGGCAACTGGCTACAGGCCGAAAATCTGAACCTGAAAGCTCCTAAAATAAGAGTAGACGGCGGGGATGTCTTTGCACAGATCAACAACCTTAGTTTTACGACCACACGCTGGGGAAAGAAACATTATGTAGATACTTTTTCGGCAGAAGCAGCGCTGACCAATGATTTTCTTTTGCTGAAAGATCTTACCATCAATACCGACCACAGTTTGCTGCAGGGAGATTTGAAATTCAATCTCAATAACGGTTCTTGGAGTAATTTTACTGACAGGGTGCGCTGGGAACTGGAACTGCAGCGCGGAAGCCAGATCAGTGGTTATGACATCAGTTATTTTGTTATCGACTGGGATAATTACCAACCCGTGAACATTTCCGGCCGAATGGCGGGCCCGCTCAATAATTTCCGCCTTCATGATTTTGTGCTCGGAAACAGACAAGTGAGTCTCAATACCAGTACCATGAAACTGACCAACCTCCTGGAAGGAGATTTTCTTATTGAAACCAACCATCTTTCTACCGATTTTACTTATCAGGATCTGAAAGCGTTGCTCCCTTCTTTTATTTCAGGGCCAATGAAAGATTTTGCGGACGATTTCGGACGGCTCAGGTACACCGGCGCGGCGCGCATTACTCCAAAACAGATTTTTGTTCCTCGGGGAAGCCTGATCACAGGAATTGGGCGGGCGTATGTCAGGAATTTTTATCTGACTGATTATTCCAGCGACATGCCCAAATACAGGGGATATGCTGAAGTTACGGATCTCAATACGTTTGCCATTACCAAAAGCAAAGAAGTAGGGCTGATTTCCGGGAATTTCCAGTTGGACGGACAAAGTTTCGATGTGAATACGATGAGAATCCGAACCACCTCCCGCATCAGCAAAATTGAAATCCTGAATAAAAAAATTAATCATGTCTATCTGAACGGACTTCTGAATCAAAGAGTGTACACGGGAATTATCAATGTGGACGACCAACAGGCAAAGGCGAATGTAGAAGGACGAATCGATTTCAGAAGTTCCAGAATTCAGGCGGATGTGGCCGCTAATATCAGGTATCTGAACCTGACTTATTTTACGGGCGGAAAAGGAACTCAGGCTATCAGCGGGAACCTGAAAGGAAATCTGGCTATGACGGATCTGAATGATATGACACTGGATGCCCGTTTGAATGGAGTGAATTTCAGTTCCGGAAAAGAGCGGTTTGATATTCCGAATGCTGAAGTAAGAGCATTTTTTGAAAACGGCAACAGAGTGGTGTCGGTGGATGCGCCGGGAGCGGTGAACGGGAAAATTACCGGAAAATACCATCTTGCTGATCTGCCGGATATGATGACCAACGGACTTAATAAAATTTTAGTAGGTCCGCCTCCGAGGAAAATGTTCCGGAATCAGCAGTTCAATATTGAATTTGAGGTGCGGCAGAAGATTGTCAATTATTTTATGCCGGAACTCAGGATTTCCAACGGTGCTTTCGTGATCGGATCTTACGACGGTAACGAAAATAATCTGGTGCTGAATCTGGATGCCACAGAAGTGAAATACTACATCAAAGGAACTCAGGAGATCAATGATACAGAACCTGTTTTGGTTTCGGCAAATCCACCGACGGGAGAAATCATCAAAGACAGTATTCTCGTGAACAATCTTGCGGTGAGAATTAACACAGCAAACCTGGAAGAACAGATTTTCGCAAAAATAGACCGGGGTGCTTTTGGGGAGAACATTTTCAGGGAAGTCACGATCACCGGAAATAAAGAAAATAATCAGCAGTTAAATATTGGTGTAAGTCTCCAGCATGGTGATAAGGAGGATGAGGTGAAAGGAGATTTACAGAATTATGCAGTCAATTTTAGTCAAACTACCAATTCTGCGGGAGATTACATCGTTCGTTTTGATCCTACTGCGCTCACACTGAATGAGGTAACCTGGCACATTGATACGAATCCTGCGATGAATCATTCCATCACTTATCGCAAAACCACCGGCGATATTGAGCTGGAAAATCTGAGGATTTATTCCCAGGATAGTGAGCTTTTTGTGAAAAATGCGCTTTTTAAATCGGGATCTGATTTTGTGGTTGACGGTGAAATCAAAAGCTTTCAGGTTGCAAAACTTCTCGAAATGCAGGAAGACGGCAACTCATTGGAGATCGAAGGCGTGGCAAACGGAAATTTTAATATACGGATGAATAGCGGCAATCTGGAACCGCAGGTAAATCTTCAGGTTAAGGAGATTTTCATGGGCGGAGACGATATGGGAATCATTACGGTGGTGGCCAAAAGCAGTGATATTCCGAATGTTTTTGATGTAGATGCAAAAGTAGTTTCGGCGGGAATTATCGGTAATAATAATCTGGAGGTCAGCGGAACGATAGACAACAATACGCCTTCTCCTACGCTCGATATTCACGCCAATATGGATGATTTCGATCTTCGCTTTGCCAATCAGTTTGTCAAAGGAATTTTCAGTAATCTGCGAGGAAAAGCCAACGGATCGCTGGATATTACCGGAACTTTACAAGAGATCGACTACAGCGGAGATATTGCCTTGAAAGATTTTGGATTAAAACTCGACTTCACCGGTGTCGATTATTCCTTTGATGATACCATGGTTCATCTTACCCGGGGTGCAGCCGTACTGAATGACATAGGAGTTCGCGATGGCCGTGCCAATTCCAAGGGAACGATTTCCGGAGCGATTTATTTCGAAACCTTGGCATCTATGGCTGTCGAACTTATTATGCGGGCGGATAATCTTCTGATGCTGAATTCCACTCAGGAAGATTATGATCTGTTTTGGGGAAGAATCTACGGCCAGGGCGATCTTTATGTCTCCGGCCCTGTAAATGCGCTGAGTATTCAGACACCAAATATGAGAGCATTGAATAACAGTGTCTTTACCTTTAACTCCAATTCCACTTCCGCAGTAGAAGAATTCAAAATGCTTCGTTTTTTGAAAAAGGATGATGAAGGCAGTATAATTACTGAAAGAGTAAAGCAACCCGGTGCGAATATGAATATTAACTTCAGGCTGGCCGTGGATAAAGGCACTTTAGTGAATGTTCTGGTGGGTGATGATATTGGGAATATTTCGGTGAGAGGAGCTTCCGAAGACCTTCGGTTCCACATGGCGCGAAACGGAAGTATTGAAATGAACGGCGGATATATTGTAGATACCGGAACTTTTACTTCCCAAGCAGTGCTGAACCGTACTTTCCAGATTGTAAAAGGAAGCAGCATCCTTTGGGATGGCGATGCGATGACTCCTGCGCTGGATATAACCGCCAATTATGTACGGACAGTTTCGAACGCAGGAGATTATCTGGGAGTCGGATATTTACAGCCCATCCAGGTGCTGCTGCAAACCACAATTACGCAGACGCTGAACAATCCTAAAATTTCACTGGGAGTTTCGGCGATGGATGTTTCCAGTCAGATAAAAGAAACGCTGGCTTCCAGAATGAGCCAGGAAGATGAAAGGGTCATTCAGTTCGGTTCAGTTTTACTTATGAACCGGTTCAATACTTCAGCTACCGGTTTTAATGTGGCCAATATCGCCGAGGATACAGGATACAATATTTTATTTAAACAACTGGGATCTGTGCTCAATACCATCAGCAGCGAATTTCAGATAGATTTAAATTATATTAAGGGAGATGAAGCATCACAAACCAGAGACCGCGCCAATGCCGGGGTCAGCTTTGCGCTGTCGCCGCGGGTGAGTGTGAAAACAGGCCTGGGAATACCCTTGTCCAGAGGTTCTGAAGGAACCAATATGGATTATCTTTCCGGAGAAGGGACTATAGAATATGATGCATCCAATAAAAATGACGGAACTTTTATCTTAAGAGGATACTCCAAACCCATGAATATCGGGATGGGAACGCAGATGGGAACCAACAGTGCTGCAAACCAGGCGTATGGCGTAGGAGTAGTTTGGAGTAAAAGTTTTAACAGGATCTTAGGAAGTAGTAAAAATGATAAAAATCATGCTCCAAAAGTTGTTTCGGATACCATTACTTCTGAAAAGAATGATTCAATACGATAACGTTTTAATAAGTAAAACATTGTATTTGGTTAAAAACTGTTAATATTTGCGTGAAAATGTATATTATAATATTTTTTCGTAAATTTGCAAAAAAAATAAATATTCTTTACTAATATTATAATAAGACAATGAATTATCAACTAGACGAAATAGATAAGAAAATACTTGATTTTCTGGTAGAAAACACAAGAATGCCTTTTACGGAAATTGCCAAGCAAATGGATGTATCTGCCGGTACTATTCATGTGAGGGTCAAAAAAATGGAAGATGCCGGGATTATCTTAGGCTCATCCCTGAACATCGATTATTCGAAACTGGACTATTATTTTACAGCATTTATCGGAATACTGCTGACCAAATCCAACAGAACTCATGAGGTACTGAAAGAACTTTCCAAAATTCCAAATGTGGTAGAGATCAGCGTTATCTCCGGGAAGTACAATATCTTCTGTAAAATCCGTGCGAAAAATACCGATGATGCCAAGAAGATCATTTATCAGATTGATGATATACAGGATGTTATGAGAACCGAAAGTATGATCTCCATGGAGGAGTATCTGAGTGATAAAAACAGACTCATCAACGCTGTAAGAATCTAATACGGTTCCCTTCAGCTGACTAATAAAAAACTTATGAACAATTTCATAAGTTTTTTTTTGTTCTTATCTTTACACCTTATGAAAAACAACTATTTTAAAGGCGAAACATCCCGACGGGATCTGGGGTTTTACCTTTCGCTGGCAGCCATGTTGATCTTCGCACTGATGGGTATCGGGGTGGATGTAGATCAGTTTTTGCAACAGCAGGAGGGACATGTACAGATTCCATCCTGGTATTTTTATTTGATTTTTTCTGTAGATGCCCTTATTTTGCTGTCTGTAGTTCTCATTTATTTTTACCGGAAAATCGGTGTTTTTCTCTTTCCTTTGGCGATGGCAGCACATTTTCTTTTTCATATTTATTATCTGGATACCTTCCTGTATTCAGACGTTACTGGACTTTTCCTGTACACCGGAATCGGATTGCTGGCTTTTATTCCGAAATGGCAGTTTTTCAAATAGTATAATTCTCTGAATATGTGATAGCAAACATGATGAAAATCAGTTTGTCTTTAATTAAGATAAATTTGTCTTAATTATAAATAATCCTTAGTTTTGTTCTCGCAAATAATACATTTAAGATGACGACACTAGAAAAAACCATCGGAGAAATTGTAGCAGAAGATTTCAGATCGGCGGCTGTATTCAAAAAATATGGAATCGATTTTTGTTGCAAAGGGAACAGAAGTATTGCCGAAGCCTGCGAACCAAAGGGCATTGATCCTTCCAATATTTACAACGATCTGGAAAATATCCGGAACGTCAATTCAGAAAATACCGATTTTAATTCCTGGCCTCTGGATTTGCTGGCAGATTACGTGGAGCGGATGCACCACCGGTATGTTGAAGAAAAAACACCTGTTTTGATTCAGTTTCTGCAGAAGATAGCCAAAGTTCACGGTGGCCGCCATCCCGAACTTCATGAGGTGTATGAACTCTTCATGGAATCGGCTCAGGATTTGGCAGCCCACATGAAAAAAGAAGAACTGATCCTGTTTCCGTTTATTAAAAAAATGATTCAGACTCAGCGGGATGGCAGTCCTTTGGATACCGCACATTTCGGAACCGTTGAAAATCCGGTAGCCATGATGAAGCATGAACACGCTGTGGAAGGAGAAAGATTCCAGAAAATTGCGGAACTGACCAATAACTATCAGTTTCCGGAAGATGCTTGTAATACCTACAGGGTGAGTTTCCAGATGCTGGAGGAATTTGAAACGGATCTTCACAAACATATTCATCTGGAAAACAACATTCTCTTCCCGAAAGCTATTGAGCTGGAGAAAACCCTGAGAAATTAGAACTTGCGGAGGTGAAGATATCCTCATGTGTTTTTAGTAAAATTTAATGACTCATAGTAACCACACCATATATTTTTTTAAATTTGAATGTCCCTGTCTGCAGGGGCATTTTTTTAATTTTTAACCTATGGGAAAAGGACTGACGACGATTCTTTTTTTGATTGTTTCCAACATTTTCATGACGCTGGCGTGGTACGGACACCTGAAGTTCGGAGAAATGGGCTGGCTGAAAAAAGCCGGAATTTTCACGGTTATTTTGCTGAGCTGGGGACTGGCATTATTTGAGTATATGTTTCAGGTACCTGCCAACCGGATCGGTTTTGAAGGAAACGGTGGCCCTTTCAGTCTGTTTCAGCTGAAGGTGCTTCAGGAGGTCATTGCACTAGTGGTTTTTGTGATTTTTGCGGTGGTGTTTTTTAAAAATGTGCGGCTCAGCCTTAATCATCTTTACGCCTGTATCTGCCTGGTGCTGGCGGTTTATTTTGTTTTTAAAAAGTAAATTAATGGGTAGCGATTGCTATTTTCCTCACTTTCGTATTATCGAAGCCCAGCGCTTTTATTTCCTCCGGGTTGGTCACGATATTTAATGTTCGGACTTCCTTTTTATTCATTTTTTCTTTGAACTTTTCATAAGTTATCGCTTTGTCATTCCATAGGTAAACAGTTTGAGTTTCCTGGTGTTTCAGTGCTTTATGAATCTGTAACATTCGTTCGTTTTCCTAATAAGACCGCGGATAGTCGATGATGGGTTCTGAATTTCCCAAGGTGTAGACGGATTGGTTGCTACTGCAGGAAGCCAGCGCAAGAATTACTGAGAGAGGAAATATTGTTTTCATATGTTGCAGCATATTGATCGTCGTTGCTTTCTCAAAGGTAAATAAATATTCAGATATACAAACGTAGTTGAATATCGGGAGATTGCAATTGTTTTGCCAATGACTGCTTGGTTCGAGGTCAGGAGATCATGAACAGCGAAGGATTGTATCGACTTCAGTCTCAAAATAACTTTGCCAAAGTCTTAAACCTTGGCAGAGTTGCACACTGTAAAGCGTAAATAAAATATCGTGTTCGAAAGGATTATCTTTTCAAAATTTTTAGTACCGCTTCTTTTACGGCGGCTGCATCTATTTTGTATTTCTTCATCAGTTCTGCCGGGGTTGCAGATTCTCCGAATGTATCATTTACGGCTACAAATTCTTGTGGAGTCGGCCGTTTTCTCGCAAGCATTCCGGCAACAGATTCGCCCAGTCCGCCCAGATAATTGTGCTCTTCAGCAGTCACAATTTTTCCGGTTTTCTCTACAGAGTTTAATATGATTTCTTCATCCAGCGGTTTGATGGTGTGAATGTTAATCACTTCACAGGAAATGCCTTCCTTTTCCAGTTCATCGGCTGCGACTAGCGATTCCCATACCAGATGTCCTGTGGCTACGATGGTCACATCCGTTCCTGCCTGAAGCAGAATTCCTTTTCCGATTTCAAACGGCATATCTTCGGGCAGAAACACAGGCACTGCGGGGCGTCCGAATCTGAGGTACACCGGGCCTTCGTAATCTGCAATGGCAATGGTGGCGGCTTTGGTCTGGTTGTAATCGCAAGGGTTGATCACCACCATTCCCGGAAGCATTTTCATCATCCCGATATCTTCCAGCACCTGATGCGTAGCACCGTCCTCGCCTAAAGTTAATCCCGCATGTGAAGCACAGATCTTCACATTTTTCCCGGAATAGGCAATCGACTGACGGATCTGATCGTACACCCTGGAAGTAGAAAAATTCGCAAAAGTTCCTGTGAAAGGAATCTTACCGTTGATGGTAAGTCCTGCGGCAATGCCCATCATGTTAGCTTCAGCAATTCCCACCTGAATAAATCTTTCAGGGGCTTTCTCGATGAATTTCTCCATTTTCAGAGAACCGATGAGGTCTGCACAAAGGGCTACCACATTCGGGTTTTTATCTGCCAGTTCGGCAAGTCCGGCACCAAAACCGGAGCGGGTATCTTTTTTTTCTGTGTAGGTAAATTTCATTTTTTTGGTATTGAAGATTAATAATCAGCAGGAGCTTCCAGATACAGTTGTTTGATTCCTAAAGCAAGCTGCTCATCATTGGGTGCTTTTCCGTGCCATGCGTGGGTTCCCATCATATAGTCGATGCCGAAGCCCATTTCGGTGTTCAGAATAATGGCGATGGGTTTTCCGTTTCCGGTTTCAGCTTTGGCCTTTTCCAGAATGGCTATCACCGCTTCCAGATCGTTTCCGTTTTTCTCGTTAAGCACCATCCATCCGAAAGCTTCCAGCTTGGCGTGCAGATCTCCCAGGCTCATCACATCATCCACATCGCCGTCTATCTGGCGGTTGTTATAGTCGATGGTGGAAATCAGATTGTCCACTTTATGGTGTGCGGCGAACATCAGCGCTTCCCATATTTGTCCTTCCTGCAGCTCTCCGTCGCCGTGCAGGGAAAACACCAGTCCTTTATCCCCATCCATTTTCTTTCCCAACGCGGCTCCTACAGCCACCGAAAGTCCCTGTCCAAGGGAACCGGAAGCAATGCGGACTCCGGGCAAGCCTTCGTGGGTGGTGGGATGCCCCTGCAATCTGGAATCCAGTTTTCTGAATGTTCTCAGTTCATCTACCGGGAAAAAACCGAATCTTGCGAGAGTGGAATAAAATACCGGCGAAATATGCCCGTTGGATAAAAAGAAAAGATCTTCATTTTTGCCTTCCATGGTGAAGGGTAAGGAATAGTTCATGACTTTCCCGTATAGTGCGGTGAAATATTCTGTGCAGCCGAGACTTCCTCCCGGATGCCCTGAATTGACAGCATGTACCATCCGGATAATATCTCTTCTGATTTGGGTTGTAAGAGATTTCAGCTCTTCAATGCTTTTGCTCATTTTGCTTGATTTATCTGGGTGCAAATTTACGGTTTTTATACCGGTTGGAAAAATGAACAGTTCGGCGATTGGACAATATTTTTCGTTCGATCTGACAGGCACCATCCCCCGGTGATTCAGGCAGAAAATCTGTTTCTGCCCTTATTCCATGAGTTCGCTGTCACAGCCAATGCAACGCAAGGGCTGAGAGCGAGGTTTTATTTTTTCCTGATGAGCCAGAGTCCGATGAAGGTAAGGAGTCCGTTGATGATGATGAGTTCCACCCCGATTCTGTAGTCTGAGTAATGGGTTACCATGGTATTGATGCCATAAGTGAGTACCGGAGCAATGAGCGTTACTGCGAGGATGGCACCTTTTTTCATAATCTGGAATCGGGTAAAAATACCGAAGGCAAATAATCCCAGCAAAGGTCCGTAAGTGTATCCTGCCACTTCCATGATGAGATAAACGATGGATTTATCATTAATGGCTTTGAAGATCATGATCAGCGCAAAGAAGATTAAAGTAAAGATCAAATGAATTCTCATTCTGATTCTTTTCTTTTGCTTTTCAGTACGGGTGGTATCTTCGTTCAGGGTCAGCAGATCAACACAGTAGGAACTTGTCACGGCAGTTAACGCGCCATCGGCAGAAGGAAACAAAGCTGAAATCAATCCGATAATAAAGATAACCGAAATCGCCATCGGAAAATAGCCCTGCAGTGAAAGGGCAGGGAACAGGTCGTCACCCATAATATTGTTGATATTTCCCGCTGCATCTTTGAATCCGAACACATTGGAAACGGTTTCCTGGCCATTGATGATGTTCACGATGGTTTCGTACTGGGCGCCGTTTTCCATTGCAAAAAGATAGAGCAAACCGCCCAGAAAGAGGAATGCCAGATTCACAAAAAGCAGGGTAACCGCGAAGGTCAGCATGTTCTTTTTGGAATTTTTCAGATTGTCAACGGAAATGTTTTTTTGCATCATTTCCTGGTCCAGGCCGGTCATGGCAATGGTGATGAACATCCCGCCGAGCACGGTTTTCAGGAAGTAGGTTTTGGAATTGATGTCGGTATTAATAAGATGGGTGTACTGTTGATCTGCGAGAATGGTATAGGCTTCTCCGGCAGAGAGATCCAGGTTGGACAGAATATACACAATACAACCTATCAGACTTAAGATCATGAAGGAAGTCTGTAAGGTATCGGTGATCACGATGGTTTTCACGCCGCCCTCAAAAGTGTAGAGCAGCACCATGAGCAAAATGACTGCAGCCGTAACCCAAAAAGGAACGCCAAGGCTCTGTAAAAGGAAGATCTGAAGAACATTCACCACCAGATAGAGGCGGGCGGTAGCGCCGATAGATCTGGAAATAATAAAGAAAAGCGAACCTATTTTGTGGGCTTCTACATTAAATCTTCTTCCCAGATAGGTGTAAATGGACGTCAGATTCATTCGGTAATACAACGGTAACAGAATAAATGCCACGATGAAATACCCGATAAAAAACCCGATCACCATCATGTAATATTCAAAACCTCCGTAGAGATAGTCGCCGCCGGTGATTTTCCCTACAGTACCAGGAACCGAGATGAAGGTAACGCCGCTGAGGCTGGTGCCGATCATCCCGAAAGCGACAAGCCACCACTTGCTTTTTTTGTTTCCGATAAAAAACGACTGATTGTCAGAATTGCGGCTCGTGATATAGGCAATAACCAACAGGCCAATAAAATACGCGAACACAAAAAAGAGCAGCACTGTAGCTGAGTTCATTCCTTTGAAATTTTAAGTTGAGCAAATATAGTTTTTTTGGCTACAAAAATGGTGATGGCTGTAGCTTGACAGGGAGGAATTTTTTATTTTAATAGGGAAATGAGTTTCGGAACAGCAGGTTTAGCGGCGGAGCACATTTTCACGCAAAGTAAAAAAGTTATTCTGAAAGATTTTTGATATACCTAAAATCTTTCAGAATAACTCTTACATTTAGATAGTTAGTGAAGCTACTTGTTTTTCTTTCGCAAATTGTATTTCAGACCAAAGAATGTTTGTACAAATATTTTAGTCTCCTTATTCAAACTATTTGTTACGCCCATTTCAAGGTCTAGCATATCCCAAAACATAGTATAAGATAAAGTCAATCCCAAATCGAACCCTATTTTTGGTTGATCACTATTAAATCCTCTGAAATACATTAAAGATGGACCTGCTTTTCCTGTCGCCTGAAAGTTCTTGTCGTCAGAATAAACCAGATAACCACCTGCTAAGGAATATTTATATATTCTCAGTTGTGAATCACCAGCATTGTTACTATCTAATTCAGAATATAAATATCCTGCTTCTAAAATCCAGCGGTTCAATTCCATTGCCGGACGGATCATAACAGCCTTTCCTAAATTTTCTTCAGCTGCTACCAAGCCTACATTTGCAGAGATTGAAAAGTTAGTTTGAGACAGAGCCAATGCGGGAAAAAAAATCAAGAAAAGAAAAGATAGAAATTTCATAATCAATTAAAACAATATTACGCCAATCCCAATCAGACCAGATAAAATGGTTACCGACCATACTAAAGTTTGTCCGTTTGTCGCTCCACCACCAATAGCAGGAGAACTCAGCCATTCCCAAACATTGCTTGCATGACAACCAAGTTGATACCATCTACATTTTTTATAATTTGGACCATTGAATAGCGGAGAATTATCATTTAGACCAAAGAGCCATTGCGCTCCTGCTTCTAAATTAACGTTTTCTATTCTGGTTTCACCTTCATCAAGATTATGTTGCAATATTGATTGAAGGCTTTCGAGTATTTTTAGACCACTCATGTCTTCTTCTTTCACATCATTTGAAATATATTCATATGCTGTAAATAATAACTCATTGCCCTCTGTAGTAATATTTGCTAAACTTGTATGAGGATCAAGAGCAGTTTTAAGGTCGTTGTAGGTCATTCCTGAGCTATAATATTCTCTTATATCATTAACAAAATTAACCATTGATAACTTACTTTCTCTTACCACGAGAAGGGTGTCGATCACTGGGGGTTCTTGGCTTTTTTTAATAGCATTTTCTGAGAAGATAGTGGAATCAGTGGATGTAGGTAGTATGGTTTCCTCATCAGAACAGCTCTTAAAAATTAAAGCTCCCAAAACTAATATAGCTAAAGCTATAAGTTGTAATTTAATTTTTTCCATTTTTTAATAATTTTATTAGGTTACACTGCTAAATTACTTTTTATCCGTATGCTTGTCAATAGGCAATTTGACTATATTTAATTTACATCAATTATCTCTTGTTGAATACAATAAATGATAGCCGTCACTATACTATCAAAATTATATTTTTGCTTAATGTTCTGCCTATATGCATTTACTGTTTTTGGGCTTATAGATAACATATCAGCAATTTCCTTAGATTTAAATCCCCGTGCAATAAGTTCTATAATTTCAAGTTCTCTTTCAGTAAAAATTTTTTCTGGACTTTTGAACTGATTTAAGTCAGGATTATTCCATATTTCAGTTATTAAATCAGACAGGTCTTTCTCAAAGTAAAACTTATTATCTTCTAATTTCAAAATAGCAGCTTTCAATTCGTTAGGTAATGTATTCTTTGTAAAATATCCATGGGCTCCCATTTGTATCACTCTTCGTATTGTATTAGGCTCTTTTTTTATTGTGAGAACCAAAATTTTAATCTTCGGATAAAGTTCCTTTACTTTTTGTGAGATCTCAAAACCATCCATTTTGGTCATGTGCACATCAAGAATCAATATATCTACAGAAACTGACTGTAGCTTTGTCAAAAGTTCTACGCCATTAGAAGCCTCCAAGACAACTTGCATATTTTCAAAGCTGTTAATTAAAAGTCTTAAACTTTTCCTAAACAAGGTCTGGTCATCTGTTATGGCAATTCGTAACATAAATTAACTAATTTTGGTTGCAGAAAAACAAAGATATACATAATCTTCATGTAAAGCAATGATTGAATGGTTTATACAATTTGCTGGATTTGCCGACTTCTATATAGAAAGTGCATTCTTCTATATCCTTTCTATATCTGTTATATATCCTTTCTATATGGACGGGCTAATGACTGTATATGCACGGCATAGGTACGGGCGGATTGAAAAATCAGAGAATCGAAATAAAAACTGCCCAAAGGATATACTCACCGTAATGTAAAATAGTGTTTAATTCCTTTTTTCTAAATCTGATCAAAGTTCATTTGCCGCAGAAAAAACTTATTTTTGCAGCATGATAAACAGCGACCAACTGAAAGAAATCCAGTCCAGAATTAGTGATCTGCATAAGTTCTTACAAATCGAAAGAAAGAAAATAGAAATTTCCAACGATGATGAGAAAACCGCAGCTCCCGAATTCTGGGATCATCCCAAGGAAGCGGAAGTCTTCCTGAAACAACTCCGTTCCAAGAAAAAATGGGTGGAAGAGTATGAAGAAATCGCTACCGGAATGGAAGATCTTCAGGTGCTTCTGGAATTTGCCAAAGAAGATCCCGATACTGAAAAGGAAGCCGAAGCTTTGTTCGCACAACTGAAGGAAAAAATAGAAAACCTGGAGTTTAAAAATATGCTTTCCAATGAAGGCGATGAGCTATCCGCCGTACTGCAGATTACCGCGGGAGCGGGCGGAACCGAAAGCTGCGACTGGGCCGGAATGCTGATGAGAATGTACACCATGTGGGCAGAAAAGCAAGGTTATAAACTTCGGGAATTGAACTTTCAGGAAGGCGATGTGGCCGGCGTAAAAACCGTTACCCTGGAAGTGGACGGAGAGTTTGCATTCGGGTATCTGAAAGGGGAAAACGGAGTACACCGCCTGGTCAGAATTTCACCCTTCGACAGTAATGCGAAGCGCCACACCAGTTTCGTGTCCGTTTATGTTTATCCGTTGGTAGACGATACCATTGAAATCAACATCAATCCGGCAGACATCAGTTTTGAAACCATGCGTTCCTCCGGAGCAGGCGGACAGAACGTGAACAAGGTGGAAACCGCAGTTCGACTTCGTCACGCGCCAACTGGTATTATTATTGAAAATTCCGAAAGCCGTTCGCAGCTGCAGAACAAAGAAAAAGCGATGCAGTTGCTGAAATCCAGACTCTACGAAATGGAACTGGAAGAACGGATGAAAGCCCGGAACGAAATAGAAGCCGGGAAAATGAAAATAGAGTGGGGAAGCCAGATCCGGAATTATGTGATGCATCCGTATAAGCTGGTGAAAGATGTGCGTTCAGGGTATGAAACCTCCGATGTGGATGCGGTGATGAACGGCGAAATTACCCCGTTTCTGAAAGCGTTCCTGATGGCAGACGGAACCGCAGTTTCGGATGATGATCCGGGGTTGTAAAAAGGAGCTAATTTTCTTGTTCATTGTTTAATCGGTTCATTGATTAATCGTTTAATGGTTTAGCGAGCAAATTTGCTTTTCTTCTCACTTTCTTCCAGTCAGATTCGGAGTAACTTCATACTTAGTCCATACCAAGTCCATAGTAAGTCTATTGTCAGTATGGACTTAGATTGCTGTTGCTATGCTTTTTACCCGAAGCAGATACGAGTGAGATAGGGAGTTGAGCGCCTTTTCATCAGAGGTAAAATAAGGGTGATGCTGACCATCGTGCCCTTGTATTTTGCTGCAGAAATTGAATTACATTATTATTGTACCGAATACCATCCCAATCACTTCTTTTTCGTGATGATCTCCTGACGAAAACCGAAGATATTGGGCGGAAAATTCCATATAAATGTAGGTGTTTATATGTTACTATTTCTTAATTTTTTGAACGGTATCTTGCTCTCCATATCCCCAAAGCAGGTTCTTATTTAGGCATAATGGTTTGCAAACCAACAGTTTGAATAATTATTTTTTTAATAATCTTTTTCCGGATCACAAAAGAATGTGTACATTTGGGTATTGGCGTTCATGGAATGGGCGAACTTGCCAACATTTAACAAAGCATAAAAAAATTGAGAATAAGTATGGACAATAAAATCACAGTAACTGCAACCATAAATGCAGACGCTAAGAAAGTTTGGGACTACTATACTCTACCCGAGCATATAACAAAATGGAACTATGCCGACCCAAGTTGGCATTGTCCGACTGCAACAAACCATATGAATGTTGGTGGACGATATGTAGCAAGAATGGAAGCCAAAGACGGTACTTTTGGTTTTGATTTTGAAGCCGTCTATACGGAAATTCACGAAGGTGAAAGTTTCGTCTATGAGTTTGGAGGACGACAGGCATCGGTTGTGTTCAATGAACAAAACGGGCAAACTATAGTTACTGTAACATTTGACCCTGAAACACAAAATCCGGTAGAAATGCAACAACAAGGTTGGCAAGCGATTTTGAATAATTTTAAAAATTACACAGAAACCAACTGACAAATAAAACAACGAACGACCAACATCGTATTATGTTCTTCGATTAAAGTTCATTGCTAAAATCACCACCCTTGCCAAGCCGTAAAACATTATATGTAATAAGAATAGGTAATGATCGGCTTTTGATATGAATTTAATTTGAAGCGACGATGTATATCAACTTCTAATGAATTGATTCTATAAAAGAGAAGACTATGAAAAAACAACGTAAACCACTTTCAACAAAGAAACCACCGGTGCCTACAGACGAACACAAGGTTATAGATGATTGGGTGACTCATCGTGTTATGCCAGGTATTCAGCCAATGGTTAAAAAGATAGATCGTTTAATCAATAAATCAATCCCTAATCCACAGTATGCTATTAAATGGGGAAATGCATATTATGGTTCAGAAGAACTTGGATGGGTAATCGAAGTGGCTGCTTATGATGTATCGGTTAACCTTGTTTTTCTTAGTGGGACTAAATTTGACGAACAGCCACCGCTGGGAGACGGTGATCAATCCAGATACGTAAAATTGAAAACGTTAGATGATGTAAATCGACCAGAAATTCAAAAATGGATTCAACAAGCAGGTCG
>JAEYOX010000057.1 GCA_023411265.1 Bacteroidota bacterium | reverse complement strand
CTTTCGGGATTTCCTTTTTCCGCTGTTCCATGGTTTTGCTGATGTGTGCAGACAGTTCATCCACATCTACCAGATTTACGTTGGGATTTACAGTAATGTTTTTTTCCACATTATGAGGAATGGAAAGCTCGATGACCAGCGTCTCTTTTCCGTTCGGGAAATGCTTTTGATGAATAATGGGATGTGCCGCGCCGGTTGCGACAATCAGAATATCGGTGTTCTTAAGTTCAGTTTCCAAATCGCTAAAAGCAATGTGAGGAATTTTATATTTTTCCGCAATTTTTTCCGCCTTTTCAGATGTGCGGTTCATCACCTTTATTCTGGGCTTGTAGATGTGTTTCACCAAGTTCTCGACGGTGTTCTGGCCGATTTCGCCCGTTCCCAGAAGGAGAATGTTTTTATCTGATATCTGTTTCTGGTGATTCAGAATATAATGTACGGCTGCATAGGAAACAGAAGCTGCTCCGTTTGAAATCCCTGTTTCGTTTTTTATTTTTTTGGAAATCTGAATGGACGAATTGATCGCACGTTCCAGATAAGGATTGCTGTATTTTTTCTCCTTCTTAAATCTGTTGTACGCATTTTTTATCTGCCCGATAATTTCAAAATCACCGATAATCTGGCTTTCAAGCCCTGCGGCTACCCGAAAAAGATGATTCAGTGCTTCTTCTCTGGTGAAGATGTTGGCATATTTGATAAAATCTGTCAGCGCCACGCCGGTGGTCTTGCAGAACTCTTCTGCCACCAGGAGATAATTGTGCGACGTTGTATAAATTTCCGTACGGTTGCATGTGGAAACCACAAAAGCATCTCCCAGATTCCCTTCGTGGATAGAGTGTACAAAATCCTTGATGTGTTCATCGAAGAAAGCAAACTTGCTTCGCGTTTCTGCATCAGCTTTTTCGTAGCTTACGCTTAACACGGCAAAATTGGCAGTTTTGTGTATTTCAGGATGCTTTTTCATAGCAAACGCAAAAGTACTGATTTTTAATTTAAAGGCTTATGATTTAAGTCATTCAAAAAACCTAAGTCTATGATTCACAAAACCTCAAAAGAAGCTTTTATTCTTACCATTATTCCTATGTTATTTGAAAAATGATACGATTTATCGCAGGGTAAATTTAATAAAACTTTAACCAAATTTCAAGATACTTAAATTACTGATATGTTTCTAAATTTATATCTTTGTAAACTTAATTTCTACTTAAAAAATCAGAAAAAAATATGGGTTTATTTGATATGTTCACGCAGGAAATTGCGATTGACCTCGGAACAGCTAATACATTGATTATCCACAATAATAAAATCGTTATTGACCAACCTTCCATTGTCGCTATTGAACGTTCTACAGGAAAACCTATTGCTGTTGGCGAACAGGCAAAACACATGCAGGGAAAAACCCACGAAGATATCAAAACCATCCGCCCGCTGAAGGACGGAGTGATTGCGGATTTTCACGCTTCCGAACACATGATCAAAGAGTTTATCAAAAAAATTCCAGGAATTAAAGGAAAATTGATACAGCCCGCCCTCAGAATTGTGATTTGTATTCCTTCAGGCATTACAGAAGTTGAAAAACGTGCAGTTCGCGACAGTGCTCAGAAAGTGAACGCCAAGGAAGTCCGTCTGATTTACGAACCCATGGCTGCTGCTATCGGAGTCGGTATTGATGTTCAGAAACCGGAAGGAAATATGATTATCGACATCGGTGGCGGAACTACGGAAATAGCAGTAGTAGCACTGGGTGGTATCGTTTGCGATAAATCTGTGAAAATTGCCGGAGATGTTTTCACCAGTGATATTGCCTATTATCTTCGAACTCATCATAACCTTTATATCGGAGAAAGGACTGCAGAAAGAGTAAAAATTGAAGCAGGATCAGCCGTAGAAGAACTGGATATGGATATTGAAGATATTCCGGTTCAGGGTCGTGACTTAATTACAGGAAAGCCGAAAGAAATCATGGTCGGTTATAAAGAAATTGCCAGAGCTCTGGACAAGTCTATTATCCGGATTGAAGATGCCGTTATGGAAACACTTTCGCTTACCCCTCCGGAACTTGCTGCAGATATTTATAAGACAGGAATTTATCTTGCCGGTGGGGGCGCGCTGCTGAGAGGTTTGTCCGACAGGCTTCACAGAAAAACGGGTCTTCCTGTATTTGTTGCCGAAGATCCTTTGCGAGCTGTCGTTCGTGGAACGGGTATTGCGTTGAAAAATATGGATAAATTCAATTTCCTGATTAAATAATTCTATATTTCGTTGTTTAGAGGATGGGGTTTTTGATGAGATTATTTTCAAAGAACAGTTTTTTCATGTTCTTTTTGCTTTTGCAAATCATTGCATTGGTTCTCATTTTCACCCGAAATTCAATGCAGCGATCCTGGTTTGCCGCACAAACCGCTGCGTTCAATTCGTGGGTATCCGGGTATATTGATGAAGGAACCTCATATCTGAAACTGAAGCAGATCAACGAAGATTTGGTGTCGCAGAATAAAGCACTCATGGAAGAGCTATACGGAAAAGAGGCCCATAAAAATCCCCAATTCCGAAAAGTACATGATACCATTGGCGGTGGTCAGATTTATACCTTCGTGGACGGTGAAATTATTTTCAATAGCATCAACAGAAAAGACAATTATTTCACCATCAACCGGGGGAGGAGAGACGGTGTGCTTCCGAAAATGGGCGTTATTGCGCCGAACGGAATTGCAGGAATTGTGATTAATACCACCAATGATTACGCTATGGTACAGTCTGTCTTGAGTACCAACAAAATTAGGCTGAATGCTGCATTAAAGAACTCAGGATATTTCGGTACCTTGATCTGGAAAGGTGAAAACTCCAGAATCATGCATTTAGCAGATATTCCGAAGTATGTCCCGCTGAATGTAGGCGATACCGTTGTAACAGACGGGAAATCCGCTATTTTTCCACAGGGGATTATGATTGGCACTGTCGCAGGGTATGAGGTGGACAGCAAGACCGGATTTTGGGATATTTCGGTAGAACTGAGCGAGAAAATGGGTACATTGAACAAAATATATGTAGTAAAAAACCTGAAAAAAACTGAAATCCGAAAAATTGAAGATACGCTAAAAGCCACAATAGACCGAGAAAATGATTAGCAGAACCCTTTTTACTGATTTTTTACTGATGGCTTTTTTGGTAGCACTTCAGATTTTCGTGCTGAACAGAATTACCCTTTCCGGCGAATATATGCCGGTGTTATATCCAGTATTTGTCATGTTCTATCCTTTTTTCAGAAACAAATATCAATTTTTAGCACTTAGTTTTTTGCTTGGTCTTTGTATTGATGCCTTTTTAGGAACATGGGGAATCAACGCTTTTGCCACTACTGCCGTTGCTTACTTCAGAACGTTAATTTTCAGAACTTCTACTGATACCACAACTGATTTTTTCTCGTTCAGTTCGTTGCAGTGGCCGCGGTTTTTGCTGTTTATTCTTACCAGTATATTTTTCCATCAGCTTCTGGTTCAGTTTATTGAGTTCTTCAAACTCAGCCGGATTTTCGATATTTTGCTGAATGTGTTGATTTCCAGCATTATTTCTTTTATATTTATTGTTTTGTATGCTTTGATTTTTAAGATCAAACAAAGGATTTGAAACCACAATTTTTAAAAATAATCATTGTTTTAGGAATTCTTGCTGTAATTTTTATAGCGAGATTGGCCTATTTACAGTTGTTCACAGACCGATATGCGCTGAATGCTGCCAATACTTCCATCAAAATTGAATACATCATTCCGCAGCGCGGTGTTATTTTCGATAGGAACGGAAGAATTCTTGTTGGAAATCAGCCTGCTTATGAAATTTCTTTCACACAGGCTCTGATGCGGCCGGATTTTGATACCATTGGGTTTTGTAATTTAATGGAAATCAGCAAAAATGATTTCATTACCCGCATTGAAGAAATCCAAAATGAAAAATACTATTCCCGTCTTACTCCCATGACTTTTATGAAGAATCTGAGCCGGGAAAAAATGGCCAAGATTCAGGAAATTATTTTTAAATATCCCGCATTCAGTATTGTTTCCAGGCCACAAAGACAGTATGAAGTTTCTACTTCCGGAAATCTTTTGGGCTATACTAATGAAGTGAATGAAAATGATATTAAAAAAGATTCACTCTATTATCTACCTGGAGATTTTATCGGGAAATCCGGTGTGGAAAAATCTTATGAAAAGGATCTTCGCGGAGAAAAAGGATTGAAATATATCCAGAAAGACATCAAATTAAGAAGTATTGGTTCCTACAAAGATGGTAAACTGGACAAAGAAGAAATATCCGGCAAAGATATTACATTAACTATTGATTATGATCTCCAGAAAATAGCGCAGGAGATGATGGTGAATAAACGGGGAGGAATTGTAGCGCTGGATCCCAATAATGGGGAAATTCTTGTGCTGGCCACCGGACCGGATATCGATCCGAATCTTTTTACAGGACCCGAGAAATCCAAGAATCTGTACGATATGCAGAAAGATTTGTTTAACATGCCGATGTTCGACAGGTCTATACAATCGGCACACATGCCCGGATCTACATTTAAAATGTTCACGGCATTGGCAGGAATGCAGATGGGCGTAATGGATGAAAATACGATCTTCCCTTGCGGAAGGGGTTTTAATTACAAAGGGCTACGAATCAAGGGTCATGGAGGCGCGGATCCGCTTATCCCCTCAATCCGGGTTTCCAGCAACTGCTATTTTTCCTATGCTTTTATTGCCATTATGAACAAATATCCGGGTAATCCTTCCAAAGGTATGGATGAATGGAAAGCCATTATGGAAAGTTTTGGGTTCGGCGTTTTTCTGAATAATGACCTGGCTACAGGCGTGAGAGGCAGAATTCCCGATGGAAAATTTTATGAAAAAAGAAGCGGAAAGAAAGACTGGTTTTCCGAAATCACCCGAATTGGTGCAGTATTCAATGGAATGGGGCAAGGCGATGTGATGCTGACACCGTTGCAATTGGCCAATGGTGTGGCAGCAATTGCCAACAAAGGCTGGTTTTATACGCCTCATATTGTGAAATTAATAGACGGAAAGCCCAATCCGGATCCGAGATTTAAGGTAAAGCATAAAACTCTGGTCGATGAAAAACATTATGAACCTATCCTGAAGGGCATGGAAGAAGTGGTTCTTGCCGGAACAGCGCGCGGACTGAAATCCAACGATTTCACTCAGCTGGCAAAAACAGGTACAGCTCAGGTTCCGCAGGGAAAAGACAATTCTGTTTTCGTACTGATTGCCCCAGCTGATAAACCGAAAATTGTTGTCGTGGCACTGATGGAGCATGCAGGTTTCGGATCTACATGGGCAGGCCCGGCTGCCACAGTGATCGCCGAAAAGTATTTAACCGGAGATGTGAAACGCGAACATCTTTATAATAAATTGGTCAATGCCAGTTTTATGCCCGAATATCGCAGACAATGGATTGCAGATTTGAAACGAAAAGGCTTATATAAGGAACCTGACAAAGATTCGATGAGGCTTCTGGAAATAAAAGACAGTTTAAGATTCATTAAAAACGAATCCATCAGGAGCAGGCTTCTTCAGAAAAGAGATTCTTTGAAGTTGAATATTATGAACTCTAAAAAAGAAAACCAATGAAGTGGGCTGTTGGAATAGACAAACTGAGTTTGGGGTTGTATCTCCTTATCTGTTCCTTTGCTGTAGCGAATATCTACAGTGTTGATCAGGGTTTGGGGGAGAAGCAGTTGTTCTTTTTTATGCTTTCCCTTTTCGTGGGAGTAGTTATTTTTCTGTCGAGAAGTAATTTTTTTGAAAACTTTTCCGGTATATTTTATATTCTTGGTGTTTTGTTGTTGTTGGGACTTTTTCCTTTTGGAACAGAAATTCTCGGACAAAAAAACTGGTATAAATTCGGAGGATTCACGATGCAGCCTGTAGAGTTCGCCAAAATAGGAACCGCCCTTTTTCTTTCCAATTATGTCGCCGGTCCTGATTTTAATTTGAGGTATAAAAAATCTCTGCGTGCTTCCTTTTTTATTATTGCTATTCCGGCAGGTATCGTATTGGCTATTCCTGATGTAGGTTCGTTGCTTGTGTTTTCTGCTTTTTTCATTGCACTATACAGAGAAGGGCTCAGCGGTTGGGTTTTCGGAATTGGCCTTTTGATCGCAACTGTTTTTCTGCTTTCGCTAGCTGTTAATCCGCTCTATATTGCACTGACTGTCTTGTTGATAGGTGGGATTTTTGTTTTCCTAAATTATCGGAAAATCGCATGGAACGTCATCAGCATCGGAATGTTGATCGGATCTTTAGGGATTTTATGCGGTATTGCTTTTGCGGGACCCGTCATTCTGGAGAAACTTCCAAAGCATCAGCGGGAACGTATCGAAGTTTTATACAAGGGAGAAAAAGCATTTCGGGACACGTCGGGCTACAATCTTTTGTATTCCAAAACAGCTATCGGCTCCGGTGGTTTCACGGGAAAAGGCTATCAGCAAGGTTCTGTAACTCAGGGAAAATTTGTTCCTGAACAGGAAACCGACTACATTTTCTGTACTGTAGGAGAAGAGTGGGGATTTGTAGGAAGTTCTTTGCTTATATTGGCGTATACGGTATTTATTGCGAGAATTTATTACCTGGCAGAAAGGCAGAAAACGGTATTCAACCGGGTTTTTGGGTATTGTTTTGCCTCTATTCTATTGCTGCATTTCGCCATTAATATCGGTATGGTCATGGGACTTTTCCCTACTGTTGGTATTCCGTTGCCGTATTTTAGTTATGGTGGAAGTTCGCTTCTTGCGTTTTCTATTATGGCTTTTATTTTTTTTAAATTGAATTACAACGACCGTAATTCATTAGTTTAAAAATATTAACTTAACATTCTCTGTGCCTTTATAAGGCCTTCGGCGAGGATATCAATTTCTTCTAAAGTATTATACACCGCAAAACTTACACGTATGGTTCCTGCAATTTTATAAAAATCCATAATGGGCTGCGTGCAGTGGTGGCCGGTTCTCACGGCAATTCCCATTTTATCCAGAATCATTCCGGCATCAGAAGCAATACCTGAGTTATCGAGGGTAAAAGATACTACACCGGTTCGGGGAGCTGTTTCACCATAAATTTTTAAATTCCCGATGTTCAGCAATCTCTGCTGAGCATACGCTAATAATTGGTTTTCATGCGATTGAATACGCTCAACACCTACCGAGTTCATGAAATCCACAGCTGCGCCTAATGCAATATTACCCGCAATATTGGGCGTTCCCGCTTCAAATTTAAACGGCAAAGCAGCATAACTGGTTTTGGTAAAAGAACAGGTTTCTATCATCTCGCCACCACCATGAAAAGGTTGTAAAGATTCTAAAATCCTTTCTTTCCCGTACAGGATACCGGTTCCTGTGGGCGCATACATTTTATGTCCGGAGAAAACGAAAAAATCACAGTCTATTTCCTGAACATCAATTTTGAAATGAGGAACCGCCTGCGCGCCGTCAATAATAATCAATGCGTCTGAATTTCTTCGGATCATAGTGATCATTTCTTTTATCGGATTTACAATTCCCAATGCGTTGGAAACATAATTGAAAGAGGCGATTTTTGTTTTTTCGCTGAGGTTTTTTTCTAAAAAATCCAACTGTAATATTCCGTTGTCATCCATTGGAATTACTTTCAGAACTGCTCCTGTTCTTTCGCACAGCATCTGCCAGGGAACGATATTGGAATGATGTTCCAGATGAGAAATGATAATTTCGTCGCCTTCATTCAGCATTCGCGAATTGGAAAATGAATACGCGAGGAGGTTGATGCCTTCCGTGGTTCCGCGGGTAAAAATGACTTCATAGTCGTGCTGAGCATTAATGAAGGTCTGTATTTTTTGTCTCGCATTTTCCATTTCTGTAGTGGCAAGTTGGCTTAGGGTATGGATTCCGCGATGTACATTGGCATTCAGTTCTTCATAATATTTTTTTTCTGCTTCAATTACGGACACCGGTTTTTGAGAGGTGGCGGCATTATCAAGATAAATCAGTGGAAAGCCGTTGACGGTAGTATTTAAAATGGGAAACTGTTGGCGAATATGGGAGATGTCAAGCATGATTCTTATTTAGAAGTGTTCAAATTTACGGCTTTTTTTCGATTGGCTCCGGTTCATTAAAAACAAAAACCCGCTGAAAACAGCGGGCGTTTTGTATTCTTATCAGAAAATTATTCTGCAGTACTCTGCTCAGTTGCAGGAACTTCACCTTCTGCCGGTGTTTCTTCTTCATCTTCATCATCCACAGCACCGCCACCTTTCATTGCAGTTCTGGACATCTTCACAGCCACTACCACCGCATTGTCAGGATGCATGAAAGTATAGTTTTCGGTTTTAATATCACCGATGTACAGCTTGTTTCCAATTTTAAGAGGCGTAATATCGACCACGATCTCGTCGGGTAAATTTGCAGGAAGGGCTTTCAGTTTCAGTTTTCTGAAAGACTGGCGTAAAACACCACCTGCCACAACACCTTTCGCACGGCCTGTAATACGAACAGGAACGTCCATCACTACCGGTTTGTCTTCGGATAACTGATAGAAGTCTGCATGAAGGATTTGATCGGTAATTGGATGAAACTGAATATCCTGAAGTACCGCCGGAATTGTTTCTCCGTCAATAACCAGTTCTACCGTGTGTGCTTCAGGAGTATATACCAGATTTTTGAATGCTT
>JAEYOX010000021.1 GCA_023411265.1 Bacteroidota bacterium | reverse complement strand
CTAATCATATGTTACAAAAAGTTTTCGGAACAAAAGAAGGAATATATAACTTCATCTATTCAATGGGAGCAGCCATCGTAATTCTTGGCGCCTGGTTAAAAATCACCCATATCAATTTAGGGTTCATTACCGGTAACGTAGCACTCACCGTAGGACTCTTGGTAGAAGCGTTTATCTTCTCGGTGTTTGCTTTTGATCCTCCAAAATCAGAAGAAAATTACGCATGGGAAAATGTTTATCCTGAACTATTGGACAAGCACGCCAAACCAAACCCGCTTCATGCCAATGTATCTGCAGGATTAAACTCTCATGAACTTATGATAGAAATGGAAAATTCACTTTCACAAAAGTTGGACAGAATGTTGGAAGATGCCAAACTGGACGTTAGCCTCTTCGAAAGATTAAGAGCAGGAATTGATAAATTCTCCAGTTCTGTAGATCAGATTAATCAAACAGTTGATGTTTCTGCTTCTACTCACAAATACAATGAACAACTCAACAAAGCTGCAGCACACATGGAGAGCATGAATCAACTGTATGCAATGCAAATCGAAAACAGTCAGTTGCAGTCTGAATATAACAGAAAATATATAGCAGATCTTGAAAAGTCTGCACAACAATCTGAGAAATTTAATCAAGAACTACAAGGATTAACTTCAAATCTTAACAGCCTGAACAGAGTTTATGGTGGTATGCTGACCGCAATGAAGTCCTGATTTCCCGTACATTTCTAATTTAACAAAATTTAAAAGAAAAGAGAATAATGGCACAAGGAAAACAGACTCCGCGTCAGAAGATGATTAACCTCATGTATCTCGTATTCATCGCGATGATGGCCCTCAATATTGATGCGGAAATTATCAGGTCATATTATGAGTCTACGCAGTCGCTTAAAGAAACCAGGGCTCTGACTGAGGAGAAGAATACAGTTATATTTGAGGAAACTTTACGAGCTAAAGCTGCTGCGGTCCCCGATACCTATCAGCAACCTTGGCAGCAGTATCAGGTTCTAAAAGAAAAAATAGATGCGTTAGTATCGCATGTGGATGATATTAAAACCACGCTGAAGAAAGAATCAGAATTTTATGAAACAGATCCTGAAACTAATGCTCCTATAGATTTAAGTGAGAATTTCGCATCGTTGAATAATAACGAACCTACCACAAGATATTTCTTCACCGACGGAGACGAGACCAAGCAGTCTCCAAAAGCTGGAGAACTGAAGAGACTCATGAGTGATATAAGAAATTATATTAATCAAACTTTTGGTAATAATGCTAATCTTAAAAGTTTAGTAGATCGAGCAAACAAATCTTTAAGAACAGAGTTCCCTAAAGAAAATGCATTGGAAGATAAAACCTGGTTACAATCTAAGTTCTTTCATCAGCCTCTGATCGCTGCACTTTCAAATTTGGAAATTATCCAGAATGATGCAAGAAATGTACAGTCAGATGCATTGGCACTGATGCTTCAGGAAAAAGTAGATGCAAGCATTAAGTTCAACATGTATGAAGCTATTGTGAAAGCACCAACCGATATTGTACAGGGTGAAAGAGCTGAAGCGGAGGTTTTCCTTGCCTCGTACTCCAATAGTAATAAAATCAGCATGACTGGTGTACAGCGTGAAGAGAACGGAAAGGGATTTATTAACTTGAATACTAGCGGTTTAGGTGAGAAAAAATTTAGCGGAAGTATATCGGTGCTGATGGCCGACGGAAAAACCGAAACTGTACCGTTCACTCATACCTATAACGTTATCGCTGGCCGAACTGAGGTCGATTATGAAACAGGTGCTGTAGTTTCTGCAGATAAAATGAACGTGATGTACCGAAACTTGGATAACCCTATTTCAGGATCTATCTTAGGCGTTGATAATTCAAGATTATCTCTTAGTGCTACGGGTGCTACAGTGAGAAGCGCTGGGCCAGGAAAATGGACGGTTATTCCAGGAGCTACTAACGTAGTGAAACTGACCATCTCCGGAACCGGACCTAGGGGAACTCAAAGTCAGTCATTTGATTTCCGTGTGAAACCAGTGCCGCCACCAAATGGATTAATTAGAGGAAGAAATAATATTTCACTGCCTCCTTCATCAATAGCCAATCAGGAAATTACAGCAGCTATTCCAGACTTCGATTTCCCAGTAACGTTTAATGTAACGAGCTTCTTGTTGAAGGTTCCTGGTAGAGCAGCTATTCCGGTTACAGGAAATGATCTCTCTTCTGTACGTGGGGTAGTATCTAATCTGCGGGCAGGTGATATGGTCCATATTTATGGAATTAAATACACGGCACAGGGAATCCCTGTAACACCAGGTAGAGAAGCTTCACCTATTGTGATTAATGTTCAGTAATAAAGTAAAAAAATAAATTCAGTATGAAAAAGTATATCAGCGCGCTTTTAGTGATTGTTTCAGGGATGATGTTCTCTCAGACAATTCTCAACGCTAAATCCCCGGAAGAATTTAGAAAACTGCGTGACGACAATATGAAAATCGTAGGAGATAGTGTGGTTTCTAATAAAGTGACACCACTTTCATATGGTTATGTGGACGAAAGAGACGTTTTAAAAAGTGTTTATGTTTGGGAAATTATAGATCTGAACGATAAGGTGAATCAGCCTTTCTACTATAATAACACTAACGCATTCTCGCGCCAGAACAAATCTTTGTACACGATTCTCTTGGAAGGTGCATTGCAGGGAGAGTTCACTGAAGTATATGATGATGAGAACTTCACCACAAAACTAGACGCCGATGGGATAAAGAGAAAACTGAGCTACGAAGTAATTGCTGATGAGGCTCTAGATATCATCGAATCTGGGCGTCCGTTAACGCCAGAAGAAGTAATTCGTTATACAGATGTTTATGAAACTACCAATGATAAAGTGAGAATGATCAAGATGATGGGAATGTGGTTTATCGATAAAAGAGACGGACAGCTGAAGTACAGACCGCTCGGTATTGCTGCTATGGGCCCCGATCCTACTTTTACTGCACAAAAAGCCAGAGGTTTGATTATGTCTGATGAGGAAGAACTGGTAGATCTTTTCTGGATTTTCTATCCTGACGCTAGAGAAATTCTGGCCAATAATGAAGTATATAATAGAAAGAACCAGTCTGCAGACCTTAGTTTCGATGATCTGTTGAACGCAAGAAGATTTTCTTCTGTTATTTACAAATCTTCTGCCGGTTTGGGCGAAGGACTGATCAAAGATTATGTTCCGAGAAACGCTGAAGAGCAGATTGAAGAAAGCAACAGAATCAAAGGTCAGATTTTGGCGATGGAAAACGAAATGTGGAATTATTAACTATTTCTAAATTATAATTAAAACCTGAGTAATGCTCAGGTTTTTTTATCACTTATAATGAAAAGAACAGATTATCTGATCGTGGGCGACGGTTATGCAGCACTTTTTTTTGCACACCGATTGATAATGGAAAAGAAAAGCTTTTATCTATTTTCAGAAGATAAACAAAGCGCTTCTCACGTGTCAGCCGGCGTTATCAATCCTGTAGTCCTTAAGAAATTCACTACATTCTGGCTTGCTCAGGAACAGATTTATGAGCTCAAAAAAACACTTTCGGAAATGGCGGAATACACTGGAAGAAATTATTGGGTTGATGAACCTGTTCATCGCATCTTTCACAACGAACAGGAAAAAGAACTATGGCAGAGGAAAAGCAAAGAAGAACCACTTTCTGCATTTCTGAGTTCTGAGTTCACTTCGTTTGATACTATTCTAAATCCTTTCGGTACAGGAAAAGTGGATCAGTCCGCAAGGCTGGATGTTCCTCGTTTTTTTGGTGATATATTTAAATTTCTCTCGGAAAACAATCATTTGATATATGAAAAGTTCAATTATAGTGCTGTGCAGCCTACTCAGAATCGATACAAAGACTTTGAGTATAATAAAATTGTTTTTTGTGAAGGAATGGGCGTAACGAAAAATCCTTTTTTTAAAAATATTCCACTTCAGCCAAACAAAGGGCATCATTTGAAGGTGAAACTTTCCAGGCCGCTTCACAATTCTGTAACGTTAAAGAAGAAACACTTTCTTTTTCCTTTAGAAGATGAACTCTATTATTATGGCGGAACTTACGACAGAAATCAATCACATCGTAAAGTAGACGAAGAAGCCAAAAATCTGTTAATAAACGGACTGCTGGAATTTTATCCGATGCTTTTCGAAGTGGTCGATGTTCATTTCGGATTTCGTCCAACTGTAAAAGACAGAAGGCCTATTCTAGGAAGTCATCAGGTTCATAAGAATCTATTTGTTTTCAACGGGTTGGGAGCGCGTGGTATTTTGAACGGAAATTTTTTCGCTGGCGAGCTCTTTCAGCATATTGAGGAAGGTAAACTTTTGGCAAATGAAGTGAATTTGGAAAGATTTTGCCAGTAGAATTAATTTTGTTTTATTAAAAAATTAGCTTACTTTTGCCAACCTGAATAGAGAGAGGTGTCCGAGTGGTTGAAGGAGCTACCCTGGAAAGGTAGTATACGGGTAACTGTATCGTGGGTTCGAATCCCATCCTCTCTGCAGACAAACCTTGCCGTTTCCGGTAAGGTTTTCTTTTTTGTTATTAATTTCGTAGTCAGTATCTTTACTTTAATTGTTTTCAAGGCAAAATTCTCGTCAAGGATTCCTGTAATTTATTTTTTGGTAAAATGTAATAATCAGCATCTGAAATTCTATTGTTGCGGGGGGGCAAAAAAGGCGATTATGATTCCTGCTCATCATTTTTGGGAAATCTATTGATGAGGGCACCCTTCTGGGCCTATTGTTGGGTTTTACTACCAATATAATTAATCCTGAAAAAATCCTCAATACTGTAAGCTATTTTCCTTATCCTGACATTTCCCCTCTCAAATTTTCACTGAAATAATCTGCGAATTTTCCATTATAAGCTGGATTTTCAAATAAATGCATAGCTTTAGTAATGGCACATTCAGCCGTCATATCGCTTCCGCTGATGGCTCCGATTTTATTGAAAATAGTACTGTTTTCATATTTTCCGAAACTTATTCCTCCGGAAATACACTGGGTCACCACCACGATTTCAGTTCCGTTCCTGCGCAATTTCTGAAGGACATTTTCTGTGCCTTTATTGTTGAAAATTGTTCCGCTACCAAAAACCTGAAGGATCAGAACTTTCACTTTCGGGATTTCCGCAAAATGCTTTAGTGTCATTCCTGGAAAAATTCTCCAGAAAATAATGTCCTGAGAAAGATGGAAATCCACTTGAAATTCCTCATTTTCTTGAGGTCTGTACAAAAGTTGTTTTTCAATATTCAGGTGCACTCCGGATTGGCCTAATAACGGGTAATTCGGACTTTGATATGCGTCAAAATATTCTGCAGAATATT
Source organism: Bacteroidota bacterium (assembly GCA_023411265.1). Taxonomy (GTDB): domain Bacteria; phylum Bacteroidota; class Bacteroidia; order Flavobacteriales; family Weeksellaceae; genus Chryseobacterium_A. The sequence continues at coordinate 6,692 of JAEYOX010000021.1, read as the reverse complement.
TCAAAGAACGGTTGCCGCGAAGCAGTTTGTATTCAAAATAAAGGGCCACTTCCTGAATCACAGGTGTATCATTCTCATAAAGGCTGGCGTAATAAATACTGGTAAGGAGATTTTCTTTCGCATCAGTTCTGAGATCGCCTATAGGAAGCTGGGAGCCGGTTAGAATCACGGGTTTGCGCAACCCTTTCAGCATAAAACTGAGTGCTGAAGCCGTGTAAGACATCGTATCGGTTCCGTGTAAAACTAAAAATCCGTCAAATTTTCTATAATAATCTGCAATAATTTTAGCGATCTTCTTCCATTCTTCCGGCCCAACATCCGAAGAGTCTAATGGATCATTAAAAGAATGAACGGTAACTTCACATTCCAGAAGTTTCATTTCCGGAATTTTGTTGAAAATGTTCTCAAAATTAAAAGGCATCAAGCTTCCGGTTTCGTAATCTTTTTCCATCCCGATGGTGCCACCGGTATAGATGAGCAGAACTTTTCTTTTCATAAGCGTAAAATTACGTTAATTTGTAAAGATTTTAAAATTCATGAATGAGTTAGAGCAAGTTTTCCATCAGCTGAAACCTTTTCTCTCGGCAGCAAGGTCAGATAAAATTGAACATTATTCGCGACAAAGTTCAGATTTTGTTCTTCCGGTTCTGGAAGATGTTTATCAGTTCCGGAATGCTGCAGCAATCATTCGGAGTGCCGAAGCGTGTGGTTTTCATAAAGTAATTGCTCTGGAAAAACAGAATGTATTTGATCCTAATCTTACGGTTACCAAAGGTGCAGAAACGTGGGTGGAAGTGGAGAAAATGCCTCCTACAATGGAAACCATAAAACAAATTAAAAAGAGAGGGTATAAAATCGTAGCCGTTTCGCCGGAGAAAAACACAGTAATGCTTCCGGATTTTACCATTTCCGAACCCCTTGCGCTCATTTTCGGGACAGAGTGGGAGGGAGTTTCAGAGGATATTCTCGATTTAGCTGACGAAACTTTGGCAATCCCAATGTATGGTTTTACCAAAAGTTTTAATGTTTCGGTAGCTGCTGCCATTTGTATGTACGAAATGAAACAGAAGCTGATTTCATCTGAACTGATTTATCTATTGAGCGAAGAAAAACGTTTGAAACTAAAGATCCGATGGGCAGTGAATTCCATAAAAAGCGGAGAAGCTATTTTAAAGAAAATCCTGGACGATTCTCAGTACGGAGGAATCCAATGGTGACCGTTTTTTGGTATCATTATTGAGAAAGATTGTTTTAAAGGAAACACATTCATGAATAAATTATTTAAAGTCCTGGTCATTGGAATTTTCACTTTCAGTGCGGTGCAGTGCAGTAAGGAAACTCCGGTGGTTGCAACTACTTCAGACACACAGCAGGATATAGAAAAACAAAAACGCGATTCCATCCTGCAGGATTCTATAAAGAGAGCCCAAGAAAGAATCCGGTTTTCTACACTTACATTTCCCGCCAATAAAAAAGATTCCGTAATGAATGCATTCCTGAAGCAGTATCCTGAAGATGAACGCTATATTATTTTGGCATTGAACCGCCTCGATAACAAAAACCGATGGCGCGCAGACACTTTGGTTATTCCGGAAAAAATTGAGAACGATTTCTTGCAGTACAGCCCTTTTCCAAAACGCTTGGAACAACTGGAATCGGTGAAGAAAATGGTGTTTTTCTCGTATACAATTCATGCGTTTGCAGTGTATGAAAACGGAAATCTTTTGAAATGGGGGCCATCAAGTCTGGGAAAAAAATCTACACCTACGAAAACGGGCTTAATGTTCAGCAACTGGAAAAAAGAAGTGGCTATTTCCACTTCCAATTCTGAATGGATTCTCCGGTGGAATTTTAATATTCATAATACTTTAGGAATTGGCTGGCATCAGTACGACCTGCCTGGTTTTCACGCTTCACATTCCTGCCTGAGACTTTTGGAAGAGGATGCGAAATGGTTGTACAACTGGGCTGATACTTGGGTTCTGACAAATAATGGACAAACGGAAAGAGCTAAAGGAACTCCCGTGATTGTTTTCGGGCAAACTGATTTCAAAACCAAACCCTGGTTGAAACTGGCTGAGGACCCTGCTGCCAACGATATTTCTATAGAAGAGCTGCAAGGAATTTTTGTTCCGCATCTTGATAAAATTTTGAAAGAACAGGAAAACAGCGAGAGAATCCGCGGGCAGGCTTATCTGAGTCTTAGAAAGTCAAACAACGGAAAACGTGCCGCATAGTTCTATTTTTCTTCAAAAGGCAATGTCGAAAGAATAGCAAAAGACCGGAGTTTTTCCATTTCTTTTTTTGCTTTTTTCTGTCCGATTTTTACGGCAGCATAGGTTATTAAACCTGATGCTACTGTAGCAATTGAGGCCGGAAGTGCCCATTTGTAATCTTGAATATTGATTTGTTCACCCACAAACCACAGCGTAACAAATACCATCCATGTAATTCCCAGCAGGAAATACAGAAACATGAAAAATGTCCATACTGCTGCACTTGGTCCGAAAATTCCACGGATAACGGTTCTCTGCTCCTCCATTTCAGTCCGCAGGGAGAGGTTGGGTTTCCAGTAATGGTCCTGTTCGGTGTTCACCGTGATAAGAGTCACTTCTGAGTTCACATTTCCTGAAAATTCCTCAGCATTTTTTTCGAGGAATTTCTTTATATTCTCAGAATATTCTTCTGCAGAAAGCTCGGTGTACATTTTGAATCGCGGGCGCAGCCGCATTTTATCGAGTGTAGTTTCTTCAGTTTTCATTGTTCATTAGTGTAAGGTATTGGATCTTCCAGAATAAGCCTGAAGCGGAGACTGATTTCATTTCTTTTCATTTCCAAGCTGATTTCTTTTCCTTCTTCGGACATCATCAGATCGTAAATTTCCTGAAGGTTCATATCTCCTGCCTTTCTTCCGTTAATCAGTATGAACCGGTCTCCTTTCCGGATTCCTGCCTTTTGTGCCGGTGAATCCCTGCGCACTCCCGATACGGAGTATTCCGGTTTCAGCATAAACTTATATTGAACAGCACTGTTAACTAATACTGTGCTGGTGACGGGTATTTGATCGCCGTCGGTGGTAGCCGGTGTTTTGATCTGTACAAGATCTTTGTCCCAAAACATACCATCGTGCTTGATCTCCATACCACTCATGTTGATATGGAAAGGATCTTTGAAATGGCGGTTTTTCCTAAGGTAAATTCTGTTTTTTGGATAATTTAAAATCAGGGTGAATCGTTTCAGTATTTCAGCACCAGCAGATCCTTTTCTGTCTTTTACCAGTTTAATGTGCTGAATGGAATCAGGCATTGCAATGAGTGGCTTTTCGAAGATATAATCTTTAATGATAAAACGGTGAATCCGGCTGCGTTTCCCGTAAATATCCCCATTGAATCCTCTCCCTAAAAAATCCTCGATATTGGGACGGTTGTATTGAAATCCCGGAATTAAACTCGGAAAAAGCCATATCGAATCGCTGTTTCCCAGATCTATCAGCAGTTTTGATTCACTTATTTCATTCATCTGCTGTACACCTGCCATTATATAAGGTTTATTGAGTTCTATCGTCATTGGCAACTCTTCATAATGTCTCGTTTCCTTTACATTAGAACCAGAATAAACAGTGATCTTCTTGCTAATATAGTCAATTTTTACAGGAAAATTTTTGAAAAACTGATAACCGATGATTCCATTGGCAGGGATGCCTACGTGCGAGGAAATATTAAAATCCTCATCCAGAATCAGGAAAATGGTATGGTTGTCATCTTTCAGGTTTTTACTGATCTGCACTATATTGTTAATGGATTTTAACCCTTCAATATCTCTCTTGTCCCCCAAACCGTAAAATTTTATTTTTTCCACATTATGAAAATCCACTTCTTTATTTTCCAAACTGAAAAGAAACGTTTCGCTAACTCCCGTGTCCAGCATGAAAGTGAGCTCTGCGCCGTTCACAGTCATCGGAATGAAGATTAGATTGCTGATAAGCTGGAAAGGAATGACTTCTTTTTTTACCTTATGCTGAAACCGAAAACCCTGTTCCTGGGAACGAGCCACGAAAAAAGATAAAATAAATAGAAGGAATAGCATTTTCATGAAAGGAAGTTACAAAAAACCACGAAACATACTTGAAAACTCATAATTATTTAGGCACAACTGTTCACTTTTGATCAGATAATGCTCTTTAATAACTATTATTCCTTTTTTACGTTTATTTGTAAAAATAAAAGATCCCCGGAATCTATTCCAAGGATCTTCTGCAGACCATCTCAGCATTTGTGTTTTTAGGGTTATTAATTTTTATGCCTGCGTTGAGACTGCTAATGTATTATAATTATGAACTTAAATTGAAATTATGGAGGGGACAAAGAGGGGACAATATATTGTATGATGTAACCTTCTGATTAAGAATATTGTATGTATACAATTTTTGTTCTAATTTTTTATTGTTATTTCGATTTCTTTCGAAAAAAATTGTATTAAAAACCAAATTATTATGTATTCCTAGTAAGAATTTATGACTGAAATCGGCGTTAAGCGATCTTTTTTTTATTAATTTGTCCAAAATCTTATTTCTTCATGGATGATTTTGCTTAATGTTATTGAATGCGGTATTTGATATTTTTTATTTTTCTGTTTTTTGGCCCTCATTTTTCCTCTCAGTGGCTGAACTCTTCTTCACAATCCAGAGAGGGTTTGGAGCAAATTATTACGAATAAGAAGCGTCATCTGAACGATACTGTAATTTTAAAAAAAGAATTGCAGAACACTGCTTTGCATACAAAGATCATTACAGAATCACTTTTAGCACAAGCCTACTTTCGTGTGTTGGACGGTAAGAACCCGAAAAGCGAGTCTCACTTCAAAAATTCTATAGAATCGGCTGCAAGGTTAAACGACCCTGCGCTGATGATTTGGGCTGAACTTAATTATGCGGAATATCTGTATCGGTACAGAGAAATGACTCGTGCAATGCCACTTTTCCTCAATGTCATGAATGCAGCAGAGAAGATATCGGGAAATGAACTGCTCTTTCCAAGTTGGTCATTCAAGATCGTGGGATACTATATGGGAACGATTGGAGATTATGATGAAGCTGTTAATTTTTTGAAAAAGTCACAGCATTTTGCCAAACCCAAATCTTCGGAATTATCTGAAATTCTCGATAATATAGGACAGTATTACTACCTTGCCCGTAAGTACAGTCAGGCCGAAAAATATTTCACAAGTGCCAGTATCACTGCTCTTCAGATAAAAGACGAACTTCGGTATGCTAAAACACTGGGAAATATTGCGCTTATTCGGAAGGATCAGGGCAATTATAACATCGCGGTTCATTTATTAAAGAAAGATATTGGAATTTCTGAACGTCTTGGTGCACAGCAAAATACGATGTTTGCGCAAATTGCTCTTGTTAGAGTCTTTATAAAAGCCGGGAAAAGGGATGAAGCGGCAGCCCTGCTTCAAGAGGCGGAGGCAATTTCCAGATCAAAACCTTATTACATGAATTCAAGGCGCGAGATTGCTGAGATAAAACTGGATTTGTTGCAAACTTTAAATCGTCTTTCGGAACTACCTGATATCCGCCGCGAGATTCAAATTCTCGACGACTCATTGCGGTTGATGGATGGCGAACAAACTCTGAACAAGACCCATCTGATGACGCAAAAAGCGCTGCATCAGCAACAAATTACGAAAGCTAATGAAAAACTGTCCCACAGAAATAATTTGCTAATAATTTTTGTGACGATCGCGGGATTAGGATTTGTTTTGTTGGGATGGCATCTTCTGAGGCTCAAAAAAAATGAAGCCCAACGTAGGTTGCAATATGACAGGATGATTACGGCACTCGAAAAAGAAAAAGTTGATTTCGAAAGAACGCTCATGGAAACCCGTCAAACACTTCAAGATCAGGTTCAGTATTTGAAAAGTAAAAACCAATATATTGAACAACTAAATTCGGAAATTGAAACAATCCGACGCTCAGCTTCGTCTCATCTTGAGGAAAAAGAAGGTAAACTCCACCAATTATTGGAGTCTCATCTCATGACAGAAGAGAATTGGCAGATTTTCCGCAGGCAGTTCCAGAAAGAATATCCGGAATTTTATGCGACCCTCAGTTTGGAATATCCGGAAATTACACCGGCGAATCTGCGCGTTATTCTCTTGCAAAAATTGGGATTTAGTCAAATAGAAATCTCAAGATTGTTAGGCATTACGCAGGATGCAGTGAAAAAGTCCCGTCAGAGACTGAAGCACAAACTCGGTGAGAGATATGAGAAACTTTCTGAAATGATCAATGCTGGATTTTAAAAAGCGTCGCTCGAAAGTAAAAATCTTATTTACTTTTTAATGAACTTCCTGGTGATTGTTCCCGTGGCAGTTTCTATGCTGATCATATAGCTTCCGTTATTGAAATCTGAAACAGGGATGGTCTTGATATCACCTTTTTCTTGATACATAATTCTGCCAGAAAAATCCGTTATTGTAACATTAATAAGTTTTTCAGGTGATTGAATCCGTAAATTTTCCGATACCGGAACCGGATAGATTGAAATTAAATTGTTGAGGTTTGCTTCAGCAACTGAAAGTGTCGATTCACATTCGTTGCCTAAAACGTCACCTGTTATTGTCCAACCTTTAACATTAATAAGATGCTCTCGCGCAGCTATTGCCAAAGGATCTTTATACTGAAG
>JAEYOX010000092.1 GCA_023411265.1 Bacteroidota bacterium | reverse complement strand
CATGTGTTAGGCCTCCCGCTAGCGTTCATCCTGAGCCAGGATCAAACTCTCCATTGTATGTTTGTTTGACTTAGACTCAAAGTTTTTGACTTCGCTTTGGTTTTTTTTCCTTACTTGGTTGTTATTTGTATTTCAAAGATCTCTTCTCTCTTCGCTTACATCAGGACTTTCTTTCTGTCGTTAACCCCGATTTGCGAGTGCAAAAGTATAAACTATTTTTGAACTGACCAAATGTTTTTGAAAATAAATTAAAAATAATTTTCTAACCCCTATCAAATACATCCTAATCCTCAATCGCCTCTCCTGCGCTTCCCCTAAAAACATTCTCTCGTTTTGGGATTGCAAAGATACGCACTTTTTCTATTGTTCCAAATGATGGACACATTATTTTTACACTAATTAAGTAAATGTTTGAGAATGAACGCGATTATTTTTTGACCGACTCTTTTTAAATCTGGTTTGCCGTTGATAAATCCTAATAGAAATTAAAATTCCTTATAAATTACCGTTAAAAAGTGAGCATAGGATTTTTCTAAAAGCTGAATATCGCCTGTTTTGATATTGATACCCGGGTTTTGTGATGTATTTGCTCCGACACGGAAAGGCAGAATTTGTAAAAATTGTGCCGGCTGAGTATCTTGGGAAGTAAACTTAACAGAAGACCCTAAAAGTCTTCCTGTAGAAATTGTCAACGTGTTCCCGGGCTGCAAAACTTGTTTGGTGAAAGTTCTGGGTTGCAATGTGATTCTTTTTCCGTTCAAGATCATCTTTTGCTTTTTATGGGACGGTGCAAACAGGTACACTATATTATTTTCCTCAGGGAAGATTGTCGGGGGCACATAGAATAAGGATAATTTATAATTCCAGGGATCGAAGGGAGCAAAGCCGCCTTCTATTGCCTGAAGAGGAACATATGCAAACGCATTGGCTCCTATTTCTTTCGCTTTAGCGTATATGCGCGAAAATATTTCCGCATCATCTTCGGAAAAACCCTGAACTTCCACTTCGCCCAGGAAATCAGCTTCAGGTTGGTGCCGATTAATTCTATATAATATCTTGTCTTTATTATCATGAACTTTCGCTACTTTGGTAAAAACCACATTCTGAGCCAACGAAAAATTCATCACACCAATCAAAATTATAATTAGAAAATTTTTCATTTCATATGGGTTAAGATATCAATACATTCTTCAAGACTGTGTTCCCAATGGCTGAGTTCCACATTATATTTTTCCTGAATTTTGTTTAAATCCATGGTGCTTCTTCTTGGTCTTTTGGCAGCTGTGGGGAACTGCTCTGTCGAAATCGGGTTTATTTTCACTTCGCTTTTCGAAAATTCCGCGATTTTGGAAGCAAATTCATACCAAGTAGTTTCCGGATAATTTGAAAAATGAAAAATTCCAGATGTTTTATTTCTTTCAGTAACGATTTTCATCAAAGCTTCGGCAAGATCATTAGCATTAGTAGGCTGCCCAAACTGATCAGCAACTACACCTATCTCTTCTTTCTGGCTGAAAAGATTCAGCATGGTTTTTACGAAATTTTTATTGAACTCTGAATAAAGCCAGGAAGTCCGAACGATGATACTTTCGGGATTCAGCTCCATTGCAAGGTTCTCTCCTTTCAGTTTAGATGCACCATACACTCCTGAAGGATGTGTAAAATTGTCTTCTGAATACGATATTTCTGTTTCCCCATCAAAAACATAATCGGTAGATATATGGATGAAGGTTGTATTAAATTTTTTCGAAATTTCCGATAGAAAGGCCACAGCGTCTGCATTGACCGCAAAGGCGATTTCCTCTTCTGTTTCAGCCAAATCTACCGCAGTATATGCGGCTGCGTTGATGCAATAATGAGGTTTATACTCTTGAAAATAATCATAAACCGCGTCTTTGTCGGTTATATCTAAATCGGAGGAACCAATGAAACAAAATTCATAATTCAACTCAAAATCGGGTGCAATTTTTTTCAGACAATTTCCCAATTGACCGTTTCCGCCTGTAATTAATATTCTTTGTTTCATGTTAAATTACGCTGCTTTGTTGTACTTTCTGAAATAAGAAACCCGGCTTTGGAAATCTTTCTGTTCAATTTCAACCCAATACTCTCGAAATTTACTCTTGATTGCTTCCGGTTGAATTTCTGATTTTCTTGTTTTCAAATTAAAATAGATAATAGTGATCCAAAGAATTGCGTAAATTGTTTTCCCGTCTTCACTTTTCATGAGAATTTCTATCTTTGACATTCTATCTCCCACATCGACAGTTTTACTGGTAATTTGAACCTTGGCGTTGTACCGAACTTCTTTCAGATAAGCGATTTCGTTTTGTATGGTAATCCAAGTGCATCCCGTTTGCCGGGTATATTCTTCATAGGTAAATCCGTAAAAATTCTCTACATGATCTTCTCTCGCGTTCAGCATATATTCCAAATACTTAACATTATTAAGATGTCCAATGGGGTCACAATCACTGAACCGGATTTTTACTATTGTTGAAATTTCTTTTTCCATAAAGCAAAAATAGAAAAACCACCCCTAAACAGAGATGGCTTTATTTTCAGTTTTTAAAAATTTAAATACCCAATTCTTTTTTTACTGCAGCAGTAGCATCGGTACCGCCTCTATAAATTAGCGCACTGGCATCAATAATGAAATCCCACCCGTTTGCTTTTGCAGCTTTTTCGATAGCTCCGTTCAGCTTATCAAGGACCGGCTTCAAAAGTGTTTCTCTTCTTTTCATAAGATCCTGTTGAGCTGTCGCCGCCATTTGCTGTAAATTGGTTTGTGTTTTCTGAAGTTCAGCTTCTTTTGCTGTTCTTTGCGCTTCAGTAAGCTTTGCCCCTTCTGCCTGATATTTTTGAATATCCGCTTGGAATGTATCGCCTAATTTTTTAAGTTCAGCTTCTTTCGTTTTGCTGAAAGTATCAAGATCTGTAGTTACTTTTTTTGTTTCAGGCATTAAGGAAAGAATCTGCTCATAATCCAAAGCTGCAATTTTTTGAGCATTTGCCACGCCGGCTGTCATCAGCATCATCACCATAGCAAATAATACACTTATTTTTTTCATAATTTAGGTTAAATAATTAATTTGTTTTCGTTTGATTGTTTTATGGGCGTAAAGTTAAACTATTTTTTTGATGAACTTTTGCCCGTTGTGCCTTTTGTAAGAAAATCCAGAACCTTGTCGGTATAATCAAATCTTTTCTGAAGAAAAATTACGCTAATATTGTTGCTTTTATCAAGAACTATGCCCAATCCGTTCTTCTCGGAAATGGTTTTTATCGCATCCCAAATTTGATCCTGAAAAGGCTGGGTAAGGTTGGCTCTCAATTTGGCAATTTCACCATTCGTTCCAAAGCGCAGGCTCAAAGTTGTTTTGATATTTTTATCGAGATCCAGAACTTCCTTCTCTCGCTGCTTCAGTTGTTCGCCAACCAAAAGCACCCTTTCGTTATCAAAGGCAGATTTTTTTTGTTCATATTCAGACTGCAGATTCTGAATTTCCGTCTGCCAGGTTGCTATTTGCGCATTCAAGCGGTTTTCGGCCTCCTTATATTGCGGCAGTCTGTTAAGGATATAATCTGTATCCACCACTCCTATTTTCTGTGCTTCAGCAGAAGTAAAACTGAAAAGAAGTGCAAAGAATAAAACTATTTTAAAATTTTTCATTGTTACATTTACAAAGTTTGGTTCATCAGGAAATGAGTTCTCCAACCCGAAGGCTCAGTACTGTATAATGGTTTATCGAAACCGTAAGCAAAATCAAACCCTATTAAACCGAACGCACCCATATATACTCTGATTCCTACACCGGCGGATCTTTTCAACTGGAATGGGTTGAAATCTCCCCATTTGTTCCAGACATTCCCTCCTTCCAAGAAAGTGAGTGCATATACTTTTGCGGTTTGGTTCATAGAGATCGGGTATCTTAATTCTAACGAAAAACGGTTGTAAATAGTACCTCCTCCCAATTGGGTAACATCCGTTCGTGTACCTCCGTTGGTGGTAGCATTTTCATATCCTCTCAGCGGAATGAGTTCTCTTCCGTCAAATCTTCCTCCGAAAAGTCCTGTTCCCCCTACGTAAAATCTTTCAAAAGGAGGTGCTCCCAATTCTTTATTATATCCGTCCATAAAGCCCATCTCTGCCGTAGTACGCATCACCAGTTTGCCGAATACTTCATTATACGCATCTGCCTTCAGTTTTACTTTATAAAACTCCATCAGTTTGTATTTCTGAACAGGAGTCATGGTGGAATAATCTTTATTGCTGAACAAAGAATATGGGGGTGTAAATTTTACGGATGCTTCCACATTGGATCCCTGAGTAGGGAAAATCGGATCTAAACCTGCTGAGTTTCTACTCAAACCTACATTGATGTTGAAATTTTGTGCATTTCCGTTGTATTCTGTCACTTCTCCAAACTGGAAAGGATAATTATTGAAATTATAGCTCTGATACTGAAGTCCCGTATAAAGTGAGAAATAATCATCGGGCCATTTCAAGAGTCGGTTTAGCCCTACATTGGCTGAAAAGATATTCAGTTTCTGAGATGCCCCGAACTGATCTGAATAATTAACAAGTGACTGATTAATTCCTACAGAAAACGCGGTAGGTTTAGTCCCGAAAAGCCAAGGTTCCATAAAGGAAATTCCGTAATTCTGGAAATAATATCCCGCCTGAGCCTGAAGCGAAAGCGTTTGGCCGTCACCCTGCGGTATCGGCCTGAACCCTTTGAGTTTCAAGAAATTTCTCAATGAAAAATTATTGAAGGTCAATCCTAATGTTCCGATAAAAGTATCGCCGCCATAACCTGCTTGAAGCTGAACCTGCGAAGATCCTTTTTCTACCAAAGACCAGTGAACATCCACTGTATTATCCTGCTGATCTGGTTGGATATCGTACTTAATAGCCTGCGGATCAAAAAACTGCATCGAAGCCAAGTCAAAATAAGTTCTTCTGATGTCCGCTTTTGCGAATAAATTTCCCGGGCGTGTACGGAGGGAACGCAATACAACATGATCGTGCGTTGTGGTATTTCCGCTCCAAGTTACGCGGTTCCAAGAGGCTTTTTCTCCTTCTGCTATTCTGATCTCAAGATTGATGGAATCTCCATTCACGGATTTTTCCACCGGAGTAACATTGGAAAAAAGATATCCGTTGTTCATGTAGATAGACTTAATGTCGCTGTCATCATCTTTTCCGCCATCTTCTCCCACTTTTTTATTGAATCCTACAGCATCATAAATATCTCCGGTTTTATATCCTAGAACCCGCTGCAGATAATCTGTTGAAAATGCAGTATTTCCGGTAAAGGTGATATCCCCAATGTAATATTTTTTTCCTTCGTTCAGTTTTACATTGATCTCAAAATTACGGTTCTGATTTCTCCAAACGGAATCTGAAAGAATTCTGGCATCCCGATATCCTAAGGAATTATAATAATTTACCAGATTCTGTTTATCTTCTTCGTACTTTTCACGAACAAATTTCGATGGTTTAAAAATACCTCCGATTCCGAATCTTTTCTGTTTTGTATTCTTGAAAGCTTTTTTCCTCAGCTTTGAATCAGAAATCGTTTCATTTCCTTCGAAATCAATTCTGTCAATTTTAATTCTTTTCCCTTTTTCTACTTCAATAGTCCAGTCCACCAGATTGGGATCGCTGGCATTTATTCTATCCTGAATGTTAATTTTGGCATCTGCAAACCCTTTGTTTACATATTCTTTCGGCACATTTATTTTAAGAGTAGAAACAAGATTCTGAGTAATTTTCACACCGGGTTTCAGGTTGTTATCCTTTGCCAGTTTCTCGTTTTTAGATTTTCCGATTCCTTTTCCTGTGAATTTCACTTCGCCCAGTTCCTTGAGGTCTTCAAGATGAAATTTCAGGACCACATGATCACCTTCTATGCTTTCCACATACACTTCCACTTCAGAAAAAGCGTTCTGCTCCCATAGTTTTCTGATAGCAGAGCTGATCTTTTGTCCCGGAATATCCACAGTTTCGCCTTTGTTGAGCCCGGTGAATCTGAGAATCTGTGCAGGAGTATATTTTTTGACACCATCAATCACAATGTCTTTTAGTTTATATGTACCTGTTTGGTTTTCAGCATATACAGGATTGTTATCCTGAGTATTTCCCTGTGGTGTTACCTGACCGTAAAAATGTGCCGAGGCAACAAACATAATAATAGGGATGAATCTAAGCTTCATTGTATAATGTACTTCTTTTTATTTATTTTATTTCCAGCTGCTCGCTGGTTTTACCGTATCTTCTTTCTTTATTCTGATAATCTACGATACATTGGAAGAAAGTATCCTTTGTAAAATCGGGCCACAAAATATCGAGAAACTGGAGTTCTGCGTAGGCAATCTGCCAAAGCATAAAATTGCTGATGCGTACCTCGCCACTGGTTCGAATCATTAAATCTACTGGAGGGAATTTTTTCGTAAACAAATGTTCTTCAAAAACCTGTTCATCGATATCTTCTGTCTGAAGTTCGCCTCTCTTAACTTTCTCGCTGATTTTTTTAACAGCTAGTAAAATTTCTCGCTGAGAGCCATAACTTAAAGCCAGAATAAGATTTCCTTTTCCATTGTTCTTAGTAAGTTCCACCACATTCATCAACTGATCTTTTACTAAGGCAGGGAGTTTATCCACCTCGCCAATGACATGCAACCTGAGTCCTTTGGTGAAAATTTCCTCGGCTTCCAGAAGCAGAGTCTCGGAAAGAAGATTCATTAATGTATCAACTTCGTCGTGTGGCCGGTTCCAGTTTTCTGAGGAAAAAGTATAAAGCGTTAAATAAGGAATATTGATTTCATTACAGGCATTAATTGCGTTTCTGACTGCATTGATGGCATTTTTGTGCCCGAAAGTTCTTTCCTCTCCGCGTGATTTTGCCCATCTTCCGTTGCCATCCATGATGATAGCTACATGTTTCGGAATATTTTCTGAATTAATTTTTTCTTTTACTGATGACATATTAATCACAATAACACGGCGGTCTTCCGAATGAATAGGTTACTGCCAGAGTAACACTGTTGATCCAGTCTTTGGAATTAGCATCTCCCACCTTTCTTCTAATAAGAAAATCACGTTCTCTTTCCTGAGCTACTGCATAATAGTAGCCAGTCTGCAAAAGTGAAGTACTGGTATTGGGAGAAAGAATATCTGCATTAAAAGTGGATTTAAGATCCTTTTCCTTCAGCATACTGTAATCTAATTGCTCGCTAATGGTGGGTCGGAACATAACTTCTGCGGATATAGCCCAGTTATAGTTGAATTTATATTTCAAACCTACACCGAAGGGAACGTATCCAGTGACTTTTTTGCCCGAATCGTATGTTATGGTGGAATTAAAATCCAGTTCATTTACGGGGGCCTGAGCAACGCCGTTTACATCGCGTCTGAAGTCATGAGACATAGTCGCTTGGGTTACATCATGCATCATCGCTCCTACACCTGCAAATATATAAGGGCTAATCATTCCTCTTTGTTGTTCATTATTCACGGGGAAGAAATTATATTCAAAAATAGCACTTGCTTCATAAAGATCATTGGTTCCCCACATTTTTCTGTTGTAACGGTATTCTTCCTTGGCGGCTGCATCAACAAACTGAACATGATTATAACCTAAGTCAAAACGCAGAGTCTGATGCGGATTAAAATTCATTCTGTAAAGTAAACCTCCGTACATGGGTAAACCAAAAGTGGAAACATCTCTGAAAGGCCTTTGCAAAATATAATTGGTACGTCCAATATCACCTACAAGGTTACTGTGGCCCACTCTCACACCTAACTCATGTCTTTGTGCATCCATATCTGCAATTGTCAATACAAGAGCCAGTATGCTAAATAATAATTTTTTATTCATGGAAGAATACGGGTTTATGGTTACTTTAAAAAATTTTATTTGTGCAAATATAAAACATTTTTATATTTCTAAAATTCTTAATGATAAGTTAAATATAGACAAAATAAATATAATTTTTAAAACCTAAACGGGAAAATTTTTATTTTATTCTAAATTCTATGTCGAAAGAAGGCTTTAAGATCAAATAGCACCTTTTCTATATTCTTTATAAAAACATAGCTTTCAACGGGATATTAATGCAAAAACTTCAGTAGCCGTACATTCAACGTTCCCCGTTTTGCATTCTCATAATCTTCTGCGTTACACGGCAGCCAATCCTCAGCACTCTCACTATTTCCAAAATACCACAAGTTGCTAAAAATATCCCGCCTGAAAGCATACTGAGAATCATCAATCATCACCCAGAAAGTTTCAAATTCCCTTTCTTCCGGATGGCTTTTTCGGATATTGACACCTTCTATTAAATACCAAATCATCTGGGCCAGAAGCTGTTCATTCAGGAGGTTGCCGGAATCAGCAAGTACATTGAAAATCCCCACAGATTTTAAATTTCTTCCCAATCCGATTTCCTTCATGCAGGCACATATTTCCCTCCGGTTTAATCCGTTCACCTGAGGGTGGATTGAAAAATTTTCGCAGAAACTTTCCACGGCGTCACAATTTATCGTTACCATATCGGCAGTTCTAAAAAAAGGTTCAGATCTGTCTGGCCGTCCCATCATTTCTGCCAGCCTTATCACATCAAAATCCACTTCATTCATCAGCCTTATCGTGTCCATTTCATTCAGGTGTTTCTGATAACCAAGATGATGATATTTACTGATGGAAAAATTTTTTGATGAGAATATTCTACTCAGAAAATTAAGTTCCGTGATTTCTGATGCTTCAGCAGAGAGAGAAATCCTATCTGAAATCTGCGTGTAGCTGATGTTTTTCTCATGAAAATTAAGAGCCGAAAAAACTGTAAAGGAAAGATCGTTGCTACCTCCGATGATGACGGGAATCGTTTTTTTATAGTGACAGGAAGATAATAATTCCTGAAGGATATAGTGAGTATCTTCACTCGTTTTCCCCGAAATTAAATCGCCGAAATCATAAACTGGAACTTCAAAATCCAATCCGGAGAGCTGATAAAGCTGTTTTCGTACAGGTGTGAAATCCACAACTTCACCTGATCCGCCCGCACCACGATAATCTGAGACCCACAGTAATGCAATTCCGGCTTCGGGCAATTCATCTTTTAGCTGACTGCCGAACTGCCATTTTTCGGTTTTGATATATTTCGGAGGAATAATAAAATCTTCGTAGTTCATGAATTATTCTGAATTGTAATTCAACAAAAATAGCAAAATTACTTCGCCTGCTCAAGGAACTTTCCGAAAGTTCTTCTTACTTTTTATCTGCTTTTTTTGACGTAATTTTAGCTTTTGTGGTTTTAGAGGTGGGTTTCTTTGCTACTGCTTTCTTAGCCGCAGGTTTTTTCTTTTCTGCAAAAGCAGTTTTATCTTGTGCTGTAATCCACTTTTTCACTTCTTCCAAAGTTACTTCAGCTAAATCCTCGGCCGTATACTTCTCGTCGTCTTTGGTTTTTGGAATTTTAAAATTCGTTTTTCCAAATTTAATGAAAGGGCCCCAGCGGCCGTTCTCGATAGAAATTTTTTCATCCTCCCACTGCTTTATATAGCGGTTGGCTTCTTTTTCCAGTTTTGCTTCTATCAGATTGTGAATATCATTTTCAGAAAGATTATCGAAATCATATTTTTTAGGAACATTCACAAAGATGTCCTTGTATTTGATAAACGGGCCGAATCTCCCCTTTCCTTTGGTTACAGCCTCTCCTTTATAATGTGCAATCGGTGCGTCGGCCAACTTTTTCTCTTTAATAAGTTCTTCAGCTCTTTCCTGATTTACAGACAAAGGATCTTCAAATTTAGGAATACTGATGTAGGTTTCGCCCCATTTCACGTAAGGTCCAAATCTGCCTACCGCAACGGAAACAGGCTGGCCTTCGAAATCTTGCAAATCAAACGGCAGTTTAAACAATTCCAATGCTTCTTCCAATGAGATGGTAGCAATGTTCTGCGTGGACATTAAACTTGCAAAGGTGGGTTTTTCTTCATCATCGCTTTCCCCGATTTGAATCATTGCGCCATAGCGCCCCATTCTGGCATATACATTCTTTCCTGATTTCGGATCTTTCCCCAGCAATCGTTCTCCCGTAGCACGGTCCGCATTCTCTTCCACATCTTCAATTTTTGGATGAAATTCTTTGTAAAAATCACTCAGAACTTCTTTCCATTTCTCTTCTCCGTTCGCGATATCATCAAAATCCTGTTCTACTTTTGCCGTGAAGCCATAATCTAAAATCTCAGCGAAGTTATTTGTCAAAAATTCGTTTACTACTTCGCCAATGTCTGTGGGAACAAATTTATTTTTATCGCCGCCAAATTTTTCTGTTATAATTTGTTTTTTCAGATCTTTAGTAAGTGTCATCTTCACGATCTCTCTTTCCTGAGGCAGTATTTCCCTCTTATCCACATATTCCCGATTCTGGATCGTCTGAATCGTCGGTGCGTAAGTAGACGGCCTTCCGATGCCGAGTTCTTCCAGCTTGCGAACCAGCCCGGCCTCCGTATATCGTGCAGCAGGCCTAGTAAATTTCTCGGTGGCCTCTATTTTTTTATATTTTAAATTTTCACCCACCTGTACTTTCGGAAGAATTTTTTCGCTGTCTTCATCATCTTCGTCTTCATTTTTAATTATTCCGTAAGCTTTCAAAAAACCTTCAAAAATAATCACCTCACCCAGTGCTTCAAACTGATGCAGAAGTTTTGGATTCCCAATTTGAATGACTGTTCTTTCAATTCTTGCATTGCTCATCTGAGAAGCGAGTGTCCTTCTGTAAATGAGTTGATACAGCTTGTTCAACTGCGAATCTCCAATAGATTTCACAGAAAAATCAGTAGGACGAATTGCTTCGTGAGCTTCCTGTGCCGACGACGATTTGGTAGTATAATTTCTAGGATTAGAATATTCTTCGCCAAACTCTGAAACAATTTGGGATTTTGCTCCGTTAATGGCTTCCTGAGAAAGATTCACTGAATCAGTTCTCATATAGGTAATGAATCCTTCTTCATATAACCTTTGTGCCAAACGCATGGTGGTTGTAACATTGTACCCTAATCTGGATGAGGCTTCCTGCTGAAGCGTAGAAGTTGTGAAAGGCGCTGATGCGGAACGCGTTCCTGGTTTAGTTTCAACGTTCAGAACTGTAAAATCAGTATCTTTTGTTTGAACTAGAAAATTTTCAGCTTCCTCTTCTTTCTTAAAATCTCCTTTTAGTTTGGCAGCAATTTCCTGTTGTCCTTTATTCAGGAAAATCCCTTCAACTTTAAATGCAGAAACCGGCTTGAAATTTCTGATTTCCAGTTCTCTTTCTACTACAAGCCGCACAGCAACCGACTGCACTCTTCCTGCAGACAGTCCCGTTTTCACTTTTTTCCAAAGTACCGGCGACATTTCAAATCCTACAATCCTGTCGAGAACCCTTCTTGCTTGCTGGGCATTCACTAAATTCTGGTCGATTTTTCTGGGATTTTCTATTGCTTTCAGGATGGCATTTTTGGTTATTTCATGAAACACGATTCTTTTGGCATTATTTTCATCCAGTTTCAATTCCTGGGCAAGATGCCAAGCAATGGCCTCCCCCTCTCGGTCTTCATCGGAAGCCAGCCAAACGGTTTCTGCTTTTTTCACCGCTTCTTTTAGTTCGGCAACTATTTTCCTTTTATCTGGCGATACTTCATAATCCGGAGAAAAAGTAGTGAGATCTATTCCCATTCCTTTTTTGGGCAAATCCCTTATATGACCGAAGCTGGACTTCACTTCAAAATCCTTTCCGAGATATTTCTGTATGGTTTTGGCTTTTGCCGGCGATTCGACTATAACGAGGTTTTTGGACATCCTGATTTTTTTGCAAAAGTATAAGTTTTTTTTAAAGTGGGAATTTTAGTTGTGCTAGCATATTCATTAATTTTATATTAAAGGACAATAAAATATCATTTATTAGGTAAAAATGCTTCGTTCATCAGTCCCAATAATAGTATAGAATTTCTTATATTCGCACTCTTAAATTTTGCAACAGAACCGTTTGAAAATGAAGAAGTTTAACGAGTATAAAAACCTTGATCTCACCGCCATAGCAGATAGTGTTTCCAAATTCTGGAACGAAGGTGATGTATTCAGGAAATCAGTAGAAATTCGCGAAGGTAAGCCTGAATTCGTCTTTTACGAAGGGCCGCCATCTGCTAACGGAATGCCGGGAATTCATCACGTGATGGCCAGAGCAATTAAAGATATCTTCTGTCGTTTCCAAACCCAGAATGGTAAAAAAGTATTCAGAAAAGCAGGCTGGGACACCCACGGTTTGCCCATAGAACTGGGCGTAGAAAAAGAACTTGGAATTACGAAAGAAGACATCGGAACCAAAATTTCCGTGGAAGATTATAATAAAGCGTGTCGCGAAGCCGTGATGCGCTACACCGATATCTGGAACGATCTGACGGAAAAAATAGGATATTGGGTAGACTTGGAAAATCCGTACATTACCTACGAACCGAAATACATGGAAACCGTCTGGTGGCTGCTGAAGCAACTTTATGATAAAGGTTTGCTGTATAAAGGATATACCATTCAACCGTATTCACCAAAAGCGGGAACAGGACTGTCCTCTCATGAACTCAATCAGCCGGGAACGTATCGCGATGTGTCTGATACTACTGTGGTAGCTCAGTTTAAAGTAAAGAATCTATCCGAAACATTACAGTCAAAAATATCCTTTTCTGAAACAATTCATATTCTTGCCTGGACCACAACCCCTTGGACTTTGCCATCCAATACAGCTCTCGCAGTGGGAAAAGATATAGAATATGTTTTGGTGAAAACCTTTAATCAATATACTTTTGAACCGGTTACTGTTATTTTGGCGAAAGCACTGTTACCGAAACAATTCGGTAAAAAATACAGCGAAGGTTTTGATGACGATTTTGCAAGCTATACTTCCGAAAGTAAAACAATTCCTTATCAGATCTTAGCAGAATTCAAAGGCGAAGTTTTGGCGGGAACTGTTTATGAACAGTTGATCCCGTGGTTTTTGCCAGCCGAAAACCCTGATAAAGCGTTCCGAGTTATTATAGGTGATTTTGTAACCACGGAAGACGGAACCGGAATTGTCCATATTGCGCCAACTTTTGGTGCGGATGATGCACGGGTAGCCAAGGAAAACGGAATTCCGCCGATGTTGGTAAAAGATCAGAACAACAATCTGGTTCCGTTAGTAGATTTAACCGGAAGATTTCTGAAAGGTGAAAATGTACCTGAAATATTCTCAGGAAATTTTATCAAAAACGAATATTACGATGAAGGTGCTGCTCCGGAAAAATCTTGGGACGTAGAATTGGCTATATTGTTGAAAACGGAAAACAAAGCATTCAAGGTAGAAAAATATGTTCACAGTTATCCGCATTGCTGGAGAACCGACAAACCAATACTCTATTATCCGCTGGATTCCTGGTTTGTAAAAATGACCGACAAACGCCAACGCTTGGTAGAGTTGAACGAAACCATCAACTGGAAGCCAAAATCCACCGGCGAAGGAAGATTTGCGAACTGGCTGGAAAACGTGAACGACTGGAATCTTTCCCGGTCAAGATATTGGGGAATACCGCTGCCTATCTGGAGAAGTACAGATTTGAAAGAGGAGAAAATAATCGGATCTGTAGAAGAACTTTATCACGAAATTGAAAAATCCGTCGAAGCAGGAATGATGGAAGAAAACCCTTTTTCAGATTTTGAACTTGGAAATATGTCTGATGAAAACTACGCAAAAGTAGATCTTCATAAAAATTATGTGGACAAAATCATCCTTGTTTCAAGTTCAGGAAAGCCCATGAAACGAGAAAGCGATTTGATTGACGTTTGGTTTGACTCCGGAGCAATGCCGTATGCGCAGCTTCATTATCCGTTCGAAAACAAGGAATTGATTGACGAGAAAAAAGCTTTTCCTGCCGACTTTATTGCGGAAGGTGTAGATCAAACCCGTGGATGGTTCTACACGTTGCATGCAATTGCAACTTCCGTTTTCGATTCAGCAGCCTATAAAAATGTAGTTTCCAACGGTTTGGTTCTGGACAAAAACGGACA
>JAEYOX010000087.1 GCA_023411265.1 Bacteroidota bacterium | reverse complement strand
ACTATCGGGCCAGAGAAGCGAACGTTTATCGTCTAGCTGAGGTTTCTGCCAATATCATTGATCAATGTGTTGCGCAGGGAGTCCCGTTCGGTAGGGAGTACGGTGGTCAATTGGATAACCGTTCTTTTGGTGGAGTGCAGGTGAAAAGAACTTTCTATGCGAAAGGACAGACAGGGCAGCAGCTATTGTTGGGAGCTTATTCAGCGATGAGCCGTCAAATCGGGAAAGGTAGAATTAAAATGTACAACCGTCACGAAATGTTGGATCTGGTGATTGTAGATGGCAAGGCCAGAGGTATTATTGCCCGGAATTTAGTGACCGGTGAAATTGAAAGACATTCTGCACATGCGGTGGTAATTGCTTCCGGTGGCTACGGAAATGTATATTTCCTTTCTACCAATGCGATGGGCTCTAATGTTTCGGCAGCATGGAAAGTGCACAAAAAAGGAGCATATTTCGCCAATCCTTGCTTCGTTCAGATTCACCCTACCTGTATTCCCGTCCACGGAACGCAGCAGTCTAAACTGACTTTGATGTCGGAATCTTTAAGAAACTCAGGAAGAATATGGGTTCCTAAGAAAATAGAAGATGCTGTAGCCATCCGCGAAGGGAGGTTGCGTCCTGAAAATATCAGAGAAGAAGACAGAGATTATTATCTGGAAAGAAGATATCCCGCATTTGGAAACTTGGTGCCTCGCGACGTTGCTTCCAGGGCTGCAAAAGAAAGATGCGATGCCGGATTCGGAATTGAAAATAATGATACCAAAGAAGGTGTTTTCCTCGATTTCTCTACAGAAATTATGAAGAAAGGAAAAGAAGCCGCTATCGAAAAAAATCTTCATAACCCGACCGAACAACAAATTTATGATCTTGGTAAAGCTTGGGTAGAGGAGAAATACGGAAATCTTTTCGTGATGTATGAGAAAATTACGGCTGATAATCCGTATGTAACTCCGATGAAAATTTATCCGGCGGTGCACTATACCATGGGAGGTGTTTGGGTAGATTATAATTTACAGTCTACAATTCCGGGCTGTTTTGTTATTGGCGAAGCCAATTTCTCAGATCATGGTGCGAACAGATTAGGAGCTTCAGCGCTGATGCAGGGTCTGGCAGACGGGTATTTTGTTCTTCCTTATACCATTGCCGATTATCTTTCAGCAGATATCAGAACAGGAACTATTCCTACAAATTCTCCAGAGTTTGAAATAGCAGAAAAGGAAATAAAAGATAAAGTAAACTTCTTTCTTAATAATAACGGTAAACATTCAGTAGATTATTTCCATAAAAAACTGGGGCACATCATGTGGAACAAAGTAGGAATGGGAAGAACTCCGGAAGGTCTCAGAGAAGCAATCAGAGAGATTGAAGAGGTAAGAAATGAGTTCTGGAAAGAAGTAAAAGTTCCCGGCGAAGCCAACGAAATGAACATGGAACTCGAAAAAGCGTTCCGTGTAGCCGATTTCCTTGAACTGGGACAACTGATGGCAAGAGACGCACTGGAAAGAAACGAATCTTGCGGAGGACATTTCAGATGGGATCACGCAACCGAAGAAGGAGAGGCACAACGAGATGATGCCAATTACATGTACGCGGCCGTTTGGGAATATCAGGGGGACGATATCAATGCAGAAGTGATGCACAAAGAACCGCTGATCTACGAAAATATTGAAGTGAAACAAAGAAGTTATAAATAATCTCCAAAACAGTAAAGAAAATGAGTGCAAAAAAAGGACTTCATCTGACTCTGAAAATTTGGAGACAGAAAAACAATAAAACAAAAGGACAATTTGAGGTATATAAAATCTCAGACGTTTCTACGGATTCTTCTTTCCTGGAAATGCTTGATATTTTAAACGAAAACCTCATCAACGACGGAAAAGAACCCATTGCTTTCGACCACGATTGTCGTGAAGGAATTTGCGGGATGTGTTCCCTTTATATCAACGGTCGTCCGCACGGCCCCGATACAGGAATTACAACTTGCCAGCTTCACATGAGAATGTTCAAAGATGGCGAAACCATTACCATTGAACCCTGGCGAAGTATTGCTTTCCCCGTTATTAAGGATTTAGTGGTAGACCGTTCTGCGTTCGACAGGATTATGGCGGCCGGAGGTTTCGTTTCGGTAAATACTTCAGGAAATACACTGGATGCGAACGCGATTCCAGTCCCGAAAGATGACGCAGACAAAGCCATGGATGCCGCAGCGTGTATCGCCTGTGGTGCGTGTGTGGCCACCTGTAAAAACGGTTCGGCTGCGTTATTCGTAGGAGCCAAGGTTTCTCAGTTTGCGCTGCTCCCGCAAGGAAAAGTAGAAGCGAAACGAAGAGTTCTGAACATGGTGAAAGCCATGGATGAAGAAGGTTTCGGAAACTGTTCCAATACCGGTGCCTGCGAAGTGGAATGCCCGAAAGGAATTTCCCTTGAGGTCATCGCCAGAATGAACCGTGAATATATGACAGCTCATCTGGACAGAGGATAGAAGTCTATCGCTATTAAGTTAAAAATCGCTTTTCTGAGGAAGAGCGATTTTCGTTTTAAAGATCAGCCGGTTGCATAGAAGAAATCGATGACGGTCTGTGTTTGTACAATGAGAACCGCCATCCTGAGACATTCTCTGATAAAAATAGTATATTAATTTCTTTTAAACGATTCAATATCTTATTTTTGCCCAGTTTCTAAAATAGAATAATGAAAAAATATTTTGTATTGCTGATGATGGTCCTCGTTGCCGCATCATGTTCCAAAACCGTAGAGATCAAAGGAAAAGTGACCGGCGGTTCTCCGTTGGAGCGTATTGAACTGGTGGAAGCATCAGGTGTTGCTACCCTGCCGCTCATTAATATAGGTGTGGATAAAGACGGGAATTTCAACGGAAAATTTGATGCGCCTAAAAATGGAATGTACGTCATTTCATACGCCGGAAGACAGAACCTTATTTATTTGAAGAAAGGTCAAAACATTGAAATATCTGGAAACAGCGAATCTTTCCCCGCAGAATATACCGTTACGGGAGACGCTAAAGCGAACAACGATTTCCTGGCAGAAACTCAAAAATACATGGCTGAATATTCCCAAAAGCTGGATATGCAGGCAAGCATTGCAAAGGAAGGTAATGGGTTCCTAAAGGATCTTAAGAAAATTCAGACCGATCTGGAAAAAAATATAGACCAAGTCTCTGAAAAAACCAAAGCCGATAGCGAAGTGGTAACATGGAAGAAAAACGACATCCGTACCGGTATCATGTCATTGATTCCCCAGTACGAAATGTACCAAAAGCAGATGGGAACTAATCCATCCTTCACATTGCCAAAGGTATTAAAAGACTATGAAGATCAACTTCAGGAGAATAAAGAACAGCTTATAAAAGAGCATCCGCTGTACAGAAACTACCTGCTGAGCAAACTGACGGACGATTACCAAACATATGCTATGGCAAACACGCAGGGGAAGATAGACGTGCTCACGTCGCAGGTCTTCAGCGATTTCCTGAAACAAAGAAAGGATTTATCTCAAACCGCTAAAGATTATTTGTTGGCTTTCGTAATGGCGCAACGCGACATTAGTCCTGATCAATCCAAAGAAAACAACGATAAAATTGCTAAACTTATAGATTCAGAAATTAAAGATGGTACCGTAAAAAAGGACCTTAAGAAGATTCATTCTGTACTCTCTGGATTGAAAAGAGGTGAAGTGGCTCCTGAAGTTGCTCTCGTAAAACAGGACGGGAAAACTTACAAAATCTCTGAAAGCAAAGGCAAGCCAACAGTCATGATGTTCTATGCATCATGGTCGCCGTACATCGCTGAATCCACCGTGCCGGTGCTGAAAGAAGTGGTTGATTTTTACAAACAAAAGGTAAATTTTGTTTTTGTGAATTTCGATGATACCAAAGACCAATTCTCAAAAACCAGCGCAGCCTTGCTGAAAGGTATTCCGGGGACCAATGTTTACGCAGAGGGCGGTTTGAACTCCAAATTTGCTGAGAAGTACGGGGTTTACGGATTCAAATTGGCACCAAGTTTCCTGGTGTTGGATAAAGACGGAAAAATAGCCAGTAAAATATTCTACAACTTAGGTGAAAGCGAATTTGTGACGATAATGGATCAGCTTTCCGGGCTGAAAGCACCTCAGGTAGCTCCAGAAGCAACACTGCAGAACGATCTTCTCGTGCCGAAAGAGCAACAGGAAGCGCCGGTTCCGCAAAATACACCATAACAAAAGACAACTTTATACAAACATACGAAAGGCTGCCTGTAATATCGGGCAGCCTTTTTATCATCGCTTATAACAAAAAAACGGCTCCCATTTGGGAACCGCTGCTATTTTCATTTCAAAATTATCTGCCTTTGAATAGGGCTTTTCTTTTCTCATAATGCGCTTGGATGGCTTCTGCATAATCTTCTGAAGAGGCAGCCATACTTTGATATTCGCTTTCCAGCCTCAGATGTTCGTTCAATCTATTATCGTGACTTTTCCTAAAAGCTCTTTTGGTAAGCCATAACGCCTGAGTTGGCATATTTACAATGTCTTCAATAATTTCAAAAGCTTTTTCTTCAAATTCGTTTTTTGGAAAAACATCCGCAATCATTCCCATTTGTTCGGCTTCTTTTGCGTACACTTTTTTTCCCGTAAATGCGAGGTAAGCCGCTTTTTGCATTCCAATATTTTTAGGAAGATAGTACGTTCCGCCTGCATCAGGAATTAGTCCCATCTGCGAAAAAATCTGTGCAAAATATGCCGTATCAGCGGCTAAAGTAATATCACATGCTAAAGCAATATTAGCGGCGGTATCTAGTGCCGGGCCATTTACTAAAGCGATGACCGGTTTGCGTGCGTACCGGATGGCTGAAATAACTGGATTATAATAATCGCTAACCAGCCTTTTAACTTCTCGGGGAGAACCTTGATTTTTGGTATCTGTATCTTCAAAATTTACATTCTGCCCGGACGAAAACATATCACCTTTTGCGGCGATTACGATGCATCGCGTATCTTCATTGTGACTGTAAAATTCTATAAAACTTGCAAGTTCCAGAAGTAGTGGTTTGGTTAATGGATTCATCCGCTCGGGCTGATTGAGCCAGGCAATTTTCAGCCGGCCATTCATTCTGGATTCCATGTCGAATTGTGAGTACACGTAATTTGCCATCTTATTATTATTATTTTAATTATATAAAGTTAAAGAAAACTAATGACATTTGAAATAATCGAATGGTTCCAAACAGTCAATACACTGGTAACTTGCTTTGCAGAGTGTGGATCCGAAACGACTGATCTGTTTCGTGTTTTCGGAACTGCATCTGGGGCAGGGTTTAGGTTTGTTTAAATGATCTTCACCGGCACCTTTTTCAGGGGGTGTAATTCCGTAGACTCGTAGTTTTTCTCTTGCTTCATCCGTAATCCAATCGGTAGTCCAAGGTGGAGAAATAACTGTTTTTACATTGGCTCTAATTCCTTGCTCTTTGAAAAGTTTGATAATATCCTCTTCGATATTATACATCGCGGGACACGCAGAATAAGTAGGCGTGATGATAATTTCTGCTTCATTTTCGGCTATCATATTTGCGTCTCGAACAATGCCCAATTCCACGATATTGATCACAGGAATTTCAGGGTCAGGAATTTGTGATAATATTTTTATTAAATCAATCAACGTCAGTTTGTCAATATAATATTTTAAGGAATTTTACTATTTAATTTACCATTCACACCCTGGATATGCCCGCTGCATGTATTGCAATTCACAAAGGATGTATCCAAAATGTTCAGTATGGTGGCCTGCTCTGCTGCCTTTCTGCATGAAATCTGATGAAGAAACTTCCAGCCCGAAACTTTGAAAATCTTGAGTAATTTTTCTTTTCCAATTTTCATACAAGGATTGGGAATCCGGAATTAAATTTAGTTTTGCCAACTCATATTCACCTTGTACTTCATCAAATAAACCGCCAGTATATTCCCAAAGATTATTTACAGCTTTTTGTATTCTTGAGGTGCTTTCTTCGGTGCCGCCCGCCAAAATTTTTACCCATGTGGCTGCATGGGTATAATGATATTTTACCTCTTTTAATGACTTTTTTGCTAATGCGGACAACTGTTCATCTGCGCTATCGGACAGTTTTTCAAAGAGCAAGTTCTGATATACCGAAAAGAAATATACTTTCAGAATGGTTTGGGCGTAATCGCCATTGGGAAGTTCCACCAGTTGTGCATTCAGGTATTCGTGTTCATATCGCAGAAATGCCAGATCGTCTTCTGTCTTATTTTCACCCTGCAATTGTGCGGCATATTTGTAAAAATTGGAACTTTGTCCCAAATAATCCAGCGCAATATTGGTGAGGGCAATATCTTCTTCCAGATAAGGACCTTTCCCGCACCATTCTGCCAGGCGCTGTCCCATAATCAGGGTATCATCAGCTAATTTTAAGATATAATTTTTCATAATTTCTGCTTTCTTTCCAAGGTTTTCTTCTGATAATTCAGTCGAAGACGGCGAAAGTTTTACATATTTTTTACATCGTTAGGAATCTGATAGAACGTAGGATGACGATATAGTTTATCATCTGCCGGATCAAAAAATGCTTCCTTATCTACGCCTTCGCTACTAACCAGATATTTACTGGGAACGACCCAGATGGAGGTTCCTTCCATTCTTCTGGTATACACGTCTCTTGCGTTCTGCAATGCCATTTCAGCAGTAGCTGCCTGTACAGTTCCTGCATGTTTGTGGGACAAACCGGGTTTCGTTTGAATGAATACTTCCCACACATCTAAATTGCTCATATTTAATATAGTAGATTTTAAGTTAACTGAACGGAATTCTGTTTTTCCGCAAACGCTAGTGCTGCTTCTTTCACCCAGGCGTTTTCTTCCTGTGCCTTTCTTTTAGTTTCGAGGCGTTTTTTATTGGCCGGTCCGTTTCCTTTTAAAACTTCATAAAATTCGTCCCAAGGAAGTTCGCCAAAATCATAATGTTGTGTTTCCTCATTCCATTTTAAGTTTTGATCTGGAACTTTTAAGCCCAAAAATTCTGCCTGTGGAACAGTAACATCAACAAATCTTTGCCGAAGTGCATCATTGCTTTCTCTTTTTACTCGGTAGCTCATGGATTTTTGCGAGTTTGGGGATGCATCGTCATTCGGGCCAAACATCATCAGCGCAGGCCACCAAAATCGGTTGAGCGCCTGCTGTGCCATTTCTTTTTGCTCTTTGGTTCCGCGGCACAGTGTCATCAGAATTTCATATCCTTGTCTTTGATGAAAAGATTCCTCCTTGCAGATCCTCACCATTGCTCTGGCATACGGTCCGTAGGAATTTCCCATCAGCATCACCTGATTCATAATGGCAGCGCCGTCCACCAGCCAGCCAATGGCTCCGATATCGGCCCAGCTGAGCGTAGGATAATTGAAAATGCTGGAATATTTTGCCTTTCCTGACAGCATATCATTGTAGGTAGCATCTCTGTCGGCGCGGATGGTGCCGTCATTAAGTGTTTCGCTGGCTGCATAGAGGTACAGGCCATGTCCGGCTTCGTCTTGTATCTTGGCCAGCAGTGCCATCTTTCTTCGGAGTGAGGGTGCTCTGCTGATCCAATTGGCCTCAGGAAGCATTCCCACCACTTCCGAGTGAGCATGTTGCGAAATCTGGCGTACCAGCAATTTCCGGTAATCTTCCGGCATCATATCTTTAGGCTCAACTTTATTCTCTGCCTGTACGTAATCTAAAAATTTTTGTAACTCCATAAGTTTGTTTACGGCTCCTTTATTTCCGGAATCCAATTTTAAAGTTTTTCCCCGCTTAATTCGTCCTTGATGTACAGTCCCAGTTTACCGTTAGCATATTCCCCGGCAACGAAACTTACTTTCTCAGGACCGTCATCAATTTCATATTCATTAAAATAATAAACCTGACCTTCAAAAGGATCTCTCACTTCGATTTTTCGGTCTGTACAATGCCAGTAATGGCCCCAGATATTGAGACCTTTTATTTTGTACTCTTTATCTTCTTCAATGATAGAATCAAATTTCCACTGGGTCATGATCGTAATTTTAATAGGTTAAACATCATAATTCAACATCACCACATTGGTTGTTGGGTGACACTGACATGTTAATACAAATCCTTTTGCCACTTCATCTTCCGTAAGGGCAAAATTCTTTTCCATAAATACTTCACCTTCCATCACCTGTGCTTTGCAGGTACAGCAAACGCCGCCTTTGCAGGCAAAAGGAACCGGAAGTTTCTCTTTCAAAGCTTGGTCTAAGATACTGTTTTTCTTGGAATTGAGGTGAAAAGAATATTCATCATCATCAATAATAAGGGTTACCATGCTTTCAAGATTCGGGATGGCTTTGAACTCGTCGCTCCTTTCTGCGTTTTCTTCATCATCGGGAGCAGAATAATATTCGTACATCACCTGCAGTGAAGGCACCTTTTTGTCCTTTTTCAGATAGTCTGCAATATCCTTGATCATTTCCGACGGCCCACAAATAAAGAATGTGGTTTCCTGAACAGCAATTTCGGGGAAACGTTCAAAGAGCTGGTCCAGTTTTTCAGCAGAAATTCTTCCTTCAAAGAGTTCGTCTTCGTAATGTTTCTCTCTTGAAAGAAGATAAATGACTTTCAGTCTTCCGCCAAATTCCTCAGCAAGTGTATCTATTTCTTTACGAAAAATGATACTTTCAAAACTCTTATTGCTGAAGAAAAGGTAAGCTTGAGACTCCGGCTCCTGATACAGTGCCTCCTTCAGATTAGAAAGCACGGGTGAGATTCCGCTTCCAGCTGCCAAACCAACGTAAGTTTTCCTGTTGCTGGGATGATGATGGGTGTAGAAATGCCCCATTGGTTCCAGTATTTCCAGATGGTCTCCTATTTTAACTTCTTCGTTCAAGAAAGAGGAAACCCTGCCGTCTTCTATATTTTTTACCAGAATTTCAATTTCTTGGTTGCCTTCCGAAGGTGCATTTACAATGGAATAGGAGCGGCGCAGATCTTCCCCGTCTATTACTCGGCGAACATTGATATACTGTCCTTGTTTATACCTAAATGCATTTCTTAGATGTTCCGGAATTTCGAATGCGATATTCACGCAATCGTTGGTCTCCTTACTTACTTTTGTTGTTTTGAGTTGATGAAAATGATGCATAGTTCTGATAAAAAATCACCTGAAGTGAATCCAACAAATATAAAGAAAAATACAAAACTCCGAAAGTCCGTTTTTTCTTCGCTTAAAATATAATTTTCTACTTTTATATTGCTAAAATTATTGATTTCGGAAATTATGTCGCAAATATGTATAAGCAGCGCACGTATTTCGGAAAAATTGTCTACATTTTGATGATTATATCATTTTGAAGAGGTTTTTGCACTTCTCACGGAAATTTTAAACATCACAATTTCACATCATATGAACTTAGATCAATTTACTGTAAAATCACAGGAAGCCATTCAGAAAGCGCAGCAAATTGCGATGGAATTTGGCAACCAAAGTATAGAATCCCAGCATCTTCTGGAGGGAATTTTTCAGGTAGATGAAAATATATCTGAATTTTTGCTGAAGAAATCTGAAGCAGAGCTAGCTCTTGTGCGCGAAAGAAACCGTTCGCTTATTGAAAAACTTCCTAAAGTGGAAGGCGGGAATCTGTATCTTTCCCAATCGGCTAACAAAATATTATTGGATGCGCCAAATATCGCCAAAAAGATGGGCGACGAATTTGTTACCATTGAACATTTTTGGCTCTCTCTTTTTGAAGTGAATTCTGAAGTTTCCAAACTGCTAAAAGATATGGGAATTACAAAAAACTCTCTGGAAACAGCGATAAAGGAACTTCGCAAAGGATCTCGTGCTACCTCGGCCAGTTCGGAAGAAACCTATCAGAGCCTGAATAAATATGCGAAAAATTTCAACGAGCTTGCCGCAGAAGGAAAATTGGATCCTGTTATCGGAAGAGATGAGGAAATCCGCAGAGTGTTGCAGATTTTATCCCGAAGAACGAAGAATAACCCTATTCTCATCGGTGAACCCGGCGTGGGTAAAACTGCGATTGCAGAGGGAATAGCGCACCGGATTATTTCCGGCGATGTTCCCGAAAACCTGATGGATAAAACCCTGTATTCCTTGGATATGGGAGCTTTAATTGCTGGTGCAAAATATAAAGGCGAATTTGAGGAAAGATTAAAATCCGTAGTCAATGAAGTGATTAAATCTGACGGGCAAATCATTCTTTTTATTGACGAAATTCATACGCTTGTTGGAGCTGGAGGAGGTGAAGGTGCTATGGATGCAGCTAATATTCTGAAACCAGCACTCGCTAGGGGCGAACTTCGCGCAGTGGGAGCTACGACCCTAAATGAATATCAAAAATATTTTGAAAAAGATAAAGCTCTGGAAAGACGTTTTCAGAAGGTGATCGTGGAGGAGCCGGATACCGAATCTGCGATTTCTATTTTACGTGGAATTAAAGAAAAATATGAAGCGCACCACAAAGTCCGGATTAAGGATGAAGCTATCATTGCGGCGGTAGAACAGTCGCAAAGGTATATTTCTGATCGCTTTTTACCTGATAAAGCGATTGATTTGATTGACGAAGCATCGGCAAAACTCCGTATGGAAATTAATTCTAAACCGGAAGAACTAGATGTTTTGGACAGAAAGCTGATGCAATTGGAAATAGAACTTGCCGCTATTTCACGCGAAGGAAATGAAGTTAAAATCAATCACCTGAAAGAAGATATTGCTAAATTTTCTGAACAGCGCAACGAAATCAATGCAAAATGGCTGCAAGAAAAACAAAAATCTGAAGACCTGACTCAGATCAAAAAAGATATAGAATCCCTGAAGTTGGAAGCCGAACGGGCTTCTAGAGCCGGTGATTATGCGAAGGTAGCTGAAATTCAGTACGGTAAACTGCGGGCTAAGGATGAGGAGTTGAAAAAGTTGGAACTAGAAATGCAGAATAACCAGAACGAACTCATTAAAGAAGAAGTTACTGCCGAAAATATTTCTGAAGTCATCTCGAAATGGACAGGAATTCCAGTAACCAAACTTCTGCAGAGTGAAAGGGAAAAATTGCTGAACCTGGAAGATGAACTCCATAAAAGAGTAGTAGGCCAAGAAGAAGCCATCGAAGCTGTTGCTGATGCAATTCGCAGAAACCGGGCAGGATTGAGTGACGAAAAAAAACCGATCGGAAGTTTTCTTTTTCTGGGAACCACGGGTGTAGGGAAAACTGAATTAGCAAAAGCGCTGGCCGAATTTCTATTTGATGATGAAAGTAATATGACGAGAATTGACATGAGTGAATATCAGGAACGCCATTCCGTGTCACGACTGGTAGGTGCACCTCCGGGATACATCGGTTACGAGGAAGGCGGGCAGCTTACTGAGGCGGTTCGCCGTCGTCCTTACTCCGTTGTGTTGTTGGACGAAATTGAGAAAGCACATCCGGATGTTTTCAACACCCTTCTTCAGGTTTTGGATGACGGCCGATTGACCGATAATAAAGGCCGTGTGGTGAATTTCAAAAACTCCATCATCATCATGACTTCTAACATGGGATCGTCGCTTATTCAGGAAAATTTTGAGAATTTGACTGATAGTAACCGATATGAAGTTATTGACAAAACCAGAGAGGAAGTTTTCAACCTTCTGAAACAGACGCTACGACCGGAATTTCTGAATAGAATCGACGAAGTAGTACTTTTCCAGCCACTGACCAGAAAGGAAATCGGAAAAATTGTTCAGTATCAGTTACGAGGTTTCAATACGATGCTGGAGAAAAAAGGTATTCTGATCACAACTACGGAAGACGCCATCGAGTACATAATGAACAGAGGTTATGACCCCAGTTTCGGAGCCCGACCATTGAAAAGAGTTCTGCAGCAGGAAGTTCTGAATAAACTTTCCAAGGAAATTTTAGCAGGAAAAGTAAATGACGGCGACCGTATTACTCTGGATTATTTTGAAGAAAGCGGATTGGTGTTTCGCCCAACCGAATAAAAATAACGAATAATATTTAAAACGCTTCTGCTCCGGTGGAAGCGTTTTTTTGTGATGATATCCGAACGTAAACTAAAAATATTTGTCAGGAAAATTCATAAAAAAGGTGTGTATTTTTAATGTGTTGAAATTTAATAATATTTACCATTTATGATGGTGATTTCAATAAAAAACAAATTCAAATAAGCTGTAATTATTTGTAAACCAGTTGTTTGATTTATTTATTATTTTTTCAACCATTTTTTTGCGAATCAAAAAAAGATGTGTACATTTGAGTGTTTGTATGATATTTTAATAAACAATGGTTATGAAAGAATACAAAAAACAAAAAGATTATTAGTCTTCGAGACTTTTCCCAAACAGTATGCATTTTCTGAAAATTTCAATAATGTAGATGAATCATTAATTGATATAGGTGGAGCTAGTTTTGCTGCAGTTTCTCAACATGTCTTTAATAATGGACAAATTAATTGGAAAATTGTTGCTGCGGCAGGTTTAACGACGGCAGTAACTGCGTCTACTGGGGTTTTTGGAAAGGTAGGGAAATGGCTTTCAAGTTTATAACATAATGGAGGTAACTGAATGGCTAATACTTATATTCTCTGTTATATTTGGTAGCATTATTGCAGAGATATTAAAGCCAACAATCATAAAATTATTAAAAAGAAATGACAAGGATTAAATAAATGCTATCATTATTTAAAGACTCCCATACTTTGTGTTTGAGAGTCTTTTTTTTATTAGAAATGATAAAAAACCTTATATTGCCTGTAAATGTCATCTACATTAAAGTCTCTTCCATGGATTTGGAGAAATAAAAAAGCCTGATTAATTTCTTGTTTAATCAGGCTTAGTTGAGTGTTAATTTGGGAATTTTCTGTGTTGGGTGGATGTGCTTTTTGTTTGGAAGCAATCCAGTTATCAGGATTTATGAATAAACCTGTGGAGAATATCTTTCTTTCGTTACAATAAGTTATTCTACATCTTAACGGGGCTTGTCCTAGTCTGTTGATCTTATTTCTTTCAATTAGAAACAGAATCCTTATGTTTTGGTTGCTCATAGTATTAATGGGGATTTGAATGGTGTACCTTGAGAAAAAATGGTGTACCTTAAAGTCTGCCTTTTTATATGCCAAAAGCAGGTTAATTGTACCCGAACAAATTAAGTGGTAAAATATTGTGAATCTCGGTATACCCTTATGAATAGGAAGAATATGCTACAAAAAAAGCCTCACATTGCTGTGAAGCTTTTTACAAGTGTGGGTCCTGAGGGATTC
>JAEYOX010000054.1 GCA_023411265.1 Bacteroidota bacterium | reverse complement strand
CTGCTGATACACCGCCGTAGTGCAGTGCGATCTTGATAACATCTTCCTGATACACCATAATGCCGTAGGTTTCACCCAGATGTTCTTCAAACACCTTATGGAAATATTCAAACTTATCAGGATTATTGTGCCGGAAAATGTATTCGCGCATCATTCCGCTTTGTGCAACACCCGGACGGATGATGGATGAGGCAGCCACCAGAGTTTTGTAATTATTGCATTTCAGGCGGCGAAGCAAACCGCGCATGGCAGGACTTTCAATATAAAAACATCCAATCGTTTTTCCCCTGCTTAACCAGTCATTGGCCAAAGGCTCATTTTTGGAAATGGCTGTATCCCGGATATCCACATAGATTCCCCGGTTCTTCTCAATCAGTTTGACAGCATCATAAATGGTTCCCAATCCTCTCTGCGACAGAATATCAAATTTTTCAAAACCCATATCTTCAGCCACATGCATATCAAACTGAATAATAGGAAACCCTTTGGGCGGCATTTCCAGAGCGGTGAAATTGGTAATCGGCTCTTCGGAAATCAGAATCCCGCAGGAATGCATGCTGCGCTGGTTGGGAAATTTTTCCAGCAGCATTCCGTATTTCTGAACGAGTTTGACTACATGGCTGTCTTCATGCAGCTCCATCGGATTCTTGGCGAGATGATCCAGCTCTTCTTTAGGCAAACCAAATGCTTTTCCCACTTCCCGGAAAATGGAACGGTACTTAAATTCTACATTCGTTCCGCAGAAAGCAACATGGTCTTTTCCATACTTATCGAAAATATACTTTAAAATTTCATCGCGCTCCCTCCAGCTCCAGTCGATATCAAAATCCGGCGGTGATTTTCGGTTCAGGTTCAGAAACCTTTCAAAATAAAGATCCAATTCGAGCGGACAAATATCTGTAATCCCAAGACAGTAACTCACGATGGAATTGGCTCCGCTTCCTCTTCCCACATGCATAAAACCGCGTTGGTTGCTGTACTGCACGATATCCCAGGTGATGAGGAAATAGCCGCAGAAATCCAGTTCATTAATCACCTGAAGTTCTCTTTCCACCCGTTGTGTTGCTGCCTGATGATGATCGCCGTAGCGTTTTTTCAGTCCCTCATAGGCCAGTTGCCTTAGAAGCTTTTCATCATTGGCTTTCGTTTCCGTGAAATGTTTTTTGTTTTTCGGAGTAGAAAAATCAAACTCAAAGTGGCAGGTACTGATGATTTTTTCGGTATTTTCAATAATCTGAGGATAGTTTTTATAATGACTGAGAAGTTCCGCCGGGGCCATCATCACGTCAGTCTTTCTACAGACATCAGAAGCTTCAAGTTTTGAAATCAAAGTATTAGTATCAATCGCCCGTAAAATCCGGTGAAGATTGAATTCTTTCCCGGTTCTGAAAGTAACGGGCTGAAAGACTACCATTTTGTGCAGCAGGGCTTTCCATTTTTTTTGAACCAAAAGGCTGACGTCTTCCGGCCTTATCCCGATAAATTCATTCTCATGAAGATTTTCAGGGATATTATCCGAGGGATAAATAACAAAAACATTTTCAAATTCAGGGTGATGCTGCACCAAAGGGATTCCTTCACAGTTGGCTGCGGTCAGCATTCGGTTAATCTCTGCAACCCCTTCCCTGTTTTTGGCCAAAGTCACATAAAGAGGCCTGTTGCCTGATCTGATATCCACCCCGATGAGGGGTTTAATCTGATGCACTTTACAAAGTTTGTAGAAATCATATATTCCGGTGACGGTATTGATATCCGTTAATGCCAGTGCATTCACCCGGAGGTCAACGGCCTGCTGAACCAGTTCTTCTATTGAAATGGTTCCGTAGCGCAGACTGTGATAGGTATGACAGTTTAAATACATTATTTGTGGTTGATTAATAATCCTGAGGCTTTTCCGACAGCGTATTTTCCGAAACGCAGTTTCATTTTATCCATCGCCTGATAAAGATTGATCAGCTCTTCGGTATCTTCAAACAAATTCATCTGATGACTGCCGTGCACAAGACCTGAAAACTTTATTCCCACCAGTCTCAGGCGCATCCTACGGACATATAGTTTTTTGAACAGGTTGCTGATATATTTTAAAATGGTATGATCTGCCGCTGTATAAGGAATCCGAACCTGTTTGGTTTCCGTATCAAAATTGGAATAACGGATTTTAACCGAAACCACAGAGGTAAGCCATTTTTCTTTTCTGAGCTGAAAACACAGTTGTTCCACCATCGCGGAGAGCAGGCTTTCCATATTTTCCACATCCATTGTATCCTGGGAAAAGGTATGTTCTGTAGAAATAGATTTTCTTTCGGAATAAGGAACCACCGGTGTTTCATCAATTCCATTGGCTTTTTTCCAGAGTTCGCCGCCGTTTTTGCCGAGAAGCTGCTGCAGGGCACCAACCGGCATTTCAGAGAGGGTCTGAATTTTTCGGATCCCGATTCTGGACAGCAGCTGAAAAGTCGCATTCCCCACCATAGGGATTTTCCGGATGGATAATGGATTGAGAAAAGGCTGAACCAGGCTGGGTTGTATTTCCAGTTTACCCAGTGGCTTGGCTTCGCCGGTTCCAATCTTGGATACGGTCTTATTGGTAGATAATGCGAAAGAGATGGGCAATCCGGTATTTTTAGTAACTGATTCTGCAATTTCCGAAGTCCATTGGTAGCAGCCAAAAAACTGATCCATTCCTGAAAGATCGAGGTAAAATTCATCCACACTTGCTTTTTCCATAACAGGCACTTTCTCCCGAATAATTTCGGTAACCTCATTGGACAGTTTGGAATAGAGATCCATATCCCCCCGAATTACTCTGGCTTCCGGACACAACCTTAAGGCCATTTTCATGGGCATTGCCGGCCTCACACCAAAATATCGGGTTTCATAAGAACACGAGGCTACTACACCGCGCTCTCCGCCTCCAATGATGACCGGCTTGCCGATAAGGGCAGAATGCCGGGTTCTTTCGCAGGACACAAAAAAGGCATCCAGATCCATATGTACAATTGCTCTTTCCACACCACAAAGCTATTGCATATTTGTAACATTTGATCTAAATTTGCTGTTCCAATTTGTAACAATGTCAATTTTATCAGATAACATCAGGGTTTTAAGAACCCGAAGGAACATCTCTCAGCAAAGCCTTGCAGAGGCTCTTCTTATTACACGGAGCCGGTATGTAAAATATGAGGACGGCACCTCCGAACCTCCTATTGAACTTCTGATCAGAATATCAAAATATTTTAACCTCAGCATTGATCTTCTGGTGGGTGTAGACATTCGAAAATATCCTCTGGATGAAATGCTGACTGTGGCTGGAAACAGGATCCTTCTGCCGGTAACAGTGGATTCCAGAGGGGATAATAAAATTGAAATTATCCCGGAAAAGGCTTCTATGGGATACCTGAACGGCTACAATGATCCGGAATATATTGAAAGTCTGCAAACCATATCCCTCCCTTTTCTGCGCAACGGAAAATACAGGGCATTTCCTGCCGGTGGAGATTCGATGCCTCCTTACAAAGACGGCACCTATATCGTTGGAAAATTCATCGAAGATATTTCAGAGTTGAAAACAGACAAAACCTATGTTTTCCTTACCTCTAATGACGGGATTGCCTACAAACGGTTTCAGTTCCATGAAGGAAATTTCCTCTGTGTGAAATCGGACAACCATTTCTATGAGCCGCTTAAAATCCCCTTATCTGAAATCCGGGAAATCTGGGAATTTGCCTGCAGTATCAACACCGTAGAATACGAGCCTGAAGAATTTACCCATCAGAATATCAAGGAGATGTTCCGCGAAATTAAAGCTGAGATTAATAAACTGCAGAAGAGCATGAAATAACGGGCAGTCTTATTTTCCAGAAAATGCTTTCCTTATTTTCCAAAAAAAACATCCGGTTATTAATCATACAGCATTTCAGTAGTAAAGTCCAGATGGAACTGATGGCATTTCGGACAGTAATTACGCTCCGAATGTATCTCATGCTCGAAATGCGTGTAGCTGCTGCACCCACAATTCACGTCATGCAAAGCAGGATCGGTGTATAAAATAGCAGGCGCAAGACCTTCACCGCTTCTGATATGATATCATGAGAAATTATATTCATAGATTGCGGATCGATAGCAGGTATGCTGCAGGAAGTGGAAATATCCGCCATGCCTGCACCAAATTTTAATGACGGTACCGTGTACCCACACCTGCATGTTGCTGCCAGAATAGTGCCCATTGTATAAATATTTTGTTTTATAAAGATATCAAAATTTCACTTCCCACCAAATGGAATCGCGTATTACACCGCATAAAAAGCGAATAAGCGAATAAGCTGATAAGCAAAAAAGCAAATTTGCTACCCTAACCGTTTAATTGATTAACTGATTAATCGATTAACCAATTACCTCCCCTTCAGTGATCGGTGATTGGGTGAAAAGCAAATTTGCTAATAAGCTAATTTGCAAATTTGCCATCTTTCCAGCCTCTTAATGATACCCCCCTCCTCTAAGAAGGCACCGACCTAGGAGCTTTTGGCGTAAAGAAAAACTTCAATTTCTTGTTGCTGACCAGTTCTATGATCTCTACAGCTAAAAATCCGGTGTTTGAAGCGCGATACTATAATGTGAACCGAAGCCGAAAACATTTTTTCGCGCGAGTTCGGATTTTTACGAAAAAGAAATTGAAGTTTTTTAGCAAAAAGGTCCAGTCTTGAAACCTAACGAAGTGGTTCGCCGATTCCATTAAAAAATAAAAAATCAGAGAGGCACCTTTTGGTTCTTTTGTGTTAAGACAAAAGAACAAAAAATTCAGGGATAGAGGTTAGAGGTTAGAATTTGGGGATAAGCTAAAAAGCAAATCTGCAAAATCGCTACTAACAAACCAAGCCACTAAGAAGGCACCGACCTAGGAGCTTTTGGCGTAAAGAAAAAAGTAAAATTTATTCCTTAATTACCATCTCTTTAATTACCATCTCTTTCATAGATTACAGAAAAACTTACAAAAAAGCAAATTGGCAGATTCGCAAATCAGCAAATTCGCTCAGCTCTAAACAAATAACTGATTAATCGATTAACCAATTAACCCGCATTCAGCAAATTCGCTACTAATCAATTAAACAATTAAACGCATACAAGCATATAAGCAAATCTTATTTCCAACCGGGTAATCGACCTGCTTGTTGAATCCATTTTTGAATTTCTGGTCGATTTACATCATCTAACGTTTTCAATTTTACGTATCTGGATTGATCACCGTCTCCCAGCGGTGGCTGTTCGTCAAATTTAGTCCCACTAA
>JAEYOX010000013.1 GCA_023411265.1 Bacteroidota bacterium | reverse complement strand
TTGATGCGGAGTTCAAATTCATTGTTGGCGAGGTTTTCGGAGATTTTATTCAATCGGTAAGGAAGATTTTCCGCCAGTTTCTTGTTGTCCAGGAGAAAATTGTAAAAGTTTCCGGAATTCAGATCCTGTTTTATTTTCTTGTTGACGATATTATCCATGAACTTCTGGATCGCTTTCTGAAGATCATACTTCGGAGTGAGCACTGCTATAATCTGATCCAGATTCAGCATTATTTTTCCAAGAATATTCAGTTCAGTGGAAATATGAATATAGTGATTGGCGGCAAGGCGGTTCATGTGGATCAATGCACGGCCGATTTGCATATCTTCCGCGGAGCTGGCATTGCTGTTCATCACCAGACGGTTGATTTCCTTACGAAAGCTTTTTAGATCGGCTTCATGACTGTCAAATTCACTCATTTCCAGTAATGCGTCTGTAATTTCATCGCCGTTTTTCCTGCTCATTCCTAACAGCAGCTTCATGATTTTCTCCTGAATGGACGTTGAAAACCGGGCCACCATTCCCAGGTCCATCAGTGCGATTTTTCCATCTGCAGTCACGTGAATATTCCCTGGATGCGGATCTGCATGAACCAGGCCATCCACAATGATTTGTTGCATGTAGGATTCCGTAAGTTCATCAATGAGCGGAGTGTAATCGGTTTCGGTCTTGGTCAGCGGACTGATTTCAGTAATTTTTTTTCCCTGAATATAATCCATTGTCAGTACACGTGAGGTGGAATAATCTTTTACTGGTTCGGGGATAATAAGTCGGGGGAAATTCCTTAGGTGATATCTTAAATCAATTAAATTCTGCAATTCTTTTGTATAATCAAGCTCATTGAGCAGAATAATCCTCAATTCTTCTATAATCGTAGTGAGGTCATATTTTTTCGCTTCATTAGAATGTTTAACCGCCAAAGCAGCCATTTCTCGCAGGGTATCGAGATCTTCAATAAATTTCTTTCGAATATCAGGTCGCTGAATTTTAACAACGACCAGCTTTCCAGACGGTAATACCGCTTTGTGAACCTGCCCGATGGAAGCACTGGCCAAAGGATTCGGATCGAACGCCTGAAATGCTTTTGTGAGTCGTGCACCGGTTTCTTCTTCAAATATCTTTCTTATTTCTTCAAAAGAAATGGTTTCTACATCGTCCTGCAGTTCGGAAAGTGCCTGAAGGTAATCGTCTGGCAACAGGTCGGGACGGGTGGAAAGCAGTTGCCCGAGCTTCACATATGCCGGCCCCATTTTTTTTAAATCGTCAACCAATTCCTGAGGTTTTAGGTCGTAATTGCCTTGAACTTCAGAAACCGTATCGTTCACAATCGTATCCGATGCGGATTTTACTACATTACTGTTATAATATTTCAGAATAAAAGAGAAGAATTTCACATAATTGCCCAGTTGACTCATGGTTTGAGATTTTCTAGAAACAACACAAAAATATACCAACAAAATCTGAAATGTAAATTATAGAACGCCACCTAGTAATTTTGAAATTATAAATTGCGGACAAGGAAATTCTGTTTCAGGTGGATGTCTTTTCTTATCTTTGCTTTCATGTCACAAGAGCAAGAAAAAAGATTATACCTCATCGATGCTTACGCGATGATTTTCCGCGGATACTATGCCCTAATCCGCAACCCGAGACTGACTTCAAAAGGACTGGATACTTCCGCTATTTTTGGATTTACCAATTCTCTTATTGAACTCATCAGGAGAGAAAAACCAAGTCATTTGGCTGTGGTTTTTGATGTAGGGAAAGATAACGTAAGAACAGCCGATTTTACAGAATACAAAGCTAACCGCAGCGAAACACCGGAAGCGATACAGATTGCTGTTCCGTACATTCACAGAATTCTGGATGCGATGCATATTCCGGTGCTGGGTGTGGAAGGTTACGAGGCAGATGATGTGATCGGAACCATTGCCTGCAAAGCAGAGAAGGTAGGTTACAACGTTTTTATGGTAACTCCGGATAAAGACTTTGCCCAGTTGGTCACTGAAAATATTAAAATTTACAAACCCGGACTGAAAGGAGGCG
This sequence comes from Bacteroidota bacterium, assembly GCA_023411265.1. Taxonomy (GTDB): domain Bacteria; phylum Bacteroidota; class Bacteroidia; order Flavobacteriales; family Weeksellaceae; genus Chryseobacterium_A. The sequence continues at coordinate 3,569 of JAEYOX010000013.1, read as the reverse complement.
AAGTGGAAATACTGGGCGTAGAACAAGTGAAGGCTAAATACGGAATAGAAGATCCGAAACAAGTGATAGATTTTCTTGCCATGATGGGCGATGCCGTGGATAATATTCCCGGCCTTGACGGTGTGGGCGAGAAAACAGCCATGAAGTTACTGAAAGAATTCGGATCCCTAGAAAATCTTCTGGAGAATACTCATCAGCTGAAAGGAAAATTAAAGGAAAAAGTAGAAGCCAGTGCCGAACGCGGAATTTTGTCCAAGAAACTGGCCACCATCATCTGCGATGCGCCTATTGATTTTGATGAAGATAAATACGATCTGGAAGATCCTGATTTTGAGAAAGTAAGAGAGGTTTTTGATGAAATAGAATTCAGAAGACTGTATGAAAATCTGTACCGGGCTTTCAAGACCGAAACATCAGAAACTTCGGTGATAGCCGATCCGGGAAAGATTTCCAGATATGAAAAAGTGAATCTTCCAAAAGAAGTTTCGGGCACAGTACAGCTGGATTTTTTTGCCAATTTTGAAGAACTGGAGCAGGCAACTTCCACGAAATCTACCATTGCAGAATACGATCATCTGTATCAGTTTGTGGATCAGCCCAAGGCTCAAAAAATGCTTGTGAACAATCTGCTTCAGCAACCTGTTGTATGTTTTGATACTGAAACTACCTCTCTGAACGAAATGGAAGCGGAGCTTGTAGGAATGAGTTTTTCCTATAAAAAAGGGCTGGCGTATTATGTCCCGCTGTCGGAAAAAAAGGAAGAAGCACTGCAGACTCTGGAGATTTTTAAACCTTTTTTCGAAAAAGAGAGTATCCTGAAAGTCGCTCACAATCTGAAATTTGATTATAAAATTCTCAAGCTTTATGATGTTGAAATCAAGGGAAGTCTTTTTGATACCATGATTGCCCATTATCTCCTGAATCCCGACGGTCGCCACGGAATGGATTATCTTTCAGAAATTTACCTGAATTATCAGCCCGTTTCCATTGAAACCATCATCGGAAAAAAGGGGAAAAATCAACTCTCTTTTCGCGATGCGGATTTGCAAACGCAAACCAATTATGCCGCAGAAGATGCCGATGTTACCTTTCAGTTGTACCAGATTTTTGCTCCGCAACTAAAGAAGGAAAACCTCGAAGATTTATTTTATAAAGTTGAAATGCCATTAATGGAAGTACTTGCCAAAATGGAACTGGAAGGCGTTTCGCTGGATGAAAACTGGCTTAAAAAGGAGAGTATAGACCTTGAAAATGATCTTAAGAATCTGGAAACAAAGATATTTGAACTTTGCGGCGAAGAATTTAACCTGAACTCGCCCCGGCAATTGGGAGAAATTTTGTTTGACAAACTGCAGTTGGATCCGAAAGCCAAAAAGACCAAAACCGGCCAATATGCCACCTCGGAAGATATTCTTCAGAAGTTGGTTTCCAAGCACGAAATTATTCCTCATATTTTGGAATACAGAACCTACCAGAAACTGAAATCCACCTATGTGGATGCCTTGCCTTTACAGATTGACAAGGATGACCACCGCGTTCACACCAATTTCTCACAGACTACTGCTGCAACGGGCAGGTTGGCTTCTGTGAATCCCAATTTGCAGAATATTCCGATACGAACCCTGCGCGGACAGCAGATTCGAGGCGCTTTTGTGGCAGCTGAAGGCAAGAAGATTATTTCGGCTGATTATTCGCAGATCGAACTCCGGCTCATTGCTGAAATATCTGATGAAACCAACATGATTCAGGCGTTTCAAAATGGCGAAGATATTCATGCTTCCACGGCTTCTAAGCTATTCGGAGTTCCTCTTGAAGAGGTTACAAAAAACCAGCGTTCCCAAGCGAAAACTGTGAATTTTGGCATTGTGTACGGACAAAGTGCTTTTGCTTTGGCAGAACAAACTGGATTGTCCCGTTCTGAAGCCAAACATATGATCGACGCTTATTACGAAACTTATCCCAAACTGAAAGAATGGATGACGGAACAGGTGCGAAGAGCCCGGGAAATAGGCTATGTAGAAACCGTTTTGGGTCGCAAACGTCATTTAAAAGATATTAATTCCAACAACTTTGTGGTACGGGGTCATGCGGAAAGAAATGCTGTGAATGCGCCGATTCAGGGTTCTGCAGCGGACATTATCAAGATGGCTATGATTAATATTGACCGAAAACTGGAAGAACAAAATCTGGAAACCAAGATGCTGCTGCAGGTTCATGACGAACTTCTTTTTGAATCCCCTGAAGAAGAAGTTCAAACTGCTACAGAATTGATCAGAACTCAAATGGAAAATGCTTTCGAGACCAAGGTTCCGTTGGTAGTGGAAGTAGGCGTAGGCAAAAACTGGCTGGAAGCGCACTAGTTCTTTGATGTTTTTTTTGAGAATTAAGGGTGCGCAAGACTGTAATTTCCCGCAAAATTGGCCATCATAGAATAGATTCTGAGCATATAAATTAGTTGTCTTTAATTCAGTCAATATTTAAACAGTGGTATTTACTTTTTCTTTAGGAGTGTAAATTACAGAAGGAATTTATACAGAGAAATGAATGTTCAATACCAAAAAAAGGCACAATATTATTTAGAATGACCTAAACATAGATTGTAAGTAATCGTTATAATAATCTTAAAATGAGAGTGGTTATGATACAGATATTATAAATTACTTTAATGTTATCATTTTTAAATATAAATACAAATGATATTATTAGAACATTAGGAGAATTATAAAATTCATTTAAAAAAAATTAAACAATTGAATAAATATATTACAGAACTAAAGCAGGATGTTCGCGGTTATTTGTACGAAACTGTTACGAATGATGAAAACAATGTCCGTACCTATACTCTCGACAACGGACTGAAGGTTTTTCTGGCACAGAACTTTGATGCACCCCGGATTCAGACCTATATTGCGGTGAGAACAGGAAGCAATAACGATCCCAAAGACAATACAGGACTAGCCCATTATTTGGAGCACATGATGTTTAAAGGCACTTCTAGAATCGGAACAATAAACTGGGAAAAAGAAAGTCTGCTTCTGAACCGAATCGCTGAACTTTTTGAAGAACACAAAGCTGAACATGATCCCGAAAAAAAGAAAGAAATATATAGAAAAATAGATGAGGTTTCGCAGGAAGCAAGTAAATACGCCATAGCCAATGAATATGATAAATGCATTTCATCTTTGGGTGCCAGCGGAACGAATGCGCATACCTGGTATGATGAAACGGTCTATAAAAACAATATTCCAAAAAATGTACTGGGAAAGTGGCTTAAAATTGAAAAAGAACGGTTCTCGGAAATTGCTTTACGCCTCTTCCACACCGAACTGGAGAGTGTTTACGAGGAATTTAATAGAGCGCAGGACAACGATGCGCGGCTAGTCAATTATGCGCTTATGGAACTTCTTTTCCCGACACATCCTAACGGTCAGCAAACCACACTTGGAAAGGCGGAACATCTTAAAAATCCTTCAATGAAGGCCATAAATGAATATTTTCATCAATATTACGTGCCCAACAATTATGCGCTGATTTTGGTGGGTGATCTGGATTTTGATGAAACCATTGAG
>JAEYOX010000069.1 GCA_023411265.1 Bacteroidota bacterium | reverse complement strand
GATGCTGAGTTTATCCAGAATTACATCTGTCGTATCCTGAGCAATGAAAAGATAATAATCTCCCGCTTCTTTATCGCGAATTATTTTACTGCTAACGTCTATATACCGAAGTGCGCGGTCGTTTTTTGTGTTAATTATGAAAGTGAACGAGGTTATTTCTTTCTGAATAAAAACAGAGGAAATCTTGGCTTTCACCATTTTCAGATCATTGGGATGAATATCCTCTTCAAATGATTTTAAGAATTGATCTTCATCATTCAGTTCATGCCCGAAAAGCCTGAACAAATTATCCGATAAAATAAACCGATCTTCAGCAATAAGGTACTGGCAAGTCCCGAAGAACCCGATTTTTTCTGCTTCTTCAAAAGTTTCATTCGCAATACTCAGGGTTTTATTTCTTTCCCGCAGCATCCAGTTGGTGCCTTCCAGTCTGAGCTGGCTTTCTACTTCATGAGTCACATCGGTCGTAATTCCCAGCAAAATTCGTTCTCCGGAAGGCGACAGTACAGATTCGCCCACCATCTGAAAATGTCTTAAGTCACCGTCTTTTGTAATGATTCGGTAGCGGAAGGGTGTCATACTTCCTGTTTCTAACATGATACGGTATTTTGCATCTACTTTTTTGCGGTCTTCAGGATGTATGTGTTGTAGAAATTTCTCATGATCAGCATGAAATGCCTGTGGTTCGTAGCCCAAAAGCCTGTATTCATTATCTGAAAAATGATATTGCTGTGTGGCATAATCATAAATCCAGATACCATAACCACCTACTTTTTCTGCCAGTTGCGAGGTATCCAGTGCGAGTTTCAGTTCATCGTTATTTCTTCTTTGGGTTTTCACATCTTTATTGATTTTATAAAAAGCAAAAACCAGCATTCCCAAGGAAAAAAGGGAGATAATAAAAAAATAAAACGGCGTGGATTTCTGAATGTTGCTCAGGTTATCTTTCCTTTTGTTCAGAAGAATTTCTTCTTCTTCCAGCATATCTTCTATTTTGTCCTGAATGCTGCCCATTACATTTTTCCCTGCCAGAAGCGATTGTTTCATGGTTTCCATATCTTCCTGGTGGGAAAGGGAAGAAAGGGTTTTGTTAACTATGCCGTATTTGTACCGGATCATGAGATCCAGATTTCGCAGATTTTCCTGCTGAACCGGATGATGTTTGAAATTCCGCTTCAGGGAAGACTCCAAAGCAGTAATTTCAATCATTTTTTCTTTAATGATTTTTTTGGATTCTTCCTGATTGGCTTTCAGTATTACGTTTCTCCTCTCGGTTTCAATATCTTTCAAATCCGAAAAAATATGCTGTAATTTGGCTGAAATCTCATAAGACTGCTGCATCCATTCCACAGATTCGGTTTGTTTATCCAAGTGTTTGTAAGTCAGCACCATAAGGAAGAACAAAAGTGCTGCGGCCACTACAAAAATAGTGGCCAGCAGGAAAGATGATCTGTCGAAAAGGATTTTTTTCATCCTTACATTCTGAGCAGGAAATTATCCTTGTTCAGTCCGGAAGTCTGATATTGCCAGTTGATGGTCACTACATCAGACAAAACTTTTTTTAATGTGTTAAAATCGTTAGGTTTTTTGATATAAATATTAGCACCGTTCACGAAGGTTTCTTCGATATGTTCTTCGGAAGAAGAAGTGGAATAGATAGCGATGGCTATATTCCCAAAACGCGGATTTGCTTTAATTTCATGCAGGCATTCTAATCCGTTTTTCTTCGGCATATTAAGATCCAGAAAAAGGATCTCCGGAAGTATGGAATCTTCATTGTTCAGATAGTCCATCAGCTCCGCACCATCGTTGTAGGTTTTTACTTTGGTATTTATTTTCAGTTCCTCGAAAGCATCGGTGAAGAAGAGCCTGTCGTCTTCATCATCATCAGCCAGAATGATATGCATATATTCTTTATTCATCACACTTTTTATTTTTTATTTGCTATTTCTCTTCTTTTGGAAATAATTTTCTGGAATTGTGAAGGAGTGATTCCTGTGGTATTTTTAAACTGAGTACTGAGATGTGCCACACTGGAATAATTGAGCCTATACGCAATTTCCGTTAGGGTAAGTTTATCATTCACAATAAGTTGCTTGCAGTGTTCAATTTTCTGTAGGATAATGAAATTTTCGATAGAAGTATAGGTGACTTCCGAGAAAAGGTTGGAAAGATAACCATAGCTGTGGTTCAGCTTTTCTGCCAGATAAACGGAGGCTTTTACATTGACATCTTTTTCGGAAAAAACCATATCTACAATGGTGTCTTTTATTTTTTGAACCAATGCGGATTTTTGATTTTCAATAATTTCAATTCCATATTCGTTCAGTTCACCGAAAAGGGTGTTCATTTCATCTTTGGAAACCTGATCCAGAAATTCTACCTCGCCGAAACTCAGTATTCTGTATTTAATATTTTTATCATTCAGGCGCTCTTCCAGCACTTTTCTGCAGATGGTATTGAAGTCAAATTTTAGGTAAATTTTCATTAATTATAAGCTATATTGTAGGTAAAGATAAAAATATTTATTTAATACTGTGCTATCGTAATTCATTATTACAGCAATTTCCCGCAAGATTGCTTACGGGAAACCACACAAATGATAAAAAATATAATGATGAAAAAATTGTCTTTCAGATAATGGTGACGAAATAATTATTGCTCATGTCTTTTTTGATTTTCAGCAGAAATCCGCGCTTCATGGTTTTGTATATTTTTCTGCATTTGCTTTTCAGGCCTTCATATTCTTCATTAAAATCGTCTGAAGCAAACACCATATTCCGGATGTATTTTTCATCCAAATCCAGTGAATCTTCGTTGTAATTCAGTTTTGTAATCCCAAACTTTTTATTGAGTCGTATAAAATAATCTTCAAAAAGAGTTACGGTATCCATTAAGCTAAATTTTAATTTGATATTTTAATTTTGTTTTGAAATGATGAAACAAATCTGCGACTTTAAAATCAGAATCTCTTTATAAAATAATTTTTTGTTCTTATACAATTATCACCGGTATGTTTAAAGCAGAAATTCCATTAGAAAATCATCCATAACATAGCCGTTTCCAATGTTAAAAACCGCTTCATCATACACCTTAAACCCTTGTGTTTCGTAAAAAAATTTTGCCGTATTCTGCTTGTTCACCGTCAAAATAATTCTTTTGTCATCAGACTGAGAAGCAATCTGTTTCAGAAAATCAAGAGCTGCTTTTCCGTAGCCTTTTCCTGTGCATTCTTTCAGTAAATAAAGACGGTGAAACTTGGTAGTAAATGGATCATAATGCAGCTCAAACCCCATGATTCCCAATCGGTTTCCTTCGTCATCACCCATAAAATAATACTGAAAATTCTCCATTTGGAAATGTCTTTTCAGTTCTTCTTCGGAATACATTTTTTGGAGCATGTACTCAATTTGTGCGTCGGAAATAATTCCGGGATAATGAGCCTTCCATGATTTTTCAGCAATGTTCCTGATGTCAGGAATGTCTTGTTCTGTCGCTTTTATTATTTTCATTTCACAAAAAAAGCAAGGTTTCATGCCTTGCCTTACCATTATTATATAGATTTCATTTCCTCTTTTATTCGCTCGTGCAGGCCGTATGATGCAGGGATCAAAGGCAGTCTGAGATAATTTTTAATAATTCCTTTTTCAGATAAAACTGCTTTTATTCCGCAGGGATTTCCTTCTGCAAAAATAAGGCGCGTAATTTCTACCAATCGGTTATGAATCTGATACGCTTCTTCCACCTTACCCTCGAAAGCCAGCTGTACCATCTCTGAAAATTCTTTCGGATACGCCTGCCCGATAACGGAAATCACGCCATCTCCGCCGGCTAAAGTAACAGGAAGCGTAAATTCATCATCACCCGATACCAATGAAAAATGAGCAGGTTTTTTCCGAAGAATATCAAAATATTGCAAAATATTGGGAGCTGCTTCCTTAATCATAAATAAATTCGGAAACTCGTCGGCAAGACGCAGTGTAGTTGCAGCTTCAATATTCTGTCCGGTGCGGGAAGGCACGTTGTAAATAATGATTTTCTTTCCGGTTTCCGCCAAAACCTGATAATGCCTGTACAAACCTTCCTGATTAGGCTTGTTATAATAAGGAGAAACAGACAGTATGGCTTCAAAATCAGAAAGATCTGCCGCTTCAATCTCTTTTTTTACTTCATAAGTATTGTTGCCGCCAATTCCCAATACCAGCGGAAGACGTTGGTTATTGATTTTAATAACATGCTGAATCACCTGTTTTTTTTCTTCTGCCGAAAGTGTGGCAGCTTCTGCGGTAGTTCCCAAAACCACCAGAAAGCTGGTTCCGTTTTCAATATTAAACTCAATAAGTTGGGTTAAGGATTCAAAATCCACAGAAAGATCTTCATTAAAAGGTGTTACCAATGCGACCCCTACTCCTTTTAGTTTATTCATTTTTAAAAAAATTATTCTTCAAAAATACTATTTTTTCTGACAACAATTTTTGATGAAAATAAAAGAAAGTTGACATCAAATGTTATATTTGTACGGAATATGGGAACATCAGTCATGAAATTAAAATTCTGGATCGCAATTCTGGCAACCTTAACTTTTATTGGATGCCGGACTGTGCGGCCTGTAACTGCGGTTCAGATTCATGAAAACATTTCCATTAGCGCCAATCTGCCTGAAGATCCGGAATTTATAAAGGTAATTGCTCCCTACAAAAAAGAGTTGGAAAGCAAGATGAATACAAAAATTTCCTACACTTCTGTGGATCTTACCAAGCAGGGGGACAACAGCAATCTGGGAAATTTACTGGCCGACTTTACCCTTCAGGGTGCTGATGAATGGGCGAAGAAAAACGGAACAAACAGCGTTGACGCTGCAGTAATTAATGTCGGTGGCATCCGCTCCATGATTGGCAAAGGCGATATTCTCACGAGACATATTTATGAAGTAATGCCTTTTGAAAACGAAATCGTCATCGTGAAAATGAGCGGAAAACAGTTGCAGGGGCTTTTCGATTATTATATCGCTACTCAAAAAAATAATCCTGTTGCAGGAATGCACATAGAAACAGACGGGGGAAAACCTGTGAAATTTCAGATTAGAGGAAAACCTGTGGTTCCCAGCCAAATGTATTATATTGCCACTTCCGATTATCTTTCTACGGGCGGCGACAAAATGGATTTTTTTAAACCCGGAGAAATCATCTCTACCGGAATTAAAATGCGGGATCTGTTTCTGGAAAAATTCGCAGCTACACCACAAATCAAGGCACCGAATGACATTCGTTTGATTTTTAAAAACAAACCAAACAACAGCAATGAATAGGAAGAAATTTTTGAAAACGGCCGTCCCGGGAACATTGGCCTTGTCATTCGCACCGCAGCTTTTGTGGGCAGAAAATTCCGTCCTCAGTTCTGCGACACCTTATAAAATCACTATTCTTCATACCAATGATCAGCACAGCCGTATTGAACCGTTTGACGAAACGTATACCCGAAACCCCAATCAGGGCGGCTTTGCGAGAAGAGCAGCATTGATTCAGAAAATAAGAGAGGAAGAAAAAAATATTCTGCTTCTGGATTCCGGGGATGTATTTCAGGGAACTCCGTACTTTAATTTTTTCGGCGGCGAACTGGAATTTAAACTCATGTCGATGATGGGTTATGACGCTTCCACCATGGGAAACCACGAGTTCGACAACGGCCTGGAAGGATTCAAAAAAGCACTTCCCAAAGCAAAATTTCCCTTTCTCTGTTCTAATTATGATTTTAGCAATACGATTATCGACGGCCTTACAAAGCCTTATAAAATATTCAATAAAAATGGAATCAGAATCGGAATTTTCGGTTTGGGAATCGAACTGAAAGGTCTTGTTGGAAAAAAACAATACGGAGAAACAAAATATCTGGATCCCGTAGAAATCGCACAGCATTACACTCGCTTTCTGAAAGAAAATAAAAAATGTGATCTGGTAATTTGTCTTTCACATTTAGGCTATGAATATAAAAATCAACCCGATAAAATTTCAGATCAAACCATAGCCGCTAAAACAGAACATCTGGATTTGATTCTTGGCGGACATACCCATACATTTTTGAATGAACCGCAGTCGGTACAAAATTCCTCAGGAAAAACCGTGATTATCAATCAGGTAGGATGGGCAGGATTACTTCTTGGCCGTCTTGATTTTTTCTTCGATAAAAACAAAAAAATACAGAATATTTCCTGGAGAAATCAGGTGATAGATCATCAAATTACAGCTTAAACAGAAATTTATGAAAAAAATAATTTTGTTTTCCACCTTCGTACTGGCATTCGGAATCTTCCACGGACAAGCTATTTCATCAAAAAAATGGAATGATTTATTTTCTTATAATAATGTGTTGTCCATCAAAGAAAATCAGGGAGAAATCATCGCTGCTACCGAAAACGGAATTTTTTATTACCATCCAACTTCCGGAGAAATTACTAAATTGTCCAAAGCCAATGGCCTTCACGAAGTTAAAATCACGGCTTTCGACTATAATCCTGTTACCAAAACAGGGCTGGTAGGATACAGAAACGGCTCCATGGATGTGATTACGCCAAGTGGTATTTCGTATATTGTCGATATTCCTATTGCTACAGGATACAATGGTGACAAAAGGATTAATCATATTGCTATTTCGGATGACAAAGCTGTTGTTTCTGCCAATTATGGTGTTTCCATTTTTGATTTAAAAAAGAAAGAATTTTCACAATCCGCATTCTTCGTCACCGGATCTACTTTTGAGCCTTCCTTGGAAGCGGTTATGCACGATAATGTGGTATATGCCGCCACCCCTAGCGGATTGAAAGCTCATGAAATCAATGTTACATTTCCGGTGTACAGCAATTGGCAGAATTTATCACTAGGTAATTTCAGACATGCGGCCGGACACGGAATTATCGCATTCTCCACAGAAAATACTGTGTATTACGGCTCCGGAACGGCGTTCAATCAAATTCCTCAACCGTTTGGGAACATCAGTGATGTGGTGGTGACAGAGCAGCACATCGTGGTTACAGATCAGGAAAGAATTTATGTGTACACTACCGGCGGCATAGCACAAACCAACGTAGGCGTTGGTGAAACCTGCAATACGGCAAATTATATTGGCGGACAAGTTTATGCAGGTACAAAACTTTCAGGATTGGTTGACAGTTCCAAAACAAAAATAAAACCTGATGGCCCCTTCAACAACAGGGCTTACAGAATGTATCTGAATGGAGAAAAATTATGGGTGGCTACCGGTGCGCGGGACAACCGTTATAATGATGCCGCACCGGATCCGTTGAATCTCGGATTTTATTATTTCAACGGGATGCAATGGGTATATTCTTCTCATTTTCTGGACAATACTACAACAGTATACAACGTGCTGGATGTACTTCCCAATCCCATCGATTTTAACGAAGTTTTTTTCGTGAATTATACACAACAGCAGGGACAAGGTGTTTATAAAATGAAGTATGAAGATACAGGCAAAGACTTTTCTTTATCAAAATTTTATCCTACTTCAGTAAATCATTCCTTCAACCGGCCCACTGGACTGGCATTTGACCATAATAATACACTTTTCGGGACTTTGACAGCGCTACTGTTGCCCAACGGAAGTTTTACGTCAGGTTTGATGGTGTATGATAAAGCTGCAGATGAATTTAAAACTGCCGGTCTTATGTTGGACAATACTGTCCAGAAACCCGTCATTCACGAAGGAAAAATCTGGGTTCCATTGCCCAGGATAAATGCCTTAGCTATTCGGGATTATAAAAATACTCCGCTCAATTTTTCGGACGACACCCAACATCCCATTATGGATCAGAACGGGCTGCCTTCAAGTGCTCAGGGTACTATTTCTGTCACATTTGACAAAAATGACGATGCGTGGATCGGGACAGATGCAGGACTTCGGATCATGAGTGATGCTTCTTCTGCGTATCTTAGCGACCCCAAACTGGAATCCATCATTATTGAACAAAACGGAATTCCTGAGGAACTTTTCAGAGATAATCTGATACATCAGATCGAAGTGGACACCGGAAATCACAAATGGGTCTCTGTAGATCGTGGTGGAGTGTATTATCTGAGTCCCAACGGAGAAAGGATTATCAAACACTTCACAAAAGAAAACTCTCCACTTCCTACCAACAGTGTGACGGACATCAAAGTGGATCACAAGACAGGAAAAGTATATTTCGTTACTTTTGAAGGAATTGTCACCTACCAGAGCGATGTGGTGGATGTAAGTTCCAATTTTGGAAACGTGCTGGTGTATCCTAACCCGGTGGTGCATTCTCAGTTCAGAGGACACGTTACGATTCGTGGATTGGCCGAAAAAACCAATATCCGGATAGTTGATACAGCCGGAAATTTAGTGCACCAGGCAGTTGCAAGAGGTGGTTTCCACGAATGGAACCTCAGCAACCAGCGCGGAAACAGAGTGGCATCCGGAGTCTATTTTGTATTGATGACGAATGAAGACGGAACCGATAAAGCTACGGCTAAAATTGCAGTTGTAAATTAATGAAAACCTTCCGCGGATTTTTACTCTCATATATTAAATACGGAGATGCTCATGCTGTTGTCAATTTTTTTACAGACGAGGGTTTTCAGAGTTTTTTCATTCGAAATATTTTCTCTAAAAAAAGCAGACAAAAAGCCTTTCTGGCACCGCTGAATGAAATGACCCTCAACGTTCATTTGAAATCGGGAACAGCAGCGCTTCCAGAAATATCGAAGATGGAACTACTGAAAAATCCCGAATTTCAGCAGCCTTATAAAGCCGGAACCGTGTTGTTCTTCACTGCTGATTTTCTTTATCAGATCTTAAAAAAAGAGCAGCACAACGATGAAATCTACAATGAAATTTCAACCTTTGTCAGCCAGCTGGAAAAAGGAAAGATGAGTGCTCATTATATTCTTCTTACCCGCTTTCTGAAAATATCCGGAGTTATTCCTCTGTCGGGCAACGGAGGTTTTCTGGATCCTGAAACCGGCACTTTCAGTTCGGTACAGACCCATCAGTTGTTGGATGAAACCATCTCAGAAATTTGGAAACAAATCATCAGCGATGCGAATCCTTACGAAATTGCAATTCCCTCCGAAATGCGGAAAAAATTCCTGGAGAGTATTTTCCTCTATTACCAGCTGCATTTGCCCGGCTTCAGGATTCCGGCTTCTGTGGAAATCGTTCAGCAGCTTTTTTAATTTCCTAATCGAAATAAATATCCTCATACATCACACCGGCCCGAACCGCCACTGGCAGCGTGTTCTCCTCAGGGACAACAGGGCAATTGTAATCGTATGCATTATACGCACAGTAAGGGTGATAAGATTTATTAAAATCCAGAATAATTTCGTTCTCTTTTTCAGGAAGAGTCAGGTCCAGATATTTTCCGCCGCCGTAAGTTTCCGTTCCGTTAGTCTGGTCCCGAAAAGGTAGAAATAAATAACTTTTGAACTGTTCATCTTTCATCAGATCAACAATTTGATATATTGAAAGAACAACATCGAACCCGTCCAGAATAAAATAAGCTTTTCCGTACTCTATAAATTGCTTTGTTTTTCCGGACGAAGTGGGAATCAGCATCGGTTCAGCATCCAGAGTTCTGACCAATTTTGCTGTAATATGGTATTTCTGATCAATTGGAAAAAAAGGATGTTTCCTGAAGTTTTTTAGATGCTCACCTCGCAAAGGGCTTTCTTCAGGATTTCGGAAAGATTCATTCAGCGAATTCTGAAATCCCCGAACGGATGTCAAAGCATTATTTTCTCTTACGGCGCAGGAAGTGAACGAGAGCATGTACAGCAGAAGAATAATATTTTTCATACATCAGGAAATTTTGATTCGGTAAACATCGGTTCGGTTTCTCTCTATTTTGGGAATAAAAAATCCGCCCGACTGGGGAATCTTTTCTTTCAGGCTGAATTGTTTGCAACCGTCCGGAAGACCCGAAAAAACCAAGGTAAACCAATAATCTTTCATAGGCATGACTTCTGTCCAGTAGGGAAAGAGGGAAATATTTTCTGCATGAAGCAGCTGACTGTGATGCCCTGAAATTTCATCAATTAAGAAAGTACTGGGCCATATTCTAATCAGATTTCCTGAAAAGGGACTCGCCGGGAAACAGATATGTACAATCACCTGCTTTTCTTCCTGCGATCTGGCATAGAGTTCATTCTTGATTTCTTGCGCAATAAAGGGTTTTTTAATAGTGCTCATACATCAGAAATTTGTTACAACCCCTGAATCATCAATTCAGAATGGTGGTGAGTTGGGCGTACTGACTTTCGGCATTCTGCTCCTCGTACAGAATAGCATAAATGGTATCGATAATCGGAGTCTGCATATTTTTTTCTTTAGCCGTTGCATAAATTGAATCGGCAGCATAATATCCTTCTGCCACCATATTCATAGACTGGATGGCAGATTTCACAGTGTATCCTTTTCCGATCAGATTTCCGAGATTTCGGTTTCTTGAGAAAAGGGAATACGCTGTCACAAGAAGATCACCCAGATATGCACTTTCATTCACATCGCGCGGTGCTTCATAAATTGCTTCCAGAAAAGTTTCCATTTCCCGAATGGCATTTGAAACGAAAACTGCAGTGAAATTATCCCCATACCCCAATCCGTTGGCAATTCCGGCTCCTATGGCATAAATATTTTTCAGAATCGCACTGTATTCGTTTCCCAAAATATCTTTACTTGGATTTACTTTGATAAAAGACGAGCTGAAAATCTCGTGCAGGGTTTGGGCTACCTCATCTTCCACCGTAGCAATGGTAACGTAGGAAAGCCTTTCCATTCCTACTTCTTCCGCATGACACGGACCGGCAATAACCGCCTGATTTCTGAAACCGATTTCAAACTCTTCCCGAAGATAATGCGCTACCACATTATTCACTTTCGGGATAATTCCTTTGATGGCAGAAACGAAAATTTTCCCGGAATAATCCACAGAAAGTTTGTCCATCGCATCAGACAAATATATAGAAGGTGTTGCCAGAACTATAATATCACACGCTGACACCAGTTCATTAATATCTGCCGTAACTTTGATATTTTTCAAATTAAAACTCACAGAAGTTAAATAAGTGGGATTATGTCCGCGCAGTTCTATCGCTCCTTTCACAAATTCGTTTCGCACACACCAATGAACCAATCTGCAGTTTTCCACCAACATTTTCACAATTGCTGTAGCAAAACTTCCACTCCCCAAAACACCAACTGCGACCTCAGATTTTTTCTTTCTGCTGCTTTCGCCGTGCCTTCCGGATTTCCCTTCTATTTCAAGCATAATGATAAATAAATGCTGCAAAGATAGTCAAATTTTAAACGCTCCTTTAGCAACGTTTACATGATAAAAAAGATCTTTTACACAATTTTTGGCCTTGTTTTTCGTTTAAATATTCCATAAAATAACAAAAAATAAAAGGGCAAAAACATTTTTTATTTAAATTTAACGCCCTATATATATTGAAGAGAAGAACGAAAATGAAAAAATTGTTAAGCAACAGGAAGGCGGTACTCCTTCTTCTGAGCGGTCTGGTTATGCTGATATTTGCCCAAACATTATTAATCACAAAACTTTGGTTCGGAAAAGATGATAAAACATACGAAGTAAATCTAGTAAAAATCAATACAGAAAAAGACAGTGTAGATTATGCCAAAATGAGAAACGACCTTCTGCTGATGGACCACACTGTTCATGACCTGAATGCTTTTCTGAAAGCAAAAAAAATCTCCCACAACAGAATTGAAATGCTGAAAAAAGATAGCCTTTCTAATGCTGTTTACCTGGCAAAACAGGCCAACCGATATAGCCAGCATCTTGTAGATCTTCAGGAAAAACTTAGGCAGGTTCCCTTAGGATTGCCAACAACGGGATCTATTTCATCCAATTTCGGGAAGCGCCAAAATCCAATTCCCTATAGAACGGTAATGGCTTCAGTTTCTTCTCCGAAAACAGCTCAAGTTCCTGTCCAGCCATCTTCCAATCCTTTGAAAATAAAAGAACTAAAAGTAGTTTACGAAAAAGACAGCGCAGGAAAAACAGTGAAAAAAATTGTCCCAGTTTATGCTCCTGCAGATTCTAAATCCGTAACAGGCGTGATGACTTCCAACAAAAATACCGCGGTAAAACAAAAACAACAACATGTGGAACCCGACCAAATTCAGTTTCATAAAGGAATGGATTTCGCTGTACCAACCGGAACGGATGTGATTTGTACGGCAGCGGGAAAAGTAATTTTTGCCGGTCAAAAAGGAGGTTACGGTAACTGTATCATTATTTCTCATGAAAACGGGCTCGCTACTTTATACGCCCATCTTTCAGAACTGAATGTGAAAACCAACCAGACGGTGCAAGCTCATCAGATCATAGCAAAATCAGGAAACAGCGGCCGTTCCACCGGACCTCATCTGCATTATGAAGTTCACAAAAATAACACGCCTGTGAACCCGAAACTGTTTATGAATTTGTAATTTCGCACCGTTAGTTAGAAGCGATGAAAATGGTGCGGAAACGCATCTTCGGGTTTCATTCTGAGAATATTCAGTAAAAACCAGGATTTTAGAAAACCATATCCGTAAGAAAATAGCTGAATATAGGCCGCTATAACCGACATGATGGCTATGCTGATATTTCGGGTTTTCCATAATGCGTGAAACAAAACAATCCACGTATAGATTCCGTACAGCATCAGAACCAGACCTTTCTGCAAAAATAAATATTCTACAAATCCGATAACAAAACCAATAAGAAACAGCGAGGGAAACATAAAAGAAAGTTTCACATATTTCGGGTGACGCTGATTGAGAATGGGACGTGCACAGCCAAACTGGTACACCTGTCTGGAAAATTTCCCGAAATCCGTTCTGCGTTTATGATACACTCCGATATTATCAAAAAAAACAGTCTGGAAACCGTTTTCCCAAAGCGTCATAGAAAGATCCGGATCCTCACCTATTCGCATTTCCGAAAAACCGCCAACTGTTTGAAAAGCAGATTTTCGGACACCCATATTAAAACTTCTCGGCTGAAATTTCGTAACAGATTTTTTACTTCCCCGAATGCCGCCGGTAGTAAATACGGAAGTCATCGCGTACGAAATGGCTTTTTGCATTAGATTAAACCCACGGTGGGCTTTATCTGCGCCACCAAAAGCATCACAAGGAATTTCGGAAATATTTTTTTTGATGTTGGCGATGTAATCCGCTTCTACAATTACATCAGAATCCACGAAAACCAACCAGTCATTTTTTGCTCTTCTCGCGCCATAATTTCTGGATAATCCGGGTCCGGAATTCTCTTTTCTGAAAAACTGAATGTCGAGGCTTTCATTAAAAAGTTCGGTCGTAGGACGCAAATTTATGTGGGAACCATCATCCACCACAATAATTTCGAAATCCTTGTCGGTCTGCCGGGAGAGAGAATTTAACAATTCAAAAAGTTCATCTTTCCGGTTATAAATAGCGATGATAATGGAAATGGTGTTCAATGGAGCAGATTAATAATGATCAGTTATTCATTAATTTTCAAATTTACTTTTCTTGCTTCCCTCATACATTTCATATTGAAGAAATCGGGTTTCCAGTTTCCCATTATACAATTTAATCTTTCTTGAAGGCCGCAAACCGATTTTTTTCACCGCTTCCAGATCTGAGGAAATCAGCCACGCTAATGTGTTGGGATAATGGGTCTTGAAAGTGTCACCAATCTTTTTGTAAAAATCTTCATCATCAATGGTAATTCTCTCGTCATAAGGCGGATTGAAAACGATGAGCAAAGGGAAATGTTCTTTATTGCTTTCAAAGAAATCCTGTTTTTTCACTTCTATCACTTCTTCCATTTCTGCGGCTTCTATATTGATTCGGGCGGCATTCAGCATCCTTGCATCAATATCATAACCGACAATTTTTCCTGTAAATTCCTTTACCCGGTTGATGCGGAATTCTTTTATTTTTTGAAACAGATCTTCATCATAATTGTTCCAGTTCTGGAAGGCAAATTTTTTCCTGAAAATCTGCGCGGGAAGTTCCATCGCCATCATTGCCGCTTCTATAAGCAGGGTTCCGCTTCCGCACATCGGATCCAGAAAATTTCCTTTTCCGTCCCAACCTGCGAGATGAAGCATTCCCGCTGCCAACACTTCATTAATGGGTGCTTCGCCCTGTTCCTTTCTATATCCACGTTTGAAAAGCGGATCTCCCGAGGAATCCAGAGAAACAGTGACAAAATCGCGGTCGATGTGAAGATTAAACTTAATATCCGGATTTTTTGGATCTACATTGGGACGTTTACCATATTTTTCCTTGAAAAAATCAGCAACAGCGTCTTTCATTTTCAGCGTCATAAACTGGGAATGGGTAAAACGTTCCGAGTGAACCGTAGCATCAATCGCGAATGACTGATTCACATTCATATACTGATCCCAACCGAATCTCAATAGCCGGTCATAAAATTTCTGCTCGCTAAATGCTTTAAATTCATAAATGGGAACCAGAATTTTCACGGCAGTTCTGGCCGAGTAATTAATTTTGTACAGAAATCCCAAATCTCCTTCACAATTGACAGCGCGGGTTTTTATCTCCACACTTCTGCCACCAAGTTTTTGAATTTCTTCTGCCAGAACAGGTTCCAGACCGTAAAAAGTTTTTATCTGTATATTGAGATTATCGGTGTTCATCCGGCAAATTTAATTAATTTTGCACAATGGCATGGTTCGAAACGTGGTTCAATACCTCTTACTATCATATTCTCTACAAAGACAGGGATTTTGCGGAAGCAGAGCACTTCATTTCACTTCTGGTGGAAGATCTTTCCCTGAAAGAAAACGCCCATATTATTGATTTAGCTTGCGGAAAGGGCCGACATTCTTTATTTCTTAATTCATTAGGCTACAGCGTATTGGGCCTGGATTTGTCTGAAGAAAGTATTTTATATAATAAAGAATTTGAAAAATCCGAAAGCCCATCTCTGAAATTTGGAGTTCATGATATGAGAAATCCTATTGAAGGAGCACCGGCAGATGCGGTTTTCAATCTGTTTACCAGTTTTGGATATTTCGATAATCCTGACGATGATCGGAAGGTATTTGAATCGGTGGCGGACATTCTAAAACCACAAGGAATTTTTGTGTTGGATTTTCTGAATGAAAAATTTGTGAAAAACACTTTGGTCCCGGAAAGCATTACAGTGAAAGACAACATTGAGTTTCACATTAGTAAGCGGATTGAAAACCAGCATGTTATCAAGGATATTCGGTTTAGGGATAGAGGAGAAGACTTTCATTTCTTTGAAAAAGTAAAGCTTCACACTGCCGCAGAAATAAAGCAACTGGCAGAACAGTGCGGTTTTGAACATGTAACGATTTACGGAGATTATCATCTGGCAGAGTTCGAACTGGAGAGTTCGCCAAGATGTATCAATGTTTTCAAAAAACAAAGTTGATGATTGTCACTTTACTGATTTTAAGCGTACTCATCGGGGTGGTGTTCGGAAAGTTTTTTGGCAACCGACAGAAATTTGCCAAAAATCTTTTAATTCTGAGTGCGGGTTTTTTGATTACCGTGTGTTTAAACGAAATTTTCCCGATGATTTATCAATCGGGCGATAGCCATATCGGGCTGTGGGTCATCGGCGGAGTGTTGCTTCAGATGCTTCTTGAAAACCTCACCAAGGGTTTTGAGCACGGACATTTTCATCATCATTCAGAGAAAGATATTTTGCCGTTGGCACTTATTATCGGAATGTTTATTCACGCTTTTATTGAAGGAATTCCCTTGGCAGATGAAACGGATATTTTTTCGTCTTACCTTCAGGGAATTCTCGTTCATAACCTCCCGATTTCTTTTATATTAGGAGCTTTTCTTTTCCGAAACAAAAAGTTTTCAGCTTCATCCTGGTTGATTATCGGATTGTTTGCGATGGCTTCACCGTTCGGAATGCTGGCAGGAAACTTTATGGATCTTTCTTATCAGCCATATGCTTTGGCTTTAGTTGGAGGGATTTTTCTCCATATTTCTTCAGTCATTATTTTTGAAAGCAACAAAAACCACAATATTGACTGGGCTAAAATAGGATTGGTAGTTTTGGGGATTGCCGCTGCGATGGTTGCCCATCTTTTTCATCAGCATTAATAAAAAAAACTCCGGAAACCGGAGCTTGTATTTATTTCACTTTTTTTCTTGATTTAAAATTTCCATCCAAAGGTGACCGAGAAGTTATTCCTTTTATTTTGAACATCTGCCACCGCAGAAGATTCGCTATCTACAGAAGATGTGTTGGAATAATAGGAGGAATTGATATTCCCGTCATTATATCCGAAAAGAAACGGGCTGTTATATTTCATGCTACTATGCTGATAAGCTGCATCTACATAGAAGGACTTGAAATTATATCCGATTCCCAATCCCACGGTATTTCTACTGGAAGCAGATAGATTGTTGTACGTTGCCATAGCATCGCTGCCATCCTGTCGGTAGGCACTCATTGAAATCGGAGAAACCGGGTTGGAAGCAAAGGCATATCCTCCTCTGATTCTGAAATCTTTAACTCTGTATTCAGCACCTGCTCTTATTTCAGAAACATTATTGGCATAGTCTGCAAAAAAATCATTCAGTTCCGTTTCGGCAGCACCCCGAACTCTATAATAAGGTTTGGTGATTCCAATGGTATAATCAATATTCATTGAAAAATTCTTACTGGCCACATACCCTGCACTTAATGTCGCCTTTAGCGGTGTCCTAAGGTTACGATGCTCTGCTGCCACACCATCGCTTCCATTAATTTCATAATAGTTGAACACCCTTTCTATCTGCCACCACGTAGGCGTTTCCAGCGCAGCTCCCCATCTGAATCCTCCCGGAAGTTTTCCTAATGCACCTACAGACATCGAAAATCCTGAGCTTTTTTCTGAAAACGGTGTGTATTGTTTTGCAAACTGATCAAAAAACACATTATTGGTTCCTATTTCACTAACCCTGAATTCTGCAGTGTCAAACTGATCCAGCTCTACGGTGTGGAAGTTTAACCCCGCACCAAAGTAGATATTGTTGTTGTAATTGGCACCAACTCCAATATTCATTTTGGATTTTAGCCCCCGTCTGTCATAAGCATGGCGATGAAGCTCCAGATTATGAACCGTATTTCCAAACTGAATAGTATTCAATCCCGGTGTTTCAATATAATCATCAAGAGATTCTCCGGAATAATTAAATGCAAGATTGACAAATTTCCAGGGAGTTTCGGTCAGTAACTGAAAAGTGGCAACACCTCCCACATTCCCAATATTGAAATTAGAATTTGAATAACTGCCGCTATTTCCATACATAGTGCTGCTATTGTTATAATTACTTAGTAATAAAGTACCGGTGATCTCGCTGCTGATGGCAACTCCAACTCCGGCAGGGTTATTAAATAAAGAAGTAGCATCACCACCCAAAGCACCTGTAGAACCCGCCATTGCGTTGAATTTCGCTGTACCTTCATTGGTGCTGCCTGAATATACACCGAGCGTGTTTTTGATATTGGAAACATCCTGCGCCTGAATATAGAGGGCTGCGGAGATGCTTAGTACTACTAAAGATTTTTTAAACATGATCTTCATATCTTATTTTCATTTTTATCTTCTAAATCCTCCTGATCGTGTATTTGAACTTCCCGAGCGTATGCCCCCACCTGAACTGCCGGAACGGAAACCTCCGCTGTCGTTGGAACGAACATTAGGCTGTGTTCTTTGCGGCTGCTGATATCTCGGTTGTGGGGAATTTGGTGTATTATACCTTGGTGTTGTCTGCTGACGAGGGGTAACACTGCTGTTCGGCTGCGTTCTTATGTTTGGATTCCGAACACTTGTTGCGGGCTGCTGTAGTGTATTGGTATTTCTGACACCTTGATTCTGTATGGTGTTGCGGTTGCTTCTGAATCCGCTGTACGTGTTGTTCCTCAACGAATTACCTTGCGGATGCTGATAAGAGTTGTATAATCTTCCGTTGGCACCGCTTCTCATGTAAGGATAAGATGGTCCGTACCCGTAATAATATGGAGAGTTCCAGCCCCAGTACGGGTAAAAACCGCCCCAGTAATAAGGCGACGAATATCCAAATCTGTAATAAGGATAATTCCAGTAAGGATAATACCAAGACGATCCCCACCCCCATGAAAAACCGAAGTGCCATCCGCTGCCCCAGTAGGGATTATACCCCCACGGACTGTAATAGCCCCAAGGCGACCAGCCATAATTCCATGAATCACTGTAATAATTAGTTTGAGATCCGGAGTACGTACCCCAGTCGGTACTGCTTCCTTCATCCCAGTAGTGGCTATTCTCTATCCAGTCTCTGGATCGTACATTGTCGATGTACGCAGTATTATCATAATCATAATATTCACCGACAGTATTTTCTGTAGAATGGGTAATAATCCCTTCCGGAAGTGTATCTTTTGCAGGATCGTAATATACTCCATCCGTTTCAGTATAGCCCCCCATCTGAACACCGCAAGACATCAGAATCATGCTCCCTAAAACGGCAATAATCATACTGGGTTTCAACCGTTCAGATAAATTTTTTAATATATTTTTTTTCATAACAATCTGAAAATTTAATTTTAAATATCTTTGTGCAAGTTTATGCAGAAATGATACCATTATTAATGGGAAAATTTCACGTAAATATACATTTTTATTTTAGATACTCACAGTGTCTTAAAGTTAAACATAAATACAAAAAATTGAATTAAAAGTAATGGCAAAACTAACTTCAAGAAATGAAGACTACAGCAAATGGTACAATGAACTTGTTGTAAAAGCTGATTTAGCAGAAAACTCACGTGTTCGTGGCTGTATGGTAATAAAACCCTACGGATTTGCAATTTGGGAAAAGATGAGAGATGAACTGGATAGAAAATTCAAAGAAACAGGACACCAGAACGCGTATTTTCCGCTTTTCGTACCCAAAAGTCTTTTTGAAGCCGAAGAAAAAAATGCGGAAGGATTTGCCAAAGAATGTGCAGTGGTAACACATTACCGACTGAAAACAGATCCCGAAAATCCACAAAAACTCATTGTTGATCCTGACGCAAAACTGGAAGAAGAACTTATCGTGCGGCCTACTTCCGAAGCTATAATCTGGAGTACCTATAAAAACTGGATTCAGTCCTACCGCGATCTTCCGATTCTCATCAATCAGTGGGCTAACGTTGTACGGTGGGAAATGAGAACACGCCTTTTCCTGAGAACTACAGAATTTCTATGGCAGGAAGGTCATACCGCGCATGCCACTAAGGATGAAGCGATACAAGAAACTGAAACGATGCTCGACGTGTACGCGGATTTTGCTGAAAATTTCATGGCAATGCCGGTGATTAAAGGATTAAAAACGCCTTCCGAGCGCTTTGCCGGTGCAGTGGAAACCTACTGTATTGAAGCCATGATGCAGGATGGAAAAGCGTTACAGGCAGGAACTTCACATTTTCTTGGACAGAATTTTGCTGAGGCTTTCGATGTGAAATTCACCAATAAAGAAGGCGAAACAGAATTTGCGTGGGCAACCTCCTGGGGCGTTTCTACCCGACTCATGGGAGCGTTGATCATGGCCCATTCCGATGATCACGGGTTGGTACTTCCTCCTACATTGGCTCCTTTCCAGGTAGTTATAGTGCCTATTTTTAAAGGAGAAGAGCAACTCCGACAAGTAGATGAAGTGGCTTTTGAAATTCAAAATAAATTAAAAGCAAAAGGAATTTCTGTAAAATACGATAATGATAACCAAAACAAACCAGGCTGGAAATTTGCTGAATATGAACTGAAAGGAGTGCCGGTAAGAATCGCTTTGGGTGCCCGCGATCTGGAAAACAAAACTGTTGAAGTAGCTAGAAGGGACACTCTTACCAAAGAAGTACAGCCTCTGGAAGGAATCGAAAATTACATCGAAGATCTGCTCGGAAAAATACAGGAGGAAATTTATCTGAAAGCACGCAACTTCCGGGACAGCAATATTACAAAAGTTGATTCTTACGATGAATTTAAAAAAGTTTTGGAAGAAAAAGGAGGATTTATTTATGCACATTGGGACGGAACCGAGGAAGAGGAAGAACAGATAAAAGAAGAAACTAAAGCCACCATTCGTTGTATTCCTTTAGATGCTGAAACGGAATACGGCAGCTCGCTGATCTCAGGTAGACCTTCTTCAAGAAGAGTGATTTTCGCCAAAGCGTACTAATCATATGTTTAAAATAATCTTGTATTAATCCAAATCTGCAAAGGTTTGGATTAGTTTTTGTATCGCAGCAGCTAACATAAAATAAACTATCATGTCTGTAAACATTATTGATATTATTCAGGGACAATTGGGCCCCGCATTAATCACACGCCTCGCAGCACAGCTTCAAGAAAGTGAATCAAAAATTTCAAAAGCAATTAGCGGATTATTACCCGTAGTTTTTGGAGGAATCGCCAACAACTCTACACATCCTGCTATTTTAGACGCCGTCACAGGAGATCATCACAGTGCACTGTTAGGCAATCTTCAGGAATCTACAGCAGCCAGCCCCACCATTACGACAGTCGTGTCCGGAATTCTTGGAGAAAATACCAACAATATCCTCAATACTATAAGTGAGTTTTCGGGCATCAGCACTACCTCAGCTGGCAACTTATTAAACGTCGTTACCGGAGCCGTTATTGGTTCTATTGGCAAATATGCAGCCGATCACAATATGGAAAGAGCTGAAATACCCACCCTTCTGGATAGTCAGAAAGCGGCCTTAGCATCAATGATGCCCGCCGGTTTGTCTTCATCAGCCTTAGATATGGATACTAAGATTGTACAGTCAGCATCGTCAGCATCATCACCATCCAACACACCCGTATCAGAACAAGAATCTACAGCGCGAATTACCAGAGCAGGGCATACTCATTTGCCGCCTAATCCTGATAACAATGAAGGCGGTTCTGTCCTGAAATGGCTCATACCTTTAATTTTACTCATATTAGCTGCCTGGTTTTTATGGAAGCAGTGCGACAATAGTGACACCACAATAACGGAGAACACAGCAGCAGATTCGATTATGATACATGAAGATACGGTACAGTATCAGGAAACTACTGCGTATGAGATGACCGATATTGACCTGAACGGCACTCCGCTGAAAGGCTATGCCAACGGAATGGAACAGCAAATGATTGATTTTCTGAAGGCAGGAAATTATCAGAATGCAGCAGATGATGAAGCGCTAAAAGATATCTGGTTTAATTTCGATAATGTTCAGTTTCAAATGAATTCCTATAATAAATTGGAACCCGGATCTGAAGGACAACTCCAAAATATCGCTGCTATTCTGAAAGCATATCCTGATGTTAAAATAAAAGTAGGCGGATATACAGACAAAGTGGGCGATGAGGCAGCTAATGTAAATCTGTCTCAACAGCGTGCTAATTTCATCAAGTCGGAGTTGGAAAAACTCGGAGTTGGCTCTCAGGTTACTGGGGCTGAAGGCTATGGCAGTCAATATGCTACTATACCTGCCGAAGCTTCAGATGAAGAAAGAGCCGTCGACCGCAAAATGGCGGTACGGTTTGCCAAATAAAATAGAGCTGTTCCGAAAGGAGCAGCTTTTTTTAAGTAGATAATAAAATGAGAATTTTCATTTGCCGTTGAAAGTCAATCAGGGAAAAAACCACCTTTAAAAGGCCAATAAATTATACCAATGAAAATTTTGTTTCATGAGCATGAAACTTGTGTTTCTGTGGGTGAAACTTTTGTTTCCTAGACAGGAAACTTATGTTTCAACAGGACAAAGATGAAGTGGGTCAAATAAAAAGTGCTGATTCTATGCTCGTCTCTTCGCTTCTCAATCATTTATACAATATTACCGAAAATCTTCACATGGGGAATAAGGGAAAAAACCTGAGCGGATGTTTCGACATTACGTCCTTCTTCCAGTTACTTCTGCCCTGCTTTTAACGTGCAAGCCAATAGCGGAACTCTTCAGAAAGAACCAAATAAAAATCGCTGTAAACTTATTATTACAGCGATTTATCAATGATGAGGTAACGACGTATCTGTAAGTTACTTCACTTCTTCGAAATCTGCATCCTGAACATCATCTGAACCGGTGTTCGTTCCTGTAGAACCTTGTCCGGCATCGCCACCGGCCTGTTGCGCCTGGGCATTGTACATTTCTTCAGAAGCAGCCATCCATGCAGCATCTAAAGCTTCAGTTTTGGTTTTTACAGATTCCAGGTCTTTCGCTTCAAAAGCCGTTTTCAGTTCGGCATGAGCGGTTTCTATTCCTGCTTTTTTATCGGCAGAAAGTTTATCCCCAAATTCCTTCAGTTGTTTTTCAGTTTGGAAGATCAACCCGTCTGCTTTGTTGAACACTTCTACTTCTTCTTTTTTCTTCGCATCGGCAGAAGCATTTTCTTCAGCCTCACGCTTCATTCTTTCGATTTCCTCATCTGAAAGTCCGGAACTCGCCTGAATTTTAATAGACTGTTCTTTTCCGGTTCCTTTATCCTTCGCAGAAACGTGAAGAATACCGTTGGCATCAATATCGAAAGTTACTTCAATCTGAGGAACTCCTCTTGGTGCCGGCGGAATGTCCGTAAGGTCAAATCTTCCGATTTCTTTATTATCATTAAACATCGGTCTTTCTCCCTGCCCTACGCGGATGCTCACTGCAGGCTGATTATCGGAAGCTGTAGAGAAAACTTCTGACTTTTTAGTTGGAATCGTCGTGTTGGCTTCTATCAACTTGGTGAATACTGAACCCATTGTTTCGATACCCAGAGAAAGCGGCGTTACGTCCAGAAGAAGAACATCTTTCACATCTCCGGTGAGTACACCACCCTGAATGGCCGCACCAATGGCCACTACTTCGTCGGGGTTTACTCCCTTAGAAGGTTTTTTTCCGAAGAATTTTTCAACTTCTTCCTGAATTTTTGGAATTCTCGTAGAACCTCCCACTAAAATCACTTCATCAATATCACCAGCCGAAAGTCCTGCATCAGATAATGCTTTTTTACAAGGTTCCATAGATCGTCTTACCAAATCTTCAGAAAGTTGCTCAAACTTTGCTCTGGTCAGAGTTTTCACCATGTGTTTCGGGCCGGATGCTGTTGCTGTGATATAAGGAAGATTAACTTCAGTTTGAGTAGAAGCAGAAAGTTCAATTTTAGCTTTTTCAGCAGCTTCTTTCAGTCTTTGCAAAGCGATCGGATCAGCTTTTAAATCAACCCCTTCTTCGGACTGAAATTCAGAAGCCAGCCAGTTGATGATTACATTATCGAAGTCATCTCCTCCCAGATGGGTATCTCCGTTGGTTGAAAGCACTTCAAAAACGCCGTCTCCAAGATCAAGAATAGAAATATCAAAAGTACCACCTCCAAGGTCATATACTGCGATCTTCTGATCTTTGTGGTTTTTATCCAAACCGTAGGCTAATGCTGCGGCAGTAGGCTCGTTGATGATTCTTTCCACTTTCAGACCGGCAATCTCTCCGGCTTCTTTGGTCGCCTGTCTTTGGGCATCATTAAAGTAAGCAGGAACTGTAATCACCGCTCTTGTAACTTCCTGACCCAGATAATCCTCTGCTGTTTTCTTCATTTTCTGAAGAATCATGGCAGAAATTTCCTGCGGTGTATATTCTCTGTCGTCAATTTTTACTTTTACCGAATCATTGGCTCCCTTCACCAATTCGTAAGGAACTTGCTGATCATCACCCGTTAAACTGGAGAAGTGGGTTCCCATATATCTTTTTATAGAAGAAATGGTTTTTTTGGGATTGGTTACTGCCTGTCTTTTTGCAGGATCTCCAACCTTTCTTTCACCTTCATCCGTAAATGCTACAATCGAGGGAGTTGTTCTTTTCCCTTCCGCATTAGGAATGACAACCGGATCTTTACCCTCCATTACTGAAACGCAAGAGTTGGTTGTTCCTAAATCAATTCCAATTATTTTGCTCATATTATTAAATATTGTTTAAATTCTAATTCTTCGGTTTGGTTTTTCCTAAAAACATACCAAGCAAAAATTCGTGACAAATTGACAGACAATTCTTTTTCAACTTTAAAAAAACAACCCTGATTTCAGAAAAGTTCAAAAGAGTATCAGTCGGCAATTTGAATCCACACCGGGGCATGGTCGCTTGTTTTTTCCCATCCTCTCACGTGGTGATCCACTTCCGCTTTTTCCAATCGATCTTTCAATCCCGGAGAAAGCAAAAAATGATCAATCCGTAAACCCGCATTTCGCTGATAAGCCTTTCGGAAATAGTCCCAGAAAGTATAGATCACTTCATCGGGATGCAGCGCACGCAAGGCGTCGGTCCAGCCCTGTTCCAGCAAGTCCTGAAAAGACGTTCTTACTTCGGTTCTGAAAAGCGCATCATTCACCCACCGTTCCGGTTTATACACGTCCCGATCTTCTGGAATTACATTGAAATCACCGGCAAGAACAACAGGTTTTCCTGAAGTAATTAGAAGCTCCGCATGAGCTTTTAGTCTTTCCAGCCAGCGAAGTTTGTAATCGAATTTGGGACCGGGGTAGGGATTTCCATTGGGCAGATAAAGACAACCAATAATGATTTCTCCTGCTTTTGCTTCCAAATACCGGCTTTGAGGATCGTCATCCTCTCCCTCCAGACCTCTCCGTCTTTCCTGTGCCGGTTCTTTGGAAAGAATCGCCACACCATTCCAGGATTTCTGGCCGTGCCACAAAGCGTGATAACCGACATTCCGGATGGCTTCTAAAGGAAATTTTTCCTGAGGCGCCTTAAGTTCCTGAAGACATACCACGTCCGGTTGTGCCTCTTCCAGCCAGCGCAGCAGCACCGGCAGTCTGCCGTTTACTCCGTTCACATTATACGTTGCAATTTTCATTTTGATTTATATTTTTAACAGGATTTGCGGTTTTCTGTTGATTGACATCATTTTTGCAGCCATTATCGCACCAATTATTTAAATATGAGAGCGATTTGGAACGGTGCCATTGGATTTGGTTTGGTCAATATACCCGTAAAGTTATATTCGGCCACAGAATCCAGCGCATTAGATTTGGATATGCTTGATAAGAAAGATTTCAGTAACATCCGCTTCAAAAGGGTAAACGAAAAGACAGGAAAGGAAGTAGCCTGGGAAAATATCGTAAAGGGGTATAAACTGGAAGACCGATACATTGTTCTGGAACCGGAGGATTTTGCGGCCGTAAGTCCTGAAAAATCCAAAATTCTTTCGGTGAAACAGTTTGTAAAGGAAGAAGAAATAGATCCGGCTTTTTTTGAAACACCCTACTTCCTGGAACCTCAAAAAAATGGTGAAGAAGCCTATAAACTCCTGCTAAAAGCTTTAATAAAAACAAAAATGGCAGGAATCGGCACTTTTATTCTTCGTGAAAAAGAAATTCTTGGCCTGGTTCGTCCGTTTGATAATAAAATATTGATGGTAAACAGGATGCGTTTCCCACAGGAAATCAGAAGTTATGAAGATCTGAAAACACCCTCTGCTAAAACTCCGAAAACAGAAGAACTGGAGATGGCTGAATCGCTCATCAAACAGTTGGCAACAGAGTTTACTCCTGAAAAATTTAAAGATACGTACCACGATGATCTGATGAAAATCATCAAGCAAAAAGCTAAAGGTAAAAAGACCAAAGTCATCGAAGAAGACCAACCTCAAAGTTCACCTTCCGACCTCATGGCTCAATTGAAAGCAAGCCTGGAAGCAGGGAAGAAAAAAACCGGGTAACCACCATCTCTAAATACAGTTTATGCCGCTTCAGGAATACAATAAAAAAAGAAATTTCGAAAACAGCCCCGAACCCAAAGGCAAGTCCCGGGAAAGTAATTCAGCACTGAAGTTCGTGGTACAAAGACATGCCGCATCCCACCTTCATTACGATGTAAGACTGGAAATGGACGGCGTCCTGAAAAGCTGGGCAGTTCCCAAAGGGCCATCCATGAACCCTGATGACAAAAGGCTGGCCATGATGACGGAAGATCACCCTTATGAATACAAGGACTTCGAAGGCAGCATACCCGCAGGGAATTATGGGGCGGGAGAAATGGAAATCTGGGACTCCGGAACTTATGAGCCGGAAGAAAAAATAAAAGGAAAGTCCGACGATCTGATTCTGAGAAATGCGCTTCATAAAGAAAGTATTAAATTCATCCTCCATGGTGAAAAACTGAAAGGCGGATTTGCCCTGGTGAAAATTAAAAACTCAAAACAGGAAAATGCCTGGCTGCTCATCAAACATAAAGATGAATTCGCCATTTCCGAACCGTACGATGCGGAAGAACATACCGCAGTGGATTCCAAAGTCAGTGCGTATCTTGAAAAAAAAAACCAAAAAAAAAGTAACCGGCAGAACAAAACGGTAAAAACTTTCAAAAATTATGCGCCCGCTTTAGCACGGGCAGGGAAAGTGAGCGATTCTATAGTTCCGATGCTCGCTAAAATTGCTAAAGAACCTTTTGATGACAAAAACTGGGCTTTCGAAATAAAATGGGATGGCTACAGAGCTATTGCAGACCTGCGAGATGATCCGCTGTTGTATTCCCGAAACGGAATTGATTTTTCCAAGAAATTCAAAAAAGTGTTCAACCACCTCAAGCTGCAGGACCACCCGATGATTCTGGACGGCGAACTGGTGGTGTACGACAGTTCCGGAAAACCCAACTTCCAGCTGTTGCAGCAAATTGGAGATCACCCCAACCTGAATGTGGTTTATCAGGTATTTGACATCATTTGGCTTAACGGTCATTCCACCGAACAACTCTCTTATCTTCAGAGAAAAGAATTACTGAGAGATGCCCTGAAAGAAACAGATACCATCCGCTATCACGATTTTATTCTGGAGAAGGGAAAAGAATTTTTCAATCTGGCAGAACAGACCGGCCTGGAAGGCATTATCGCAAAAAACATAGATAGCACTTACAGCAGGGGCGTCCGAACATCCGAATGGCTGAAAATAAAAACCCTGCAAACGGAAGAAGTTTTAATTTGCGGTTTTACCGAACCGCAGGGATCCAGAAAATTTTTCGGTTCATTGATATTGGGAACTTTCATTGACGGACAGCTCACCTTCTCCGGGCACGCCGGAACCGGATTTACGGACAAAAGTCTCAGAGAACTGCACCAGCTCATGACCCCGCTCATTAGAAAAACATCACCTTTTGAAAAAAATCCGAAAACCAATGCCGCAGCTACCTGGCTTTCGCCTGAATTGGTGGCAGAAATCAAATATACCGAACAGACAAAAGACGGAATTTTCCGGCATCCTGTATTCCTCCGGATTCGCGAAGATAAAACCGCAGAAGACCTGAAACCTTCAGCACCTGAAGAGAAAAATCCCAAACCCGCTTTAAAACCAAAAATCGTGAAAGAGAAAAAGGAAATCCATAAAAAAATCGGAAAACAGGAAGTAAAACTAACCAATCAGAATAAAATTTATTTTCCGAAAGATGAGCTGACAAAAGGGGACGTGGTAGCTTATTATCAAAGTATCTCATCCTTTATTCTTCCACACCTGAAAGACCGGCCCCAATCCATGAACCGTTTCCCCAACGGAATTGACGGCATGAGTTTCTACCAGAAAGACGCAGCAGACGAAACTCCGGACTGGGTACAGACCGAAGAAATTTTCTCTGAAAGCAACGAGAGAAATATCAGTTATATTCTCTGTAACAATGCAGCTACAATGGCTTATCTGAACAATCTGGGCTGCATCGACCTGAACGTGTGGACCAGCAGAATCAAGAATCTGGAAAATCCCGATTATCTGGTTCTGGATCTGGATCCTTCAGAAAAAAATACATTTGATGACGTTATTGAAACTGCACTTACCGTGAAAAAAATACTGGATATTGCAGAAATCCAAGGGTATCCAAAAACCTCCGGAAGTTCGGGAATTCATATTTATATTCCGATGGGAGCAAAATATTCCTTCGATCAGGTGAAGGATTTCGGTCATATTCTGATGCAGATGGTGCAAAGGGAACTTCCCGATCTCACTACACTGGAACGCAGTCTTCAGAAACGCGACAAAGGAAAGATATATCTGGACTATTTGCAGAACCGGCGCGGACAGACCCTGGCAAGCGTCTACAGCATTCGTCCGAAAAACGGCGCTCCCGTTTCGATGCCTCTGGAATGGAAAGAAGTAAAACCAGGGCTGAAACCCACCGACTGGAATATCGAAAACGCCAAAGCCCGGCTGGAGAAAAAAGGAGACCTTTTTAAACCGGTGATGGGAAAAGGTATTGACATGCTGAAAGCCATTGAGAAGATTTCCAGCTAATTCAGATCACATTCACTTCCCTTTCCAGCTCAATACCAAATTTTTCTTTTACCGAACGGATGATCTGTTCTGAGAACTCATAAATTTCCTGGCCGGAAGCTTTTCCCGTTTTATTCACAATTACTAACGCCTGAAGTTCATGACAGGCAACATTCCCCAATTGGCGGCCTTTCCACCCACACTGTTCGATGAGCCAGCCTGCGGGAATCTTCACCAAATCACCGGACGGATACGACGGCATATTCGGATTTTCTTTTTGCAGGTCTTCATACTGGATTAAAGAAATGGTAGGATTTTTAAAAAAACTGCCCGCATTTCCAAGTATTGCCGGATTTGGAAGTTTGCTTCTACGGATAGATATCACAGCAGCGGAAACATCGTCAATGGTGGGATTCGAAACATTCATTTTCTCAAGTTCCTGCTGAACAGCACCATAACTGGTTTTTATTAAATGTTGCCGCGTTGTGAGCAAAAAACTTACTTCAAGAATAACATATTTGCCCTTACATTCTCTTTTAAAGATGGAATCGCGATAGCCAAACCGGCACTGTTCATTGTTGAAGTTTTCAGTTTCCAGAGTTTCCAGATTCAGCACTTTGCACGTTGCGAAATGATCTTTAATTTCGGTGCCGTAAGCGCCGATATTCTGCATCGGGGATGTTCCGACATTTCCGGGAATTAGGGAAAGATTCTCCAGTCCGCCATAGTTTTTTCCCAAACAGTACATCACGAAGTCATGCCAGTTTTCACCTGCACCGGAAGAAATCAACACATGATTTTCATCAACAATCTCCTCTTTTATACCTTTGATATTCAACTTAACAACAAGTCCGGCAAAATCATGGAGGAAAAGCACATTGCTTCCACCGCCCAAAAAAAGTAATGGAAACTGAGGAACTTCTCTCTGAAGTTTTCTATAGTTTTTCAACGCCGAAATTAAATCTTCTTCTGAACGAACCTCCGCGTAATACCGGGCGGAAACATCTACCCCAAAGGTGTTATGTGACTTTAAAGATTTGTTTTGAAACCAATCCATTGTGCAAAATAAAGCGGTAAAATTAAAAAATAAAAGCCACGAATCTAAAAATCCGCGGCTGTATATTATGGGATAGTAAGTTAAAGATTGAAAGCAGCTTTATATTGGTCTAAAGCATCTTTCAACAGTTCCACACTTCTCCTCAAATCTTCTTCTTTCAGAACGTAAGCAATGCGAACCTGTTTTTTTCCCAATTCCGGATCACTGTAAAAACCGCCTGCTGGCGCTACCATGATGGTTTCATTATTATTGGAGTACACCTCCAGCAACCATTGGGCGAATTTTTCGGTATCATCCACAGGAAGTTCTGCCACGCAGTAAAAGGCACCTTTAGGCTTGGGGCAGATCACGCCGGGAATACCGTTCAGCAAATCGACCAGAACATTCCTGCGGTGGGTATATTCCTCACGTACACTGCGGATATAATCCTGATCATTTTCATGTGCTGCAGTAGCGGCAATCTGTCCTAAAAGCACCGGGCTGAGCCTGGCTTGGGCAAACAGCATCGCAGCATCATGAATTTTATGGGAACGGGTAATCATACAGCCTATTCGTGCGCCGCACATTGAATATCTTTTCGATTCGGAATCAATAATAATACAATGATCCTTCAGTTCTTCGAATTCAAGCATCGAAATCTGCTGATGTCCGTCATACACATATTCGCGGTACACCTCATCGGAAATAATGACAATGTCGTGCTTCAGCGCAATTTGTGCAAGCTTCTGAAGTTCTTCTAAAGAATACAGATAACCGGTAGGGTTTCCGGGATTACAGATGATAATAGCTTTTGTTCTCGGTGTTATTTTTTTCTCAAATTCCTCAATGGATGGAAGCGCAAAACCGGTATCAATAGATGAAGGCACAGCAACTACATTCACACGGAAAGTATTGGCAAAACCATTATAATTGGCATAATAAGGTTCGGGAATAATGACTTCATCACCGTCGTCGCAAAGCGTGGAAATGGCAAAATTCAGAGCTTCGGAACCTCCGTTGGTGACAATAAAATGATCGGGAGTCAGATCCGTGTAACCCAAAGAATGATAATAATTGACCAGAGCATTTCTGTATTCTATATTACCTTCGGAAAGGGCATATTCCAAGACATTCAGATCAATATTTCTGATGGCTTCCAGTGCCGTTTCCGGCGTTTTAATGTCCGGCTGACCGATATTAAGATGGTACACTTTTGTTCCCCGTTGCTTGGCCTGAATGGCGAACGGAACCAGTTTTCTTACCGGTGAAGCAGGCATATTTTCAGCCCTTTTTGATATTTGTGGCATTGCTTTTCTTTATTTTCACAAAAATACAAATTTAAGGTGAAGCTTCATCTTTTTTACTGACCATTTTATAGTTAAAAACCATACATCATTTTATCGAAAATTACTTTTACCTTTGCCATAAGAGAGATTCAGTTTCTTCAGATTATCCAAATGACAAAAATTCTATTGCTTTCCGACAGCCATTCCTACATCGATGACAGGATTCTCGAATATGCTGAAAAAGCGGATGAAATCTGGCATTGCGGCGATTTCGGGAGCATGGAAGTTTTGGAAATCCTGAAAAAAACAAAACCTTTGAAAGGGGTATTCGGAAATATAGATAATGATAAAATCCGTCGCTGTGTTCCGGAAGTCAATAGTTTCAGGTGCGAAGAGGTAGAAGTGCTGATGATTCACATCGGCGGTTATCCGGGAAGATATACGCCGCTGGCAAAAATTGAAATGGCCAGGAAAAAACCAAAACTGTTTATTTCAGGACATTCCCACATTCTGAAAGCGATGTATGATGAAAAGAATGCACTGCTTCACCTGAATCCGGGAGCATGTGGAAAACAGGGCTGGCATCAGATGAGAACCATGATGCAGTTTGAAATTGATCAGGATAACATCCGGAATCTCCAGATTATCGAATTGGGAAAAAAGTAAATTAGTGAAAATAAAAGACCGGGTATCGGTAATCGATGAAAACCTAAGCGGAACCGTAACCTCTGTGCACGGCAACAGGATCGTGATCATGGATGAACACGGATTTACACATACTTTTGACAGGAAACAGCTGGTACTACGGGAGGACGCCTTTTATGAGCAAGTAGAATTTCAGCAGAAACCGGAGCTGCCAAAAAGAAAATCAAAGAAACATCTAAAAGAACCTCTGGTTCTGGATCTTCATTTCGAGAAAATGACAGACAGTCCTGAACGTTATGAAAGTTTCGAAAGACTCTTACTTCAAAAAGAAAAATTACTGGAAACCCTGGCCTGGTGCCGAAAGCATAACCTCAAAAAGCTTGAAATCATTCACGGAATCGGCGATGGAACCTTACAGCAGATGGTGCACGATGTTCTCATCAGCCAAACCGGACTGGATTTCAGAAATACAGCGATTCTTCACCATCAGTCCGGCTCGGTGATGCTAGAATTTATTTAGATTTCTTCTCAGGCAACACGGTGAAACTGGAAGCATACAGTTTTCCGTTTTTTATTTCCCCGGAAACTTTTGCTTTCTTCACCACTTTGCAGAATCCGTCTTCAGCATGCGGGTTTCCGTGATCTTTAATGGAAGTGCCTTCCACATAATACACTTTGTTGTCCATTCTCACTGCCAGGGCGCAGCCGCGGTCATTTTTCTGATCAAAATTACACATTCCGCAGGAAGCTTCCACATATTGATTGGTCACTTTCTGTGCAAAAACGGATACTGAGAACGCCAGCATCAGCACTAAAATTATCTTTTTCATATTGAAATTATTTACGGTTAAAGATAAGAATTTAAAGCAAATATAAGATAACATTGATAAAACTCATACCTTTTCCCTGAATTTTACAACCCAAATAATTTTAATAAATTTGCTCACTTCAAGATGGAAAAACTCAATTTACTTTTTACACAGGACGGGTTACAATACCAGATGGTGCGTGGCAAAAATGTTCAGGACGAACAGTCTTATTTCGTAAAGGAAGAATCGCCCGAAGATTTTATTACCCGAAAATTGGCAACTGTTCTGGACAGGAAATTCAGCGAAATTCAGGTAGTATCCGCACTGAACCGCTTTACACTAATGCCGGAAGGCTTCAGCGAGCACGAATTGGGTTATGACCTGATTGCTTTCAATTCATCCGTTAATAAAGACGAAGAAGAACTGATGCTTTCTGTGAATAAAAAATACAGACTCCAGTTTTATTATACTTTCCCGAAAGCATGGTACCACATGCTGAAATCGCGCGAACTTCCTGTGAAATTCAATTTCTCGGGAGAAAAATTTCTCAATTCTATCACTGCAAAAGGCGGAAAAGAAATCCATATCAATCTCTACCACCAGCAGTGCGAGTTTATTGCGCTGGAAAACAAAAAAGTGATTCTTTATAACAATCTGGATGTCAATTCCGAGGTGGATTTTCTTTATTTTATCATGTTCAGCATCAGCAAAATTAATTTTGGCATTAAAGAAACCCGTTTTTTCGTGTATGGAGAAACTTCAGAAAACGAAACTTTTATCTCAGAACTCCGGAAGTTTGTGCGCCATCTGAAAATGAATTATGATAACCGGCCTAAGAAGAATTTCATCCTAAAATAACATAGATGTACCGAATCATATCAGGAAAATGGAAAGCCAAAAAAATCGCCGCACCGAAACATTTCGATGTGCGACCTACCACAGATTTTGCTAAAGAAGCGCTTTTCAGCATTATCGAAAACCGCTACGAACTGGAGTTCACTTCCGTTCTTGATCTTTTTGCAGGCATCGGTTCCATCTCGTTGGAGTTTGCTTCCAGAGAATGTCAGGACATTACCAGCGTGGAAATGAATCCTAAACACTGTAATTTTATTTCATCCACAGCATCGGAACTGGATATGGCTTTGCAGATCAGTGTTCAACGGGCAGATGTATTTGACTGGCTGAAAAAAAACCGGACGAAAAAACAATATGATATCATCTTTGCAGATCCGCCTTTCGAAATGGATGAAAAGAAATACAGCGAACTGATTTCTCTGATTTTAAACAATAACTATCTGAAAGAAAACGGGATACTGATTCTTGAGCATCAGACGAAAAATATCCCTCAACACCCCAATGTTACGGCTACCCGGAAATATGGAAATGTAAGTTTTTCGCTGATTAAGGCCAACGAAAAAGAAGAGAACGAAACCGATTAAATATTTTTGGGTTCGTAAAAGAAAAGAAGCTTTTTAGCAGCAAGGTCAAAATCCGACCAGGAGGAACAATCGATCTGAAATCCGGCTACACCACAGGTTGGGAAATGGAAAATATCTTCTGAAATAGAATTGGCAAAATTGGATATCCCGTTGTTGTGAGAAAACATAGCCACAGAGTTCACCTGATCTTCCAGCCCGTAAATGATGGAACGGATGCCGTCTTCAGAAGGACTGTACAGCTTTTGATCCGTATGGAGTGAAACCTGATAATCCCGATTGAATATCTCACAGGTTCCTAATGCCCGTACTGCTGGACTGGAAATAAAACACTGTATATCCACCTGATTTCCCTTCAGGAACTTTGCCATTTTCACAGCGTCCTCATGCCCGCATTCCGCCAGCGGCCTGTCAAAATCGTCTGTATCTGCCGGCCAGTCGCTTTTCGCGTGGCGTACCAGAATCAGTTTTTTCATAATTTTTGAATTTGGGGTAATAAAATTAAACTTTTT
Source organism: Bacteroidota bacterium (assembly GCA_023411265.1). Classification (GTDB taxonomy): domain Bacteria; phylum Bacteroidota; class Bacteroidia; order Flavobacteriales; family Weeksellaceae; genus Chryseobacterium_A. Next base: position 3,614 of record JAEYOX010000069.1, on the reverse strand, counting down.
CAAAACAACTACAAAACTTTTTATTTCTCAGTTGATACGTTGTGTGGACATAGCGTTGACAAACCTTTTATTTTTGCAGCTACAGGTGCTGTTTACAATCTCCGAACCTAATGTGGTTTTTCCGCATCGCGCGCAGGAGTAATAATGGCGGGCAAGGATGGATTTGGCTGTATCCAGATATTTGTCCGGCCATATCGGAAGTCCGTATCCTGTATATTCCGGCTCCCGGAAAATAACGCTCAGCGCCCCGTTGGTTTCCAGCAGCACATCTTTTACCTGGCCAATGTGTTCTATATTCTGCATTCTCAGTTCTGAAAAAAATTCGTCCACTCCCAGTATTTTCTCATGCAGAAATTCGTTGGTAAGTTGCCCGTCTTTGATGAGATACTCAGGTTTCCCTTCAAAATACAATTCTATTTTTTCGGAACGCGTTACCAGATAAATGATGATTCTGTAAATCGTAATAGTCACCACCAATACCGTTGCAGCCACTGCAATGCCCACTTCCTTATAAAACATCGGATCCCCGGCAGCACTTCCCAGGGCGATAATCATCACCATTTCAAAAATAGAAAGTTGCTTGATGCTTCGTTTCCCGGTAAATTTCATCACGAGAATCAAAAACAAAAACATGATCGAAGTCCTGACAATGACCTCCACCAGAAAATGAACATTTTCAGTTCCAAAAAAGAGTTCCTCTGCTTTCATGCCGAATTATTTCTCAGGATTAAAAATATAAATTTTGTTTAAATTTGCACCTATGGGAAAAATAATGGCAATAGACTTCGGAAAAAAGCGCACGGGCATTGCTGTTACCGACGATTTTCAAATGATAGCGAGCGGACTGGATACCGTAGAAACCTCACACTTGATGAATTTCCTTCAGCAGTATTTTGCCGAAAACCAGGTGGAAGAAGTGGTGATTGGCCTTCCCATTGACCTCAAAGGCAATCTTTCTGAAATAGAAACCGATATCAGAAAATGGATCGAAAAATTTGAAATTCACTTTCCCGGCATCACCGTTCACCGTCTCGATGAGAGATTTACCTCCAAAATCGCGTCGTTCTTTATCAGCCAAAGCGGCAAGAGCAAAAAGCAAAGGCAGGACAAAGGCCTGATAGACAAAGTAAGCGCTACCCTTATTTTACAGAATTTTTTAGAAAATAAACAAAGATGATATTACCCATCCGGGCTTTCGGAGATCCTGTTCTCAGGAAAGTAGCCCGAAATATAGATCATGATTATCCGGAACTCAGTAGCCTGATCGAAAACATGTTTGAAACTATGGAAAATGCCAACGGTATCGGTCTTGCGGCACCACAAGTGGGGCTGGACATCAGGCTGTTCTGCATCGACGTGACGCCGTTAGCAGAGGATGAAGATTATGCCGATATTGCAGACGAGCTGAAAGGTTTTAAAAAAGTATTTATCAATGCGAAAATCCTTGAAGAAAGCGGACAGGAATGGAAATTCAACGAAGGCTGCCTTTCTATTCCTGATATTCGTGAAGATATAAAACGCAAAGAAACCATCGTGATTGAATATTTAGATGAAAATTTTGTGAAACATACAGAAACTTTTTCCGATATTCGTGCCCGTGTTATTCAGCATGAATACGATCATATTGAAGGCATTCTGTTTACAGATCACCTCTCTTCGCTGAAGAAAAAACTGGTGAAAGGAAAACTTTCCAAGATCATGCACGGCGATGTTAATGTAAATTATCAAATGAGATTTCCAAAATAATTTTTCGCGCATCAGGATGCGTATGAAACATTAATAATAAATAAATGAATATGGAGTTAGAAAAAATTATTTCAATTTCGGGAAAACCCGGACTTTTTAAACTGGTTTCCCAGCTGAAAAACGGATTTATTATCGAAGATGTAACCACGAAAAAGAAAGTAAGCATCGGCAATTCCAGCCAGGTGAGTTTATTGGACAATATCGCTATGTTTACTTTTGATAAAGAAGTTCCCCTGTTCGAGGTGTTCGAAAACATTGCCAAAACAAATGATTATAAAGCAACCATTTCTCATAAATCATCAGATAATGAACTGCGGGAATTCATGGAAACTGCACTTCCTGATTATGACAGAGGCCGCGTGTATCTTTCCGATATCAAAAAACTCGCGCAGTGGTACAATCTTCTGCATGCTGCCGGATACATTACACCGGAGAGCTTCGTGAAATCAGAGGCTGAAGAAAAAGAAACTGCTGAAGAATCTGTAGAAAAGAAAACCGTTTCTAAAAAGGCAGAACCAAAGACAGCCAAAACTGCTGCTCCCAAAGTAAAAGAATCTACCCAGGCAGCAAAGTCAGCTCCGAAAAGCACACACAGAAAACAAGGGTAATTCTCTCCCTTTGCTATCTCAACCTTCCGGAAACGGGAGGTTTTTTTGTTAAATGTATTTTGCAGTTCAACAAATTCTTATCTTACATCAACAGTTGGCGGCTTAAAATTGGATACTTTTGTCTGTATCAAAAGTAATTACAATATGAAAATAGCATTAATCGGAGCAACGGGATATGTGGGAAATGCCATTCTTAAAGAACTTCTCAATCGTCAGCATCATGTAACAGCCATCGCTAGAAACACTTCCAAAATCGGCATCAGCAGTGATCATCTCACCCGCCGCGATCAGAACATCTTCAATACGGAAGGACTCGCTGAGATCATCAACGGCCATGATGTAATCGTCAGCGCGTTCAATCCGGGGTGGACCAATCCTAATCTTCACGACGAATATATAAAAGGTGCCGAAAGCATTCAGAAAGCTGTGGAAAAATCCGACAGTAATCGGCTGATCGTAATCGGCGGTGCGGGAACACTGAAAACCGACGGAAAATACATTGTGGACGGCCCGGACTTTCCTAAAGAAATCTATCCCGGGGCGAGTGCAGTGAAAAAATATTTTGTCGAAAACCTCAGTAAGAATGAAATACTGGACTGGCAATTTTTCTCGCCGGCAATAGAAATGAATATGTTCAGCGAGGACAAAGACCGTGGCAGAACAGTAAAATACCGTTATGGTACCGATACACCGGTGCTGGACAAAGAAGGCCGTTCCCGACATTCGGTAGAAGATCTTGCCGTAGCCATTGCCGATGAAATAGAAAATAAGCAGTTCATCAGAAAACAGTTTACAGCAGCATATTAAACTTCAACACCCCACCACCCTTTTGTTGCTGTAACAAAATCCTTTCTCTGTCGAATAAAATAAAGCAACTTTTGGAAAGTACAACTTTCCATTTTTTCACGTCCAAACCCATATGATGAAAAAAATAGAATTTGGCTACATGACCTTTGCCGATATGGCACCGGAAAGTTCACCCGGAAAAGGCACCAACGCCCACCAAAGAATACAGAATCTTCTGGAAGAAGTAAAATTTGCCGACGAACTTGGCGTCGATGTTTTCGGCATTGGAGAGCATCACCGCGAAGATTATTCCGTCTCCTCACCATCGTCTATTTTAGCCTCCGCTGCTGCCATTACAAAAAACATCAAACTGACCAGCGCAGTGACGGTGCTGAGTTCCGAAGAGCCTGTCCGGGTCTATCAGCAGTTTGCAACAGTAGATCTTATCTCCGGCGGAAGAGCCGAAATCATGGC